>CALATF010000026.1 GCA_937891595.1 uncultured Clostridia bacterium
AATCCTCTATTGTCGCCTTCAATAACAGCTTTTCCATTTTCTGAACTTGCATCTGGCATTGTAAAGCTCACTACTTCAACAGAATCAATATCATCTATGTTTGCATTAAATATTAATTTAGTTTTCCAAACAACATATAAGGTAATAGTATTGCTATTATCTACATCGTAAAGCTCTAATAATTCTGGAGTAACTATTAATTCGCTATTCCAAGTAATTAATTTATCACTATTTTCTTTTATACTTTCAACATCATTTGTAAACCAAAGACCTACAAGTTCAACACCACTGCCAGGGTGAGTTAAATTAATTTCGCTTTCTTCAGGCAATGTAAAAGTAGCAGATTTTAAAATTTCTCCACTTTCTTCGTCAGTAACTTCAATAACATTTTGTTGTAAACCATTAATGTTACCTGTTGCACCATTAGCATCAAACAAAATAGTATACACTTCTACCCAGTTAACTGAAATAACATCTCCACTATTATTTTCAAAATCACTAGCAGAGCCAGAATATTTGTAATTGTAGGAGTTATTAACAATAGTTATATATCCATTATCAGAATTTTCAAAACCATCAAAGATATACTTATATCTACCTAAACCATCACTTATTAAAGCAATTCCATCTGAAGAAACTTCACTATATTTAACAGTATAAACAATATAGTTTTCTTCTTCATCTTCAATGTAAGTTATTTTGTCACTTAATTCTTCGTCAGTTTGTAATGTACCGTTTTCCAAAAGAACAACTAAATTATATTCTTTTTCTAACCATTCTATATCAATAATAATTTTATCATCATTATACTCATCATTTTTTACAAACCCGTCATCTGAAATTGTATCAAGGCTTACAATTTCACTAAAGTCAAATACTTGTGCGCCTTCATTATAACTAAATCCAACTGCTGTTTGATAAATACCATTTTCATCAACACTTTCAGCGCCTGTTATATCTGGCAAGGTTACATTTCTACCATAAACAAATTGTATGTTTTCTGGTGCGTTACCTGAATTGTGTTTATCATTAAATATTATTGTATATGTTTTATTCTCCCATTGAGCATATAATACAAAATCATCAGTAACGTTTTCTATTACGTCACCACAATTTAAAATATTACCACCTTCAGTACGATATGACCAACCTACGAAATTTCTGTGTTCAAAAACAAAACTTTCTGGTTTTTCAATTAAGGTTACATTAAAGTTAGAAGATATTTCACTTTCAACTTCATATTTACCATTACTGTTTAAATCAGAATAGTCTCTTCCTATACATTCATAAATGTTAGCAACTCCGCTTCTATTATTAGCATTATATAAAACTGAAAGTTTCCACACAGGGTAAATATTATAAATAAACACATCGTTTTGTTCATCAAAGTAAATTAAACCATCTGCTACATTTTTAGCATTAGGCACAGGTAATTCAATATCAACTTGATTATCATCAACAAACATAGCATAAACTTTGTCTGTAAAATAATCTAATTCTTTATTAGCCTTTATTGGCCATCCGCTAGTTTTATCAGTAAATGTTAAAATAGAGGTTTTATTCACGTCTACAACAGTAGAGTTAGCAATACCACCATCAAGCGTTCTATTTATATTAACTTTAACATCTTTATATTGCCAACTAGCATCAAAAGATAAAATTTGACCAATATTATCATCAATTTTTGTAAAGCCTGTACTTGTTTCATCTACTACAAATGATTTAGATGCTTCACTATTATTAAATGTCCAACCTGCAAATTTATAATAATCATCACTATTAAATGTGTTTTGAGGTAAATCAAATTGAGCACCATAAGTTACATAATAATTTTCTGGTACATTTCCCGTTACACCATAATTACCTTGCTCATCACCATTTGTAAATTGTATTTCAAACCACATTCCATATAGATTAATATCTTCATCAATAATTATTGTGTCTTCTTCTGCAATAACAATTCTGCCTTCTTCTGAAGTTGATAGCACATTTGTACTATAAATATCAAAAGAATAACCATTTATTTCATTACCTGTCAAAGTAATTTCATTATCTCTGTTAGCTGTTAATACCGCTTGCTGAGATTTATCTTGGTCTAAGTAAACATTAGCATAAAGTTTTTGTTTCCATACTGCAATAAATTGAGCATTAGCTTTTACCTCAAACTCTAATTCATCCCATGCATAATCTACACTAGAATTATTAGTTAAAGACCAGCCTTCAAACCAGAAACCATCATTAGAAACAACATCTTCACCTAACAAGTTTATTTTTGTGCCATAAGCAACATCTTCTACAACAAAATACTCTTGACTATCATTATACCAACCACCATTAAAATAGTAAGTAATATCATATGTATTAATTATCCAATTTGAGTATACAGCATTAAATTTATTATTAATAACAAATTGATTTTGTGGTTGTAATTTTGTATCTGCAGATATATTTGAATCACTATACCAACCATCAAATACATAACCTTCCCTTTGGAAAGATAAATTTCCACCGTTTACAGCAATTTTATTAGAATCTCTAATTGTAAAATCTACTGTTGTAATAGAAGAGTTATCAGAAGCTGTTTGATAAACAAAATCATAAACGCTACCATATTTTACAATAACATTTTTTATAGCGGCTTCATCATTTACAGTAAAGTAATAATCTTTACCTACCCAAACTGTATTAAAATAAATATCATTAGTCCCTTGTTCTAAATATTTTGAAGAAACAGTATATATGTCACCAACATTATATTCTTTAACATCCTTGTTTGAAACAAAATGACTTACATTATAATAATTTTCGCCGTCTGAAGTGTTTACTCTTTTTAATACCTCAAGTTCAAAACTAGCACCTTCAATTAAATTGCTAATTAAAGCATATCTAACTGTTTGACCTTGTTCATCTGTATTTTGCAAACTTTCAACTTTAATATTTGAAGAATTATAATAATAGTTACCTTTACCAGCCTCGTTTCCAAGTTCAAACCCAAGAGAGAGATTGTTTAAACCATTTGAATATTCTTGGCATGTAGCCATATCTAAACTATCATCATTGAAATAAATTAAAATATCAATTATTTTCTTATAAACAGCATAAATAACTACATTGTCTGTACTTTCATCATAATAATCAGCAGTTCTATCGCCTATAATAGAATCTCCTAAACCTATAATAGTTCCATTTCCATCAGCTCTAGTATTAAAGCCTATAAGGGCATAGCCGTCTTTATTAAGCTTTTCATTATTTTCTTGAACAATTTGAGAAATACTTTCTGCTTTTGCCATAGAAAGAGATTCTCTTTCAACGTAATCAGAAATACCGCCATTAGTATAATTTGTAACAATAATCATGCCTGGATTATTAAGGCTCCAAACTGCATACAAAGTAACTTCTTTTTGATTTTTAAAGAAAGTTTCATTAAGAGTTATATTTTTATCTAAACTTTCATCACTGCTATCAAAACTATAATAATACCCTTTTTTGCCAAAATTTTCATTTGAAGGGTCTAACACAGACCAACCTAATTGAATATGGTGTTTTACTGCTTTTGTATCTATAACAGCAGATTCAATTTCCACCATTCTTTTTAAAGTGTAATTAATATTAAATTCAAGATTTAAAGAAATAATTTGGTCAGCATAGTTACTTTCTTTAAAACTGCTTTCACCTAAAGATTTATAATAATCTTTAATACCTAAAGTGTTTGAATTAAAGTTAATCTTAACATCTTGCTTTTCATAAATTACATATAACACAGTGTTGTTTTTAGGAGTAGATAAACTAATAGGTTTATCTTCATTATATGCATAAACTACCTTTCCATTAGGCTCTGTAGCAAAACCTTTTATACTGTAGTATGTTTTTAAATATGTTGAATATGTACTTACGCCTACTGAATAACCAGAACTAGAAGAAATACCCTTGCCTGGAACATATAAAGGCAAAGTGCTTCTATCTTTATTTGGGTCTTTTAGGTTTGTAATCATTTCCTTAATATTATTTTTAGAAAAATCAATTTTCTCATCATAATACCTAGTATTGATTTCACCCAAGTACAAATATTTATCCGAACCATCTGCTTTTACAGCTTTAAAATTAGGAATAACAAATGTAGTTTTAACTGTATTTGTTTTATAACCAGCAACTAAAGTTAAATCTTCATTAATATTTTGACCAACATATCTTGTGCCGTCTTTTTTATACCAACCAGTAAATTCAACAATACAATCACCTGTGTTGTTATAAATATTACTTAAAGATTTAGGTATATCGTAATAACTATCTTCTTTAACAGTAATAGCGGAAACATTGTCAAAAGGACCCGTTTCAAAACTAATTTTATAAGTTTTAGCTAAAAACATATTTATAATTGCATATGCTCCACCTGCCAACGCAATTAAAGCAAGCATAACTATTGCAATAATAGATTTCTTTCTTTTTCCACCCCTATTTTGTTTATCAAGTTTTTGTTCATTTCTTTCAGCAAACAAACTATTAGTTGAATTTTGACTATTATTTTGCAAGTTAGCATTTTGAACGTTATTTTGTTGTAAACCTTGATTTACATTTACTTGCGTTTGAACATTACCCTTATTTCCATAAGGGTTAATGCTTGTTGGATTTATATTATTAACATAAGATTGATTTGCAGGATTATTGTTTACAGCATTAAAGGAAGCATTAACATTGTTAACACTTTGCGATGCGTTTGTATTTTGAGCATTACCCGGACTTTGTTGTAAAGGCACTGCTTGTTGTTGCGGAGGCATATTACTACCCGCATTATTTTGAGGCGACTGAACCCCACCCCCATTATACAACGGTGGTTGACTTGCCCCTTGCTGATTTGGAACTTTATTAACTCCATTTTGATTTATTGAGTTGGATTGATTGTCCTGCATAAATCCCTCCTAAGTATTATTAAACTAAAAAGTAAAAATATTTATTTTAAAAAGCAATGTGAATTTTTCGCGACGAAAAACCAAAATAGTTTTGTGAATAGCAAAAATATGTTCTTTAAAATAATTAAAAAAGAACTAACGCAAGTAAAACTATTTTATTTAATTTTTTTGTGCTTTTTTAAAACAAAAAAACGCTCTGTGTATTTTAAAAATAACATCATTAAAAAGATAAGTTTTTTAACAAATATCTAGGCATGTTTTACTGCCAATTTTTTAATAAAAAAACACTTTTTTTTGTACTTTTAAAATACGTAAGTATTTTAACATATTTTTTTTGATATAGCAACTATTATAACTATATTTCTTAATTTTTTTAACATTTTTTGTATTTTTTTTCATATTTTTTTAAGCGTTTTTTATGTAATTTTCAAGAAAACTTTTATAATTTTTTAAGTGATTTTTAAATAAAAATTTTTTTACAAATTTTTAAGCAATACTTTTCAACTTATGCTGATTTTATTTAGTAATTTAATAATCAGATTTCTTTTTAATCTTCCACAATTTTATTTCAATGTTTTATTAAAAAATCAATTTTATTAAAAAATATCAACAACCTAAACAAAGCAACATTCTCAAATGTATTTTTTAATAAAAAAAGAAGCAAAACAATTTGCTTCTTTTAAATTATATTTCTCTCCTAGCTTCTATAGCTTTAGATAAAGTAATTTCATCTGCATACTCTAACTCGCTACCCATAGATATTCCTTGAGCAAGTCTAGTAACCTTAACTCCTAACGGTTTTAAAAGTTTTGCAATATACATAGCAGTTGCTTCACCCTGAACATCGGGATTCGTTGCAACAATTACTTCTTGGTAATCATCGCCATTTAATCTTACTAAAAGTTCTTTTATTCTAATATCATCTGGCCCTTTGTTATCTAGCGGGCTAATACATCCATGCAATACATGATAAACACAATCAAAATTCTTTACTTTTTCAATAGCATAAATATCTTTTGGTTCTTTTACAACACAAATAATTTTACTTTTTCTACTTTTGCAAATATCACACAAACTATCCGTTGCAAAATTACCACAACAATCACAGAACTTTATTTTTTCTTTAGCTATAGCTACGGCATTTATAAAATTTTTAACATCATCATCCTTACCATTCAAAACATGATAAGCATATCTTTGTGCTGTTTTATAACCTACCCCCGGCAGATACATAAAAGCACCTATTAATTTCTCTAATAAATTTTCTTCCACTTTTTCACCTAAAAATTAAAAACTGCCCATAGGCCCTAGCATATCTTTACTAATTTGAGCAACTTTATTTTGAGCATCTTTAATAGCAGCCATTACTAAATCTTCTAACATTTCTACATCATCTGGATCCACCGCTTCTGGTTTAATTCTAACTGCCTTTATTTCGTTTTTACCAGTTATAACAACTTCAACCATTCCACCACCACTAGCACCTATAAGTTCAGTGTTTGCAAGTTCTTCATTTTTCTTTTGCATTTCGGCTTGCATTTTTTGAGCTTGTCTAATCATGTTTTGCATATTTGCTCCACCGCCAAACCCACCAAATCTATTAAATCCTGCCATATAAATTCTCCTTTTTAATTTTTATTATTTTTTTGAATAAAAAGTTACTTAAGCATTAAATCGCTTCCAAAAATATTTTTTAGTATTTCCAAATTTTTATAAGATTTATCAATAGTCTTTTCAACTAAAATAAAACTTAATGTTAAATTTTGGTCAATTTCTCTTAGCAACTTAGTAAGTGTAGCATAATTATCTTCAGTTTTCAAAATATTATAAAGGTATTCTTCTTTTATATTAACTTTTACTTCATTTTTTTCAATTTTTACGTCTCTAATTTCCCCACATGCAGTATGCAATGTCATAAAATTATTTTGTCTTAATTTCATAACTAAATTACCCCAAACAAATCTTGGTTCCAACCTGTTTGTGGTATTTAATTGAATAGATCTATTTTGATAACAATTATCTATGTTTTTATTGCTTATATGTTCAAAATTATTTTGCTCAAAATCGTTAATTAGTTTTTTTTTAAGTTGTCTAAGCTAGCACACTCTAAACAAACTATTTCTAAAAGCGTTCTAGGAGACAAAGCATATTTTAATTCACTTTCAATTTCACTAAACTTTTGCATAAAAGCAATAAGTCTATGTGTTTCAATCTTTTGAGATAAAACATTTAATTTCTCATAAATATTTATAGGCAAGTTTAAAATTTTGCTAGCATTATTACAACTTTTTATTACTAGTAAATCTTTAAAGTTAACCGTCATTTCTTTAGCCAAAGCTACAATGTTTTTTCCTGAAATATAAATTTCATTAATAGTTTCTAAAACACCACCCAAATTACCAGATATAATATTTTCAGATAGTTTTAAAACAATATCTCTATCGCTAGTGCCAAGAACACATACAGTTTTGTCATAAGTTATTTTATTATTACTAAAAGCGACTACACAGTCGGCTACCGAAAACATATCTCTTACACTACCTTCGCCAGCAGTAGCAATAGCATCGACTGATTGTTCATCATAAGATATTTCAAGCTTTGAAAGAATTTTTATAAGCAAATTCTTTAATGTTTCTTTATCAACCAACCTAAAATCAAAACGCATACAACGCGAAAGAATAGTTGCTGGTAATTTATGAACTTCTGTTGTTGCAAGAATAAAAACAGCATGTGCAGGGGGTTCTTCAAGTGTTTTTAATAAAGCATTAAAAGCACTATCAGTAAGCATATGAACTTCGTCTATTATATAAACTTTATATTTACCATATATAGGCGGATATTTTATTTTTTCTCTTAGCTCCCTAATTTCATTAACACCATTATTACTTGCTGCGTCTATCTCAAGAACATCAATATTATTAGCTTGTTCTATTTCAACACAAGCCTGACACTTGCCACATGGTGAGCCATTAATAGGGCTTAAACAATTAATAGCTTTTGCAAAAATTTTAGCACAACTTGTTTTACCCGTTCCTCTTGTTCCAGTAAATAAATAAGCATGACCAACCCTTTGCGAATTGACCTGATTTATCAATGTATTTACTATGTGGTCTTGACCAACAACTTCATCAAAAGTTTTAGGTCTAAATTTTCTATATAGTGCTAAATGCATTCGTTTAAATCCTTATTACCTTTAACTTTATTTTAATCCTTCTAAGTGCATTGTCAATACTTTTAGGTTCTTTTTTTAATCTTTGAGCAATTTCAACATAATTAAGACCCTTAATATATAACTGCAAAACTTTTTTTTCAAAAACGCTCAATAGTGTATTAACATGCAAATCTATTTCACTTAATTTCTCTTTAAATAAAACACTTTCTTCTGGTGTTAAATTTGAAGAAGCAATATAAAAACCATTTTCTTCTTCATCTTTTTCTTTATCATTATTAACAGAAAGTAATATTTTACCTTGATTATTAATAGAAAAATATGTGTTAATAGGCTTGTTTTTATTCCTATTATTTGCTATCAATGCAGATTGAATTTGGCGTTTGATACATAAACTTGCAAACGTTTTAAACGAAGCCTTATTATTATCTAAATCGTAATTTCTGTAAGCTTTAAAAAGCCCCAACATACCTTCTTGAATAAGGTCATCTGTTGTTGCATTTATTAAAAAGTATTTTCTTGCAATAATAGTAACTAAAGGCTTGTATAAGTTCATTAACTTATTAACCGCTTTTTCATCACCCATTTGTGCCTTTTTAATAATTTCAGCCTCGTTTAACATTAATTCATCCTTTGCCTTACAATTTCATATACCACCGCACTAGTAGCTGTTGAAACATTTAAAGAATTAACTTTACCAAACATAGGTAAAGATATAACTCCGTCACAAATTTGTTTAGTCAATCTGCCAACACCCTCACCTTCACTACCCATAACAATAGCAATATTTCCAGTAAGGTTAGCTTTAGAAATATTCTCTCCGTCAGCTTCGCAAGCATAAACCCATATATTTTCTTGCTTAAGTTTTTTAATAACTTCGTTTATATTTGTAACTTTAGAAATTTTAACATAATTAACAGCCCCACAACTTGTTTTATAAACAGTTTCGTTTACGTTACAACTACGACGCGATTCTATTATAATCCCATCTACCCCTGCACATTCTGCAACCCTAATAATACTACCAAAATTATGAGGGTCTTGAATATTATCAAGAATTAAAATAAAAGAATCTTTACCCTTTTTATTATTTAAAATATCTTCTAAAGAAGAATATTCAAAATCTGTAACCTCAGCTACAAACCCTTGGTTATGTTCCGAAAGTTTATCTAAATTTTTCTTTTCAACAAAATCAAACCTAATACCTTTATTTTTGCAAAGTTCTATTATTTTTTTACTAAAATCATCATGTATAAGTTTAGAAATCATAACCCTATTAATTGTTTTACTAGAATTTAATGCTTCATAAACGCTGTTTTTCCCGCTAATAACCATATTGCTTCCTACCTTTTAAAAAATCTTCAGATAAAATATCAAACCACTCTTTAATTCTATTTAAATTACCTAGCAAATAATTATAACCTATTATAGCTTCAAAACTAGTGGCCTTTTTATAATCAGCAAGCGGTGCATTTTTTGAAACGGTGTTCATTTTTGTATTCCTTGCACGTCTTGCTATATCTTTTTCTTCTTCAGTTAAAATTTCTTGCAATTTGTCTAAGGCTTGTGATTGATAAGTTGCCTTAACAAATTTTGTTGTTAACTTATGCAAATTATTGTTTTTAAAATGTGTTTTTTCACAAAAAAATTCTCTTACAAACAAAGTCCAAACAGCATCTCCTATAAATGCCAAGTTTAAAGGATTATTATCAACTACTTGCCCTTTTGTTAAATTGTTTAAAATTTTAATATCTTCATTCATACAAAAAAATTATATCACATAATATAAAATAAAAAAAGATAATTTTTTCAAATTATCTAACAAGTGCTTTTATGAAAAACATTAACTTTTTAACAATTTATTTAATAAAAAGCATTTTTGAAAATAAAAAAAGACGACTATTACTCGTCGTCTATTCCTAAAATTTTTCTAGCATCTTCTTCATTTTTAAAAAAAGGTCTAAGTTTGTTAAAAACAGCTTGTTTGTCTGGAAAAAATTTACGCAAAACTTCAACATGTTTTTTTTCGTCTTTAACAATAGTTACTTTGTTTTTGTCTAATATTCCTGCAACAATTAAATAAGGCTCTTCCCTTTGCAATAGCAATAAATAAGTTGTTTCTTCTTCTTTAAATCTATCAACTTCAAAAAAAGAAATATCATCGCCAAAACTAAATACTTTGTATAGCTTTTCTTCCATATATTTACTACCTTTTAAATAACTCACAATAAGTCTGACAAATTTTTAAATAAAAGTCTACTTTTTAACGAATGTTTTTTATATTAACAAAATTTTTAAGTAAAAAGATATTTGTTAAGAACTTTATTCTTCAAGCACAACAGCTTCTAAAATACTATCTGAACTTGGGTTATGTAAAGATGTCTTTTCATCCAATTTTATTTCATTAGCCTTATCTTTGTTGGCCATTTTATCATTTTCAAAATTCAAAATGCCAACTGAATCAGGTTCCAACCCGCAGTTACTTAAGACAGCTTCTTCACATTCTTCTTCTCTTGGTATAATAACAACAATATCTTTATCTAAATCGTTTTGAATTGATGATAATTTAGCATTTGCTTTAACCTCAGAAGCTATAGTTTCAGCATTTTTATCAGCTAAAGTTGCCATATCTCTAAAAGTGCTAACTATTTGATTTCTATCTGATTTTAATTGTTTTAATTCACTTTTTAAGCTTTGTAATTTGTTGCTAGTTTTTGTTTTAAGCCAGTCAAAACCAAAATAACCAGCATAAGAAATTAATGTAGTAAGCCCCATTATTTTTAAGCTATTGTCTTGTTCTACACCAGTAAAATGTTCTATAGCAGAAACACCGGCAACATAAATAATAGGCGCAGCCAAAGATAAACCAGACAAATGCCCAAAACTATCTTTTGTAGACTCTAAAAACATTATATCTGCTTTTACATCATCTATATTACTTTTATTCTCCTCAAGTGAATTAATTAAATTGTTTACATTTTTAATATTATCTCTCATTTTTACCCCGAACATATGAATAATATATTATTAATAAAAATTAACGTTTACAAATCTTCATAAATTTTTGTAAAACCGAAAAAATTCTAACATAAAAAATTAAAACTTTCAATGCCTCATTAATAAAATATTAATTTTAATAATTTTTTATTAAAAAAAAGTTAAGGAATGCATCCTTAACTTTTTAATTTTCATTAATTTTATATGTTTTATTCTTCTGGAGTAAAATCTACGTTAGTGTCTGCTCCACCTTCAGAAATAAGGTCGGAACCAGCATTATTTTGATTATTGCTACAAACTCCATATGTCTTTTTTAAATCTTCTAACCATTGTTTATCAACATCTGTTGATTTGTCGCCAGTATTATCTTCTGCTTTATCTGAAATTAAAGAAGCCTTAGTTTCAACTGTTTCAAATGCAGAAGTTTTAAAACAATCTGGAATGTTAGAGTCAGCGTCCCCAAAAGCACTTTTAACTTCAATAACAGGATTTTCTTTCCTTATATTTTCCAAAGCCTGTTCATCAACAACCTTTCCCTGATAATTATATCCAGGCATTTTTTTAATTTCTTCTGACCTTTTTTCTCTTATTAAATCATTTCTTTTATTTTGTAAGAAAGATGTGCGATCATCAGCCCTATGCTTTTGTTCAAATAACTTAGAACCTATATTCCAAATAGTAGAACCTAAAATCGAAGCACCTATACCAGCTGCAGCACCAATTGCAGCATTTAACTCTGTTCCCGGAGGGGCAGGTTCAACACCAAGTTCAAGCACAGCATCATAATTCATTACAGTAAGAACAAGTTCTCCACCTTTAACAACTGTTGTTAACACACCAGCACACGTCAACGTTTTGCCAAGAGTTTCATATACCTTTCCCCACATACCTTTTTTGTTAGCTTCTTTTCTCGACAAAGCAATACTATCGCTATACATATTTATTTGGGCTTCTCTATCAAAATTTTGTTTCTTCCCCATAACTAAGAAATCTCCTTATTTATTTAACCCAAATATACCACAAAACCAGTAAACATTCAACCATTATTTAAATTTTTGTGTTTTTTGCCTAAATAATACTAAAGAGATAAAAATAAAACAAACAAAACAATTTAATTAGAATTTTAATTTTCATAAGTTAAAAATGTATTTACAACTTATTAAAATTTACAACCTTTATAAATCTTATTTAAAAACTTCCCTTATTTAAATAGCTAACAATTCCAGATAAAATACCATAACAAACTTTGTTTTGATAATTCTTATCTTGTAATAAAAGTTCCTCTTCATTATTACTTAAATAGCCACACTCTATAAGCACTGCAGGAATATCTGTGCAATTTACAATATAATAATCTCCCACTTTACTAGTTTTTTTAGCATACTCTAAATTACAAGCTAGTTGACTTTGAACACAATCGGCAAAATTTTTCCCCTCGTCATTATTTAATTTATAAAAAACTTGAGCCCCTCTAGCTGAACTATTAACAAAACTATTCATATGAATAGAAACAACTAAAGTAGGATTGTACTTTTCAATTATAGCTTTTCTCGCCGACATATCACTGCGTTTTAAATTTTTTGCACTACTATCATAAAGCCCCTTATTATTATTTCTAGTTAAAACACTACTAATGTTCATTTGTTTTAGTTGGTTGGCTAAATTCTTTGCATATATTAAATTTAAGTCGCTTTCTGTTACACCACTAACCTTACCAACACTTCCTCCGTCAATACCACCATGCCCTGCATCAATTAAAACAACGGGACATAAGTTTGGCTTTGCTACAACACTTTTCACACCAAAATAAACCCCCATACCACAAAATAACAATAAAATACAAATAAAACTAATAATAGTTTTTTTCTTAATAACAAAAAACATAATATGCTCCTAATTTATTGTATTTTATACTTTAATAAAATAGGACTTTTTCTTGTTTTTTTATTTTTTGTCAATTTTAACAAATAAAAGCAACAAACATTGACTAAAAGTAAATTATGTGATATATTAAAGAAAATAAAAAGAGAGGTAAACATTTATGACTGAAAATAAAGATATAAAAGATTTATATGAAAAAATTGCAAAAGAAGACTACGATTTAAATAAACCTAACTTTATTATTCCTACATCTAATAATCCTGATTTTACTGAGTTTGAATCTCCTGAATTCAAAGCAATGGTGGAATATTTTAAAACACCTATTACTGAAGTAACACCAGAACAAATTCCTGAAGTAACACCAAAACAAATTGCAGAAACTATAATAGCAATTAAAGAAGAAACTGGACATGAAATAAAACCAGATTATTCTGATAAAGTAAATGAAAATATGACACCTGAAGAAATTAAGGAACAACTTATAAAAAATGATGATAGACATTCTCCTAACAATTCTTTATTATCCCCAGAAAGTCAATTAAAAGAAGCTCCTACATTTGACTCTAATGGTTCAGCAAGTTCTTCAGAACAGCAAATTTGATTTTCCAACCACTCCAGCTACAAATTTTGACCCAACTCAAAATTAATCAAAACGCCTTAAAAAATATGTGTATCTAAAACCCTACAAATAAAATCATTTGTAGGGTTTTTTATATCAATAGAACTTTATAAATTTATAATATTTTGCTACAAAACAAAAAAACACGCCAAATTTAATTTTTAACGTGTTTTAAAATTTAAATACTTTAAAATATTTTATTTAAACAATAAATGTATTTATCATTTAAATTTCAATATTTGAAACTGCATCTAAGTTAAGGTCGCTTAAGCCAACATCATTCATTAAATTAAAATACCCAAGGCTTGCTATCATTGCAGCATTGTCTGTGCAAAGTTTAAGCGATGGCATATACACGCTTACACCCTCTTTTTCGCCCCTTTCTAAAAGTTTTTGCCTTAAATAACTATTAGCACTTACACCGCCAGCAACACAAAGTTTTTTGTAGTTATACTTTTTGCAAGCCCTAATAGTTTTTTCTACAAGTCCATCAACCGCTTGAGCTTGAAAAGAAGCACAAATATCGTTAATAGGTATTTCTTTGCCTTTTTGGTTAAGGCTATTAACAAAATTGATTACAGCTGTTTTTAAGCCACTAAAACTACTATCAAAAGTGTTTTTTAATGCATCTTTAACAAATTTTATATTGTTTTTACCTTCTTTAGAGCATTTATCTACTTTTGGCCCTCCAGGATAACCCAACCCTATTACACGAGCCACTTTATCATAAGCTTCGCCTATAGCATCATCTAAAGTACTGCCTATAAGTTTTTGATTAACATAATCTTGAACTTCTACAATGGCCGTGTGTCCACCACTTACAACAAGACCTATAAAAGGTGGTTGTAAGTCTTTGTGTTCAATATAATTTGCACTCATATGACCTTTAATATGGTTAACTGCAATAAGTGGTTTATTTAATGCATAGGCTAAAGACTTTGCAAAACTAACCCCTACCATAAGAGCACCTATTAAGCCAGCACCATAAGTAACAGCAATGGCATCTATATCATTTAAAGTAACACCCGCTTCGTTAAGAGAGGTTTGCAAAACATTATTAATAGCTTCTACATGGTTTCTTGAAGCCACTTCAGGAACAACCCCACCAAAACGAGTATGAATATCTATTTGCGTAGCAACAGTGTTAGATAAAACTTCTCTGCCATTTTTTACAACAGCTATTGAAGTTTCATCACAGCTAGATTCTATGCCAAGAATTAACACTTCTTGCTTTGTTTTAAGTTGTTCGCATATCCTTTTCATTTCTTCTATGTACATTTTAATTTTTCCAAACTTTTAATTTTTAAGATTTTTATTAAAAAACAAAATATTTATATATCATTTAAAAAATTAAAAATGAAAATAACTAAATTGTTTTTATTTTTCAATTTATTTTACAACTATTTAACAAAATTATAAACTCTTTTTTAAGTAATCTAAAATAAAAGGTTTTAAATTACCATTCATAACACCATCTACATCTGATGTTTCAAAATTTGTTCTATGGTCTTTAACCATTGTATAAGGGCAAAACACATACGACCTTATTTGACTACCCCATTCAATTTTTTTAATGTCACCTTTAATTTCTTTTAAGTTCTTCTCTCTTTCTTCCACTTTAAGTGCAATAAGTTTACTTTTTAAAACTTTAAAAGCCATTTCTCTATTTTGAATTTGACTGCGTTCGTTTTGACATGTAACAACTATACCCGTTGGAGCATGTGTAAGCCTTATAGCAGAATCTGTTTTATTAACGTGTTGACCTCCCGCACCGCTACTACGATAAGTATCTACACGAACATCATCCATATTTATTTCTACATCAACAGTATCGTCAATTTCTGGCATTACTTCAAGACTTGCAAAGCTTGTGTGTCTGCGTTTATTTGCATCAAATGGCGAAATTCTAACTAATCTATGAACACCCATTTCTGCTTTTAAATAACCATATGCTTTTTCGCCTTCTACTAAGAAAGTTACACTTTTAAGCCCTGCTTCATCTCCATCCAAACTATCAATAACTTGCAATTTAAAGTTGTTTTTCTCGCAATACATACTATACATTCTAAACAACATATTAGCCCAGTCTTGTGCCTCTGTCCCGCCAGCACCTGCATGTATTGATAAAATAGCATTACAACTATCATATTCACCATTTAAAAGCGTAGACAATGTGTTTTCTTCTACAAAAGTTTCAAAGCTAGAAAGTTTTTCACACAAAGCATTAAAGTTTTCTTGGCTATCTTCAATTTCAATTAGCTCAAGTAAAAAAGAAACATCTTCTTCAAATTTATCTAAACTATTTGCAACATTTAATTTTTGTTCTAATTCTTTTATAGCCTTTCCATTTGCTTTAACTATTGTTAAATCGTTCCAAAAATCAGGATTTTCTTGTTCCTTTTTCTTTTGTTCAAGTTCAGCTTTAACCCTTGCTAAGTCAAAGACACTCCTTTAAATAACTGCTTTTGTTTTTTAAATTGTTAAAACTAATAATTTGCTCGTCTATTACCATACTTTTTCCTTTTCAATGTTTTTAATTTTCCAAATTATTTAATCTATCACATAAAATATTTAATTATATTTGTTTAACTCAATTCTAAATTCTTTTTCTGTAAGCTTTCTTAAAAGATTGTCAAACGCCAAAGGTGAATTTGTAACTTCTTTACCAACCCACGATGGAATTTTGTAATAGTTCATTTCATTTTGTGTTTTAAATTTAATTTCTACCCTTATTAAACCATCAAAACGTCCAAGATATTTTTTTATAGATATATTAGCATCATCTAAAAGTAAATAACTATCTCTAATTATTTTATCTTGTGCTTTTGTTATAATTTGTAAAAATTCTTTTTCCTCAATTATTTTTTTATCTATAATATAATTATTTTTGTCTAAAACTTCTTTTTCAAACTTATTATCTTTTTTTTGAACTCTTAAAAAATCGTTGATATAATATCTTTCATATCTTATAGGATTACTTAAATTTAAATTATCAAGAGATTTTATTATAAAACGCCTAGTTAATCTTTTCATTTTACACCTTATAATACTCAAATAAAACTTTTCATTATTTTCCACAAAAACTAAACTCATATATTTTATATAACTTTTGTGAAGTTTTACCACAATATAAATTGTTAAATAAGAATTTATGTAAACCTTTTAAATTATTTTCTTTTTTCTTAATAATATGCTGATTAACAAAAGTTAAATTTTTATTTAATCTAGTTAAATCTTCAAAATTATCCATACCAAATTTTACTTGCGCATTTACTTTATTTACTGGGTTTTTTATTTTGGAAAGTTTTACCGCTTTTTTAGAATAAGCATCAAAAACTAAATAAAAATTTTTAAACTTTTCGCCCAAATTTAAAATTAAATTTTTAATTTCTTCTTCACTTAAATACATTGTAAGCCCTTCAGCTATAACTAAGACATTTTCAGATTTCTTTATTTTGTTTAACCACTTAGCATCTGTTACAGAGCTACCAACCATACAATATTTATCATAATTTCTATAAAAACTTTTTCTAATTTTTATAACATTTTCAAAATCAACGTCATACCAAAAAGAATAATTTTGTTTAACCCTTAAACATCTTGAATCTAACCCACAACCCAAGTGAATTACAGTAGTATTTGGGTTATTAGTTAAATAATTATTACAAAGTTCATCTATTATTTTAGCTCTTAAACTTAAAAACATATTAAGGTATTTGTTTTGTTTAACTTTTTTAGTATTAAATAAATTAGAAACTATTTCTTCTGCTTTTTTATCTTCTAAAAACAATCCCTTTTTGCTCATTTGTGCTTTAGCTAAAAGCGGAATAAAAAGTGTTAAACTTTCGTTATTTAATTTCATATTATCCCCATTTATTAAAAAACATGTTAACATAATTAAAACCCTTGCAAAGCCTTAATTTACAAGGGTTAATTATTAAATTATTGACCACAACATTGCTTATATTTTTTACCACTTCCACATGGGCAAGGAGCATTTCTTCCAACTACCTTACTTGATTTTGCTTGAACAAACTTTTCGTTTGTATTTGTTTGTGGGCGTTCAACTTTTTTAAGTTGTGGTGGTTGTTTAACTTTAACATTAATTAAGAAAGTACAAGTATCTTCCCTAATCTTTTCAATCATTTCGTCAAACATATCAAAGCCAGCACGTTTATATTCTACTAATGGGTTTCTTCCGCCATAAGCTTGCAAACCTATTTCTTTTTTAAGAATTTCCATAGTGTCGATATGGCCCATCCATAAAACGTCAACAACTCTAAGCAAGAAATATCTTTCAAACCTAGAGAAATCAAAACCTAGTTCTTTTGCTTCGTTAATAATTGTTTCATATCTTTCAACAACTTTTTCTAAAACTTTATGAGTAAAGTTTCCTAAATCAATCGCTGAAGAAATTATTAAGA
>CALATF010000027.1 GCA_937891595.1 uncultured Clostridia bacterium
GGTTTTAGATTATAAAGAATGGAGAAAATTTGAAGGTGTAATTCAAAAGGCAAAAGAAGTATGTAAAAATACTGATATTAGCTTGTTTGACCATTTTGTCGATGCCGACAAAATGGTACAAATAGGTTCTGGAGCAGAAAGAATGAAAAAAGATTATAAATTAACTCGTTATGCTTGTTATTTAATAGCACAAAATGGAGATAGCAGAAAGAAAGTAATTGCACTTGCTCAAACATATTTTGCAGTACAAACAAGAAAGCAAGAACTAAGTGAAAAAGAATATAATTCTCTTTCTGAAGATGAGAAGAGATTATATAGAAGAAATCAAGTGAGAAAAGGTAATTATAATTTAAATAAAACAGCAGTTAATAGTGGAGTAAAAGATTTAGCTAGATTTCATAATGCTGGATATAAAGGACTTTATAATGGTGAAACAGCAGATGATATTTTTAAAAGAAAGAAACTAAGATATAGAGAAGATATATTAGATAATATGGGTAGTGAAGAACTTGCTGATAATTTATTTAGAATAGTTCAAACTGAAGCCAAATTGAAGAATGATAAGGTCAATAATGAGAAAGACGCTAATATGACTCATCATAAAGTAGGCAAAGAAGTTAGAGATACAATTAAAAGATTAGGTGGTACTATGCCTGAAGATTTGCCTACTCCTGAGAAATCTATAATAGATATAGAATTAGAAGAGTTAGATAAAATTGGTTTTGGGGTTCAAAAAATTAGTTAATTTGACATTTTTAAACATTTATGCTATTATAACAAGCACAACAAAGGGGAAATGCAAATAAAGTTGAAAAAAAGGGGGATTTTATAATGGAAAAGAAAATTAATAAAAAGAATATTAAAAAGTATGCTGCAACAGGATTATTAGCTGCAAGTATAGTTGCTGGAATAGCGATTAATGATGGGAATATCGATCATACAAAAGAAGTTTGTCCTATAACACGCATTATGAATGTTATGCCAAATCCAAGTTTTCTAATATGGAACACTTACCTTCCTACTGGAGTTGCATTACATCAATGGCCGGAAATGGATTGGGATTACGAAGCAAAAGGAATTGAGGATGTACAAATTACATATGGTAAAATAACTGAAAAAGTAGAAGAAATACAAATTGTTATGCCAAATGCAGAGAAAAATGAGGATGGTAGTACTATTTATACTGCACCAAGTGGCTTTTGCTTTACTAATGATGAAAATGGAAATCTAGTTTGTCAAAGAACTATTGTATCCACTCAAGATGCAGGATATGGCTTAATGGCAAGTTGGGGTGAATTAATTTATGATAATGATAGTGGACTCTCATTCGAATATGAAGAAACATTAAAAATTAGAAAATAGGGAGATTTAAAATGGAAAGTATGCAATTTGAAATTACAAATAATGAAGGAAAAAAGATATTTTGTGATGTAATTGCTACATATCATGATAATGATACTAATAAAGATTTTATTGTTTATACTGACGGGACTTTTAGCGTAGATAATAAATTGAATTTGTATTATTCATTGTATAAAGAAGTTGGTAGTAGAATTGAGTTAATTGACATAATTGATATTGAAGACAAAAAGATTGGTTTACAATTAATTCAAGAAATTCTTGAAGATATTAGCAATAAATAATAAATATGGTTTATATAAAATTTATAAATCATTTTTTCTATAAAATTATGTTAAATTTTAATTAAAATGACATGTTTTTAAATTTAAGATTATGTCATAAAATTTAAATTATTCCAGTTGCTTTTAATTTTGGGACCCCAGGCACTAATCTCAGAATAAATGGAATAAATTTAAAAATAAATTTATTTCTTAGTCTATTTCGATTAGTACCTGCCCAAAATTCAAATTTTCCCGGCATAAGTTAAATTTTATTATTTTTAAAATACCTTTTACTAGCAATTACATAAGGATGATTTGCAGCTGGTTTATGTGCTTTTGAACGATTAATTTCTTCTTGGGATTTAGTCGTTTTTTTATTTTCTTCATTTGGTAATTTTTTAATTTGCTTTAGTGAGTAGTATATATCATTATGTTTAAGTTTTAGTGTTCCATCTAGTAATGTATACAATTTTAGTTGTTTCTTTATATTTAGATAAACAGGCTTGTTATCACTATCAATTATTACATAGTAATTTTTATCTTTAAGTATATACGAATTTTTATGTATTGAATATTTTTGAAAAGTAGCAAGTTCAGTATTATAATCAAAATCTTTATTTACTTTTACAAAAATATTTTTATCAGGATTAATTTTAATTGAAAATCTTTTATTATATCTTTTTAAGAAATCTATAAGAAAAATATTTGCTTCATCAATATTTTTGACATTATTTTTATTTAATTCGTTATATAATCTATCTTGAAAGGTTTTCCATAACCTTTCAATACGACCTTTAGCCATTGGATTAACTGTGGAAATAATGTCTATACCAAGACTTTCTAACATAGTTGCATATCTAGTGGCTTTTATTTCTTTGCCTTCTAATTCTTCTTCTATAGAAAGTTCTTTTTTTGTAGATTGAAACACAGTTCTATAATCAGAATATAAACATTCTGGTAAACCATAGTTTTCAATAGTTTGTTTAAGTATTATTTGATAACCATACATAGTTTCCTGTTTTTGAAAAAATGCGCCAGTTACTATTCCAGTAGCATCATCAATAGCACCATGTAAATTGAAAAATTCTTTATTTCCTTTAAACCATTGATGTTTAGAAGCATCAACTTGAATTAATTCACCAGCATTTTCACGACGATTTCTAGGTGGATGTGCTTTTTTTTTATGATTTTTCAAACATCTAGGAGATTTAATACCAGCATTTGTTAAAAGATTATATATAAAACTATCAGATACTTTTATGTTATGAAAGTCTTCTAATGTGTCATTAAAGTGGTGGAAATTCCAATCAGGATATTCATTTTTGTATAACTCTATAATTTTATTTTTAAGTTCAATTGGATATGCTTTAGAACTTGATTTACCCTTGTTCTTATGAATTAAAGATGAAATACCATTTTCAAGATATGCTTTTTTCTTTCTATAAACTTGTCTTTCGGATAATTTTAACAATTTACATGCATCTTTAATTTTAATTTTTTTACTAATTAAACTTACTAAAATATTATTAATTCTTTGTTCACTTTTATTCATTATAATTATTCCTTCCATTATTAATCCCTCCAATATTATTCTTGACAATTTGTCAGATATTATACTGGCATTATTAAAAAAATAAATTACATGACATTTTAATGGAATTACAACATAAATGCAAAGTTAGTTTGACAATAATTTTGTACATTGTTATAATTTTATTAAAATCATATGTCTGTGAGGTGATAGTGTGCCAAATTGGAAAGTTCATTTAGAAGTTGCTAAAAGAGTAAGTAAATGTTTAAATTTTTCAGAATCAGATTTAGAGCAATTTATGGTTGGAAATATATTACCTGACTTAAATAATGGATATATAATTAAAAATGTTTCAAAAGTAATTGCTCATAAAACGACACATTATAATGAAGAAGACATGATATCATATATGAGTTTTTATTTAAAATATAAAGATATTTTGAATAAAGAACCTTTGATTTTGGGGTATTATACTCATTTGTATACTGATTTTATATGGAATAATAATTTTTATACAAAAATTAAAGATTATGAAATATATAGTGATTTGTCTAGCGAAGATTTAAAAATATTGAAACAAAATGATTTTAAAAGATTTAATAATAATTTTATGAGTAATAAATTAAATATTAGTGATTATAATGTTATTTTAGATAAGTCAAAGTTAGTTGACAGAATTGGTTTAAAGAAAGATGATATAATAAAATTAGCCAATTATTTAGAATTTCAAAAAGAATATGATATTCACTATAAGTTTTATTCTTCAAATGAATTAGATATTTTACTTGAGGATTGTGTAAACTTGGTTATAGTGGAACTTAAGAAAATATTGACAAGTGTAGAATAAACACTTAATATAAATGTGAGAGGTGACGTATGGAAAAGAATAATCCGTTATATAGGGAGCAAGGAATACATGTAATAACTCCTATTTTTACAGTAGAAAAAGGAATTACAAAGGTTTTACTTGTTAAAAGAAAAAATGAACCATATAAAGACATGTGGGCTTTAGTAGGGGGTGCATTATATAATAATGAGGAATTGGAATGTGGTGCGAAAAGAGAAATATTTGAAAAAGTAGGAATAAAAGATATAAATCTTTATTTTTCAAATGTTTTTAGCAAGGTAGATAGGTCTCCGGTAATGAGAATGATTGCAGTATCTTATATTGGTGTTATTGATATTAATAAAGTTTCAGTAATGAAAGAGACTTTAAAAACATCAAATGCTGAGTGGTTTACAATAGATAATGTTCCACAACTTGCGTATGACCACAATGACATATTAAGTAGTGCTTTAAAAAGTTTAAGAGAAAAGATAGAAAATACTGATATTTTAGTATCTTTATTTCCTAATGGTTTTACAATGCCAGAAATACAAAAGACTTATGAGTCTATACTTGATATTAAACTTGATAGAAGAAATTTTAGAAAAAAATTACTTATGGCGAGTATTATAGAAGAGACCAATCAAACAGTAAAACAAGAAAATGTTAAAACTACTAAATTAGGATTATAACTACTACCTTTAGATAATTCTTCTACTATTTCTTCTGGTTTTGTATTAAATTCTTCGTGTTGTAATATATGTTCTTTTTGCAATTCACTTTCTTGTGTTTCTTGATTTTGCTTTTGTTCCGGTTCTTCTTTGTCTTTATCTTTACCTGCGATAACTTTAACCATATCGCCTTTTTTAATCTTCATCATAGTAAGGCACCTCCTTATAATACTTCGGGAGCCAAAGAAACAATTTTCATAAACTGTTTTTCACGAAGCTC
>CALATF010000028.1 GCA_937891595.1 uncultured Clostridia bacterium
GTTCCATCTGTTCAAATTCACGAACACGGAAAATGAAGTTACCCGGTGTAATTTCGTTACGGAATGATTTACCAATCTGAGCAACACCGAAAGGCACCTTTTTTCTTGTTGTTCTTTGAATATTTGCAAAGTTAATATATTCACCTTGGCATGTTTCTGGGCGAAGGTAAACAATATCATTAGCATCACCCTCACCTATCATTTGCCTAGAAGTTGTGAACATAGGATTAAACTTTCTTATTTTAGTCCAGTCTTTATTTCCGCAATTTGGACATTTAATATTATTATCTTCTATGTATTTTTCAAGTTCTTCATCTGTCATTGCTTCTGCACTAACAGTGTTTTTACTATGGTTTTCTACAATAGTGTCTGCCCTGAACCTTTGTTTACAAACTTTACAATCCATTTTAGGATCACCAAAACTTTGAACGTGGCCACTTGCTTCCCAAACTCTTGGATTCATAAGAATTGCAGCATCCACGCCATAAGTTGAAGCATCTTCTTGAACAAAAGTTTTCCACCATGCTCTTTTAATGTTATTTTTA
Source organism: uncultured Clostridia bacterium (assembly GCA_937891595.1). Classification (GTDB taxonomy): domain Bacteria; phylum Bacillota; class Clostridia; order Christensenellales; family UBA1242; genus UBA7862. The sequence continues at coordinate 546 of CALATF010000028.1, forward strand.
AGTTCTACACCTAATGGACCAAAATCCCAAGTATTTGCAAAACCTCCATATATTTCACTTCCTGGAAACACAAAACCCCTGTTTTTACAAAAAGCTACTATTTGTTGCATTGTTAATTCTTCCATATTTTTATCTCCTTTTTAAATTAAACTTTTTAGTTGATAAAAGGTTTTTTACATAAAAAAGCCCCTTAACAACTTTTTAAAAGTAGTTAAGGGACGATAATTTTAATTACCGCGGTTCCACCCTAATTGGATAAAATCCCACTTTAAGCTTTTTTCGTAAAGCAAAACGGATATCATTTTAATATCTCCAAGCAAATCGCCACTTTGCCTATTGGATGAGATGATGTTAACAAATTTATTTGTATTTGTCAACGCAAATAATTATTTTTAATTTATTTTTCTACAATTTCTTTAGTTTGTCTAGCAATACTCATTTCTTCATCAGTAGGAATGATATATACTGCAACTTTTGAAGAATCTTTAGAAATTTTAAAGTTTTCGCCTCTTACAAAGTTTGTATTAGCCTCAAAGTCAAAGTCTACGCCAAGGTATTCAAAATCAGACATAATTTTTTCTCTTATATCGTCACGATTTTCACCAGTACCAGCACTAAATGAAATTGCATCTACGCCGTTCATAATAGCTGCATATGCACCTATATATTTTTTAACAACGTGAACGAATTTATTAATTGCAAGTTGAGATTTTTGATTTCCTTCTTTTGCTGTTTTAGCAACATCACGCATATCGTTGCTTAATTGACTTAAACCTAATAAGCCACTCTTTTTATTTAAAGTGTTAAGGGTTTCGTTAATTGTCATGCCGGTTTTATCCATCATATATTCTAGAACTGCTGGATCTATATCCCCGCTACGAGTTCCCATTACCAAACCTTCAAGAGGAGTAAAGCCCATAGAAGTATCTAAACATTTACCTTTATTAACTGCACAAATACTTGCACCATTTCCTAAGTGGCATGAAATAATTTTTAAATCTTTTACATCTTTGCCCATAACTCTTGCTGTTTCATTAGCAATATATTCATGGCTAGTACCATGAAAACCATATTTTCTTACACGGTAATTTTCATACCATTCATATGGTACAGCATACATATATGAATAATCTGGCATAGATGAATGGAAGGCGGTATCAAAAACAGCAACATTCTTAGTATTTGGCATTACTTTTTGACATGCTTCAATGCCAAGTAAGTTTGCTGGCATATGTAATGGGCCTAGAGGAATGTTTTCATTAATATCATTAATAACTTCTTCTGTGATAAGAACAGCTGAATTATATTTTTCTGCACCGTGCAAAACTCTGTGTCCTATAGCAGAAATTTCTTCAAGATTAGAAATAACACCTATTTCTTTATCTACAAGAGTAGCTAAAACAAGTTGCATACCTTGTGCATGGTCTTCTAATGGTTTAACAATTTCAGTTGCTTTACCATTTGCTTTATGTGTAAGTTGCGAAGCTTTTACATCTCCTATTCTTTCTACTAAACCTTTTGCTAATAATTTTTCATTTTGCATATCAATAAGTTGATATTTAATTGAACTACTACCTGCATTAATAACTAAAATTTTCATATCTAATACTTCCTTTAATTTTTATCATAAAATTAGTTTTGTGATTGTAAAGCTGTGACTGCAGTCATAACAACAATATCATCTACACTGCAACCACGAGATAAATCATTAATAGCTTTATTAAAGCCTTGCATAATAATACCAACTGCTTGTAAGCCACCAAATCTTTCTATTAATTTGTACCCGATATTTCCGGAATTTAAATCTGGGAATATTAAAACATTAGCTTTCCCAGCAATAGCACTACCTTTGCCTTTAAGTTTACCAACACTTTCAATTAAAGCACAATCTAATTGCATTTCACCGTCTATAGCTAAAGTTTTATCTCTTTCTTTAACTAATTTTAAAGCTTCTCTTACTTTTAAAATACTTTCGTCACTATTTCCACCACTGCCAAAGCTTGAAAAAGATAACATTGCTACTTTTGGTTCTATATTACAAAAAACCTTTGCGGATTCTGCAGTAGCTATAGCAATATCGGCAAGTTGTTCAGCTGTAGGGTTAATGTTTAAGCTACAATCCCCTGTTATTACAACGTTGTTTTCGCCATAGCCCATTTTTTCTGTTCCTACAAATATAACACAAGATGAAGCTGTTTTAATTCCTGGTTTAGTTTTAATAATTTGTAAAGCTGGTCTAAGAGTATTAGAAGTTGAATGACAAGCCCCAGACACACATCCATCAGCTTTACCATCTTTTACTATTAAAGCATCAAATTCCATATTTATAGTTTCTGCACCACCAACAAAACCATCAGCATAACCACATTGAACAAGCATACATGCAAAATAAAAATTATTTTTTAATAGTTTTTCTGCTTCTTCAGCGGTTAAACCCTTGCTTTTTCTAATTTCTACTAATTTTTCAATAAATTCTGGCATTAAATCGCTATTTTCTGGGTTAATAATAGTAGCATCCTTAAGTTTATCTGATTTTTTTGCTAAGCTATCAGGATTTCCTAATAAAATAACTTTTGCTAATTTCTTTTTAAGAACTATTTCAACTGCTTCTAAAACCCTTGAGCTACAGTCAGCTTCTGGAAAGACAATAGTTTTGTTTAAAACTTTTGCTTTGTTTAATAAATCATCAACTTTAAACATATTTTACACCTTCTTTATTTTTAATAGGAATAATTTCCTATTAAATTACAACTAATAATATATACCAACAAAAAATAAAAGTAAACCACTTTTTAATTAAATCAATTATAAAAAAATAGCAATATGTTAAAATTGATTTACAAATTTTCAAAAATAATTTATTGTAAATCTAATTAAACTTTAAAGGAGAAAATCTTATGCCAAAGAAAAAAGATTATCTTAGTTGGGATGAATATTTTATGGGGTTAGCTTTATTATCCGCAAAAAGAAGCAAAGACCCTAATACTCAGGTTGGTTGCTGTATTGTTAACAACGATAATGTAATTATGTCGGTTGGTTACAACGGATTGCCTAAACATTGTCATGATGATGAGTTTCCATGGGAACGTGAAGGTAAATTAGAAGATACTAAGTATGCTTATGTAGTACACTCTGAATTAAACGCAATATTAAATAGCAAAAATAAAGATTTAAAAAATTGCAAAATTTATGTTACTCTTTTCCCTTGCAACGAGTGTTCAAAGGCTATTATTCAAAGTGGCATTACACAAATATATTATTTGTGTGATAAATACCGTGATTCTTCAAATAACATTGCTTCAAGACGCCTTCTAGACGCTGCTGGTGTTAAATACCAACAACTTGATTTTAAAAATAAGAAAATAACCATAGATTTTGACGAAGCTAATGTATAAAATCAATAAAAATAAAAATCTTATATCCTGTGTGATATAAGATTTTTTTTATTTATATAGACTTAATTAATACCTAACATTTCTTTTATTTGAGGCAATGCTTCTTCTGCATATCTTTCACCATACTCGATAGACCTTAAAGCATCTTCAGAAGTAAATTTATATATACTTACACCTGGTTGGTCTATTTTTATATAAATATCTCCTTTGTCTTTTGTTAAAGCTACAAAATTTGCTGATAATAAATTTAAAGAAGTTACTAAAACATCAAATGCTGTTTTTAACTTATTTTGTATAGTATAATAAGAGCCAACATCTATAGTAATAACTTTATCAGCTCCGAGTCTTCTAGCATCTTCTACCGGTATATTATCACTCATACCTCCATCAACCAAACACATATTATTATATTTCACAGGTTTAAATATTCCAGGGATTGAAATACTAGCTCTTATAGCATCTACTAAAAGCCCTCTTTCAAAAACATATTTTTGCCCTGTTTTTAAGTCAGAAGCAATAGCACAAAATTTGGTATTACAATCTTCTATTTGCTTATCTCCTACTAGTTTTGTCAAAAATTTAGTAACTTTTTTGCCATACAACAAACCTGTATCAGTTAAGAAAAATGGATTAATATCTACAATATGTTTTCTAGAAAATTTTTTTATAACTTCTTCCATTTGTTCAAAATTAATACCAGCGCTATAAATACCTCCGATAAGAGACCCCATTGAAGTTCCTGCTATAATATCAATAGGTATATTATTTTTAGCTAAAACCTTTAAAACGCCTATATGAGCAAAACCATATGCAGAACCGCCACTTAATACTAAAGCAACTTTTTGTTTGTTCATAATTGCCTCCTTATTTAAAAACACACATTAATTATTATATAGTATACCAAACAACCTTAAAAAAACAAAAAATTTTGAATGATTATGTATTTTTTTATCTATTTTGCATAGTATTAAACAAAATAAAATAATTGATTAATATATGAGTTTATTAAAAAAAGTCTTTGCAAAAATAAAATGTAATTATCAATTTTTATTTTCTATATTACTATTGTTTTTAATTTTAATAATAGCAATAAACCCGAACCCTTACATTGAAACAACCTTAAAAGGGTTTTCAATTTGGGCTAAGATTGTTTTACCTAGCTTGTTTGCATTTTTTATAATTACAAAACTTTTTATGCAACAGAATAAATCAATTTCAATTTTTAATTTTTTAAATAAACCATTTAATAAAATATATAAATCTGGAAATGTAAGTGGCTATGTATTTGTTATGAGCGTTATAAGCGGTTACCCTTTGGGTGCAAATCTTACAAGAGAATTTTATAGCAACAACATTATTAGTCAAGAAGAAGCTTTAAGATTAATACCTTACACTTCAACATCTGGTCCTATGTTTATTTTAGGTAGTCTTGGAGCTAGCTTATTTAATAACATGAACCTAGCTGTAGTTATATTAATTTCTCACTTAAGTGCATCATTAATTAATGGCTTATTATATAAAAAATTAATTTTTAAAAGAGAATTTTATATTAGTAAACAACATATTAAATCTCAACAACCTCTTACTAAAGAAAGTTTAAATGAAATTATGTACAACTCAATAATATCTTGTCTTATGGTTGGTGGTTATATAGCATTGTGCTTCACCTTACTAGAAGTTTTAAATAATCTAAATTTATTTAAACCATTATCTGCTTTAATTAATAGTATTTTGCCATATGACTCGCAAGTGGGAGAAAGCTTTATAAAAGGTATAATTGAATTAACAAATGGTTGTGTATCTTTAAGCGAAAATGTATTTCCATTAAAAACCTTAGCCATTTGTTTAAGCGGAATAACCTCATTTGGAGGACTTTCTATACATTTACAATCTCAAATGTTTTTATCTAAATGTGGAATAAAATACAAATATTTTTTGCTTACAAAAATTACTCATTGTATCTTAGCAATTATAATTAGCTGTATTTTAAGCACTATTTTTCTATAAATATTGTGCCAAAAAAGTTAAACACCTGCATAGTATTATGCAGGTGTTTGTTATATTGCTTTGTTTAAATTATTCATAAAAATCATAACAAATTGTATTGAGTTCTTTTATTTCCCCTCTCATGCTTCTTTCATTACCAGCAAAATTATTAAGTGCCATAACAAGAGCTACAATTATTTTAACATTTTTAATTTCATATGCTTCATATAAAGCATCAATTAATAGTGAAATATTAGATTTTTTAAGTGGGTTTCTAATGTAATCAGTTTTATCATCAAGAATTCTTACAAGCCTTAAAATTCTATCAAATAAAAGTTTAACTTCCTCATCTTCTTGCCTTTGTTTTTCAGCTAATAACACTGCGTTAACTAATGGGTCTGAATCTATAGGTTGAATAGTTGTGGTTTTGATTATAATAGTTTCATCATTATCCTCGTTTTCATTTTCCATTTCTTTTTCTAAAATATGTTCTTTAATTTTCTCGTCTATTATATTTCTTAATTCTTCATCTTCAGCTAATTTAGTAGTTGTTTCAATATCAACATCAAAGTAATTAGCTACAGCGTTTCTAAAAGGAATAATAATAGTTTTAGCAAAAGCTTCATATTCTTCATTCTGATTATTTGCCAAAGGAAATTGAACTTTAACAAATTCGTTAAAGTTTATTCTTTTACTATCCATTTCAACTAATAAACAAAACACTAAAGGAATTATTTTTTCATCCTCTTCAGGTAATTGAAACTTTTCTATGCCATTTGTATCTTTAACAACGGCTTTTGCAAATTCCTTATCAAAATCATAATTAATCATGCCTTCTGCAATTAAATTATAAACATCAGTTGACTCTGAAATTGCTTTTAATATTTTAGATATCTTAATATCTGCTAAAATAAACTTACCATTTACTAATTCGTTACAGGCATTAATAAAACTGGTTACGCCTTCTACATTTTCAATTTCTTCCATGCAAAATCACCTTTTATATTAAGAATTTTAATACAATGATACTATACCACACAAATTAAAAATTAAAAAACAAAAATAAATATATTTTATTTGTTTTGAAAATTTTTTTTGATATGCTATAATCCTAATATCAAAATAAAATGGAGTTTAGTTTTATGGATTTTATACCTGATTCTACGGTAAAAAAACTTATTCTTCTGTTTGTTTTGGACAGAATTGAAATTCCTTTGACGGAAAATTCAATCGTAGACATATGTACTAGCAGAAATAACTGGCTGGGATATATGGATTGCAAAGAAGCTTTAGGTCAACTAATAGATGCAAAATTCATTTATAAACTAAATGATAATATTGAACAAGACCCTAAAGACATTAGATATAGCATTACGATTGAAGGGCGAAATTGCCTATCTCACTTTTTTACTAGAATAAGGCAAAGTACTAGAGAAGAAATTTCTGAATACGCAAAACAAAATCGTATGGTTTTTAAAAGAAGTCAAGAGTATGTTTATGATTATTTTAAAAACACAGATGGTTCACACACAGTTGTATTAAGAATAAAAGAACCTTTACTTGCCCAACCTATGTTTGAAATTAGGCTGAAAACGTCAACAAGGAATGCTGCAGTTAGTGCCGGTAAAAAATGGTGTAACAAAGCAGCTCAAATATATGAACATGTATTTGAAAATTTAATATCTGATAACTAAAAAGGAGAAATTTATTATGGAATTTAAAGTTAAAAAAGATTTTTTACCTATTTTTATTACAAACCTCATTCTTTTATTTGTTCTTATTGTCCCAACAATAGCTTTTGCTAACTGGTTAGGATATTTAATTATTTTTGATGTTATAATCGCTTCTATCATAGTACTATATAATACATCTTTAATTTTTACCTCTTGTAGACTTGAAAACAACACTCTTACCTACCAAGCAGGTTTATTTAAATATGTTATTGATATAAAATCAATTACAAAAGTTACTTCTGAAAAAAATATCCACTTTTCTTTAGCTCAATCAAGCGACAGAATTAGAATATTAATAAAAAATAACGAAAATAAACAAAAAATATATTATATCTCAGTATGTGATAAAGCAAATTTAATATCCTTTTTAAAACCAACAAAAAATGTAGAGCCTGCTCCAACAAAAGCTGAAGAAATTAAAATTGAAGAAAAAACGGCTGAAACTAAAGAAGTTGAAGCTACAGCAAAAAAACCAGTTACTAAAAAAGTTAGCACTGTTAAAAAAACAACAAATAAAAAACCAGCTACTAAAGCTACAACAACTAAAAAAGCTAGTACAACTAAAACAACTTCCACAAAAAAAGCAACTAAAAAGGAAGAAAAATAATTATATTAAAATTAGCACATAATAAAGTGCTAATTTTTTATTCTTATATGTTTTTTTAAAAGCGTTTAATAAAAAATATATTATTTTATTTGACATAATTTCTAATTTTTTTTAAATTTTACAAGTAGTGAGGTATATTAATTATGAAATCATTTGGTACAATTTCTCGTGGAGTTAAAACTCCTATAATAAAAGAAGGTGACGACCTAGTAAACATAGTTTGCGATAGTGTTTTAAACGCAACAAAAAAAGAAAATATTCAGTTACAAGATAGAGACATTATAGCTGTAACTGAAGCTGTTGTTGGAATTGCTCAAGGTAACTATGCTACCCTAGAACAAATAGCAAAAGACGTAAAAAATAAATTTGGCGATGAAACAATAGGCTTAATATTCCCGATTATGAGTAGAAACCGCTTTTCTTTACTTTTAAAGGCTATTGCAAAAGGTGCTAAAAAGTTAATAATTCAACTTTCCTATCCTAGAGATGAAGTTGGAAACCCCATTTTAGACCCAGAATTACTTTATCAAGCTGGCACAAACCCTTATTCAGATGAATTTACAGGTGATGAATTTAATAAAAAATTTAACAACCCTATTCACCCTTTTACAGGGCTTAATTATATTAATTTATACAAAGAATATGGTGGTGAAAATTGCGAAGTTATATTGTCTAATCGACCAGAAACAATATTAAAATATACGAAATATGTAATAGCGGCAGATATTCACACAAGAGAAACAACCAAAAGAAATTTAATAAATGCAGGCGCTAAAAAAGTTTTGACATTGTGCGATTTACTAAATGAAAGTGTTGATGGTAGTGGTTACAATTCTAAATACGGATTACTTGGTTCTAACAAATCTACTGAAGATAAAGTTAAATTATTCCCTGAGCATGGACAATTAATTGTTGACGGCATTCATGATAGATTACTTAAAGAAACTGGCAAAAATATTGAAGTTATGATTTATGGTGACGGTGCATTTAAAGACCCTGTTGGTCAAATCTGGGAACTTGCAGATCCGGTTGTATCACCTGCTTATACTTCTGGTTTGGTTGGCACACCAAATGAATTAAAACTTAAATTTTTATCTGATAATAAGTTTAAAGATTTAAAAGGTGAAGAACTTATAAAAGCTATGCAAAACGAAATAAAAAATAAAAATAAAAATCTTAAAGGAAGTATGGAAACTCAAGGGACAACTCCTAGAAGATATACTGACTTACTTGGTAGCTTAAGCGACCTAACTAGCGGTAGCGGAGATAAAGGCACACCAGTAGTATTAATTCAAAATTATTTTGATACTTATGCTGATTAATAAAATAATATATTAAAAATAAGTACTAATTTAAGTGCTTATTTTTTTTGAAAATTACAGCTTTTATTGTATTTAAAAATTTTTTTATGATATAATATTGCATATAATAAAAAGAGAGAAATAAAAATATGGTAAGAATTGGAAATTTGTGGTATTTTTTATTTATTTTATTAACCGTAGGTTTAATAATAGGTTTATATTTTTTATTTAGAAATAAATCAGAAAAAACAAAAAAAATTTTAATAGCATCTTTATTATTTTTTAATTTGGCCTTACACTTTTTAAAGGTACTATTTCCACCCTATAATACAAATCTACAAAAAGCTTTAGAAGATACATGGTTTATTAATATTTGCGCTGTTAGTGTTGCAACTTTCCCTTTCCTTTTTTTAAGCAAAAGTGATACGGCAAAAGACTGGCTATTTTATATAGGTGTTATTTCTGGTTTTTTAGCGCTAGTTTATCCTACAGAAGCAATAGATAAAAGTGTTTTAACTTTTGATTTATGGCGTTTTTATATTTGTCATATTATAATTTTTATAGCTCCACTTTTAATGATTTTATTAAAAGTTCATACATTAAATTATAAAAACATTTGGAAAATGCCTTTATGCATGATGGCGGTTATGTTATTTATTATTTGCAATCAAGTATTACAAGCTGAACTTGGTATTATAGATTTAAGAGGAAATGACCTTTTAAAAGATGGATGCGGATATAGAAATAATTCATTAATTTGGGGCCCTACTGATCAGGTAGCGATTATTTTTACATGGCTAACACCAAACTTTATGAAAACAATTCCTTTTGGAGTTTACGCAGGGCAACAAAAATACTGGCCATTCTTTTATCTTCTACCAGGCGCTATAATTTATTTCACCCTAATTCCTCTTTTAATATGCTTACCTTGGGAATTTAAACATATAAAAAACGATTTTATTTCAATAAAACAAAAATTTAAAGGTAAAAAAAATAATAACATAGAAAACAAAAATTAAATAATAAAAACAGTCGTATAAAACTTTAGTCGACTGTTTTTTTATTGTTAGGTGAAAATTATTTAATTGTTTTGCAATCAAATAAATTTAAAATAATTATTTTATAAATTTTAGTTTAAAAATAGAAACATCATTCTATTTTTATTAAGAATTAAAAATATTAATAACCTCGCTATTGCCTTTGTTTATTTTATTTAATGCACTAATTATTAGTTTCTCATTTCTTAAAATATTTAAATTTGATTTTAAATATTCAATGTCATAAAAATTACATTCTAATTCACTATTTAAAGCATTTTGGTTATTTACCAACTTTCCTTGAAAAACAAATGCAACACAATCTATTTCTTTTTTTGTAAAATATTTAATGTCAATAAGATGAGTTATTTCTGCATCAAAACCTGTTTCTTCTTTTATTTCCCTAAGAGCACCTTGAATAAGTGTTTCACCTTTTTCTAAACGGCCAGCTGGAAAATTTAATAAACCCTTAACTTCTTCTTTTATTTCTTTTACCATTAAAACTTTATTATTTTTAACAATAACAGTAGACACTAAAACATTAAACATTTTTGTTTCTCCTTTTTATTTGATTAAGACTTTTTAAATAGTTTGCATTAATTTTGTATGTTTTTATAGGACTTATAAAATATTTCGCAATTAATACAAAAATTTACATTTAATATAACAAAATAACATATGCTGGAGCTGAAAGAAATGTGGAGGCACACTATTTAATATTATAATAAGTGGTAGTTGGAATATCTAAAAAATATATCAAACTATTTTTAGTTTTAAATTCTAATCCTTTATATGTTGGTTTTTCAATGTATATAAAACGATTGTCGTTTATATATCTATTTAAAAATTTATTATAATCTTCCATAGAGAAGTCTGGAGCAGCTATCCAATTTAAACGAGTATTATCAAATTTTCTAATTTTAATTACTTTCAACTCGCCAAATTTTGTATTGACTGGTTTATGAAAAACATAAAAATTTCCACGCTCGGTTTTTTCAATAATATTTGCGATTTTATTTGCTTCTGCATCTAAAAAGATTTTGTGTGCTTCTGATCTTGGAAATATATCAAGAAAGTCGATAGATTTTATACCTTCTAAACTAGATAAGTCAGAAGTTATATCATTTATACATTTATAAATAATTTGCTCGATGTTTAAATAATCCATAATATTTATGTTATAACATAATAATTAAGATTTGTAACATATTTATGATAAATTATTTATTATTAGTCCAAAGAAATTTTTATGAATAAAAATTTTACAAAAAATGGGTGCGAGTAGCATCAGTTTGGTGGAGATAACGGGATTCGAACCCGTCTTTATGCGTTGCGAACGCATTGTTTTACCAAATAAACTATATCCCCTTATTGTAATATCAAGTATAAAAAATATAATATAAAAAAGCAAACAATAATAAAAAAAATATAAAACGCTAAAAATAATTTTAACGTTTTATTTTTTAATTTAAATTTAATATTTATTTTTTATATTATCTTACGTATTTATATTTAGGTCTTTTCAAAGTCAAGAATAATATTAATGAAAAATTATTTAACTTTATTTAAATCTCCATTAATAACTATAGGTGAAAAACCACTAATTTCATCATAAAGAAGTCCTTCTGGAATGTCGTTATACAAATAAATTGTTTTACCCTCCATAAAAGCTTCATATAGTTCTAAAAAAGTTGAACCACCTATATAGTTTTTCTTACCATTTTTTTCATAATTTAAAGTTAAAACAGCATCCATGTTTTTAATCATATCTCTACTTTTTCTAAACATTTCACCTTTCATCTTAGCATGTTCTTCTTTGCCCATTGCATACCATTGACTTTCTGCTTCTGGATTTTCGTATGTATGTGGCAAATGAACTTCCCAACTTTTTTCTAAATACTCTTTTATAGGTTTAATATCTTTATAAAAAGCTTTGCTACAAATAATAAATATCTTTTTCATAATTTTCTCCTAATTAAAATATTAATCTTTTAATAATATTTTGTAATTTATATTTTTATTAATTTTAGACACGAATTCTTTCTCTGGTTCTAAGCCTCCAACAATTTTGCCATAATGAACAGGTATAACTAATTTTGGATTTATTATATTAGTTAAGATTGAAGCTTCTTCAGAATTCATTGTATATGTACCACCGATTGGAACAAAAAGAACATCTGTCCTTATTTGTTTAAGTTCATTAGTTAAATCACTATCACCACAAATAGTATAGGCAATATTATTAATTTGTAAATTATAACCTAACCAGTTATTACTTAAAGGGTGAAAATCTTTATTTGTATTGTACGAATTAAATGTTTGACATTTGATATCACCTATTTCAAAAAACTCATTTGGATAAACAACTTTAATTAATTCCCTTTTAAAACCTGCATTTAAAAGGATGACCGAACAGTCGTTAGGGCAAATAAAAATTGTTTCATTATTAGTTATATTTTTAATTGATTTTAAATCTAAATGATCCCAGTGTGAGTGAGTTATAAAAACATACTTAGCGTTTTTTGTAACATTGTCTATTTCAAATGGGTCTATATAAATATTTTCATTAATACATATAGAACTATGGGCATTAACTTTAATGTTGAGGTTATTCATTTAAACTCCCTTAGTAAAATATACTGAATTTTTTATTTATTAATTTTCTTTTGTAAATCTCCATTGTTTAAAATAAGTAAGCAAATTATTATCGTTTAGTTTTATTTCAAAAATACCGTCTATGTCTTGAATTTTATTTGTTGCTATCATAGTTCTTTTCATTTTAAAATGGTAAATACAACTATTATTATCTTCAAATAAAATATTTCCTACATAAGAAATATTTTTTTGGTTCTCTGGCACTATTTTCCACAATGGTTTTACTAATTGTTTTGAAGTTAAAGGTTTATCAATAGGGTTTTCATAATACTCTAATTGTTCCGCCATTAAATCACAAGTTTTTTCTCCTTCTAAATTTTTCCAACTTTCCATAAAGTTAGTTAGAAAATTTTTATAATCTTTCATAAATACCTCCCAAAATTTAAATTAAAATATTGTAACATATCAAAATACTTTTTCAAATTAATATTGTTAATTAATATTTATCGTTAATTTTTATTTCAAAGCATTTTATTTGTGCGTTATCAAATTTTGCATTATCTTCTAATTTTTTTAAATCAAAATTTTTGTTTAATAATATATTTTCTATGTAACTTGCTACAATATTATGTGTAACTATTAATACACAAGAATACGGCATAGATTTTAAAAATTCAATAAAATCTTTAACTCTATTATAAACAGACTGATAACCTTCCATTTTTGTACTCTTATCAGCATTATATTTTAACAGTTTTTCTTTTGTTGTTAGTGAAGATTTCAATCTTTTAGTAAAAATACCTTTGTCTATTTCAGTTAATCTTACATCTTTAACTATTTTTGTTTTTTGAAATTTATTAACAATATTTGATGTTTGCATAGTACGCATTAAAGGCGAAGAAAAAATAATATCAAATAATATTTTAGCATTCTTTTTAGCTACTTTTTGCACTTTTTCTTTGCCAGTTTTACTTAATCTATTTTTTGAACGACCTTGAATTATGCCTTTTTCATTCCAAACAGTTAAGCCATGACGCATTACGTAAATTTTCATATAATTTAATCTCTTTTATTTATTTTAATAAGAATTTTATTAACCTAGTTGACGTCTTTGCCAGTTTGAAACTGCTTGTTTTCTTCCTGCTAATTTAGACCATTTTAAAAATATATCATTAATCGATTCAGTTTTTAAATCTCCCACTACAATATCTTTAGTATATTTTCTATTTATATCAACTGGAATAATTGCTGTACCATTCGGTTGAATAATAAAATATGCTTTATTTCTAGACTTTCTTGTTAAAATTTCAAAAGGAATTTTAGGGTTTTTAATTTCTTTATTAACATCTTTCTTTAATTTTTTCATTTGACCGAATTTAGCTTTCAATAAGTTATAATTATCAGCTCCTCTATTTTCAGGAATAAACTCGTATAGCTTCCACATGTTTACTGGATAACTTTTTATTACATTATAAATATTCTTTATTGTATTAATATTCATGTTTTTTCTTGTTAAAGTCGTTCCTATTTTAATAGAAAAATTATGCTTATGTTTTTTATAATGTTCTAAAATTTTAATAACTCTTTCAAAATTACCCTTAGTTCTGCCATGTAATACATTACTTTCCTCATCAAAGCCATCTAAAGACAGTGAAAGTTTTTGAATTTTATTTTCAAATTTCTCTTTATTTTCTAAAAAATTAATTCCTGTGGTTGAAAGAAATATTTTAACGCCATTTTCATAAAGTCTATTTATTATTTTAGATACTCTATCAATATCTATTAAAGGTTCGCCGCCTGAAATACAAACTATTCGGCAACCTAATTGTAATATTTTATCTATGATAACATTATCATCTGGACTTTGTTGTAATTTAGTTGATGCATAACAATATTCACATTTGTTACAGCAATTACTTGTTATACGCCAGTCGATAATAAAGCTGTTCATATCTACCCATGAAATAACTTGTTCTTGTTGGACATTCCAAGGTGGATTAATAGCACAATAAAACTTCATATTTTCGCCAACGCAAAAATACTTTGTTCCCCTTTTAATAGGAACAATATCACCTGCTTCAAATTTTTTAACTTCTCCATCTAAATAAATCTCGCCACGGCCTTCATAAACTAAATAAGTTTCATCACTGTTTTTATTAATAATAAAGCCATTACTAGGATGTCTACCATTAAGCTCTGCATAAATTATGTCGACATCTTCACTAAATGAAGGATATTCATATACAGATAAATCTTCTCTAATTTTTAAATTTGTTTGGCTTCTTTTTAGAACTGTACTTTTCATTTTTTCCTCTAGATTATAATTTATATTTTACATTAAAATAAATCTATCTTATAAAAATTTATATCTAAGACTAAATTTACTTATAGTTATTATTAATGAATTCTAAAAACTCTTTAAAATTTTTAATTTTGTAGTCTGTTAACTTGTTAATTTTATTTCTATCTACTTCTGCATACTTATCCATTATATTAACAACTTCTATTCCTGCATTTTTTGCTGCAAGCACTCCAGTATAAGAATCTTCAAAGACTAAACACTCCTCTGGTCTTGCATTAAACTTTTGTAAAATTTTTAGATATATTTCAGGATGCGGTTTTTTATATTTAACATCTGCTTTTTCTATAATTAAATCAAAAACTTCCTTAATGTTCATTTGTTTTAACATTGTTTTATTTTTGTTTGAGTATATATCTATTTGCACGTTTGTTGTCATTGTTGATTGTTGTGTAAAAAACAATCTCTATCTATTTGTATTGTATTTATATCAATGTTCTTTCTACCATATTTTTTAATTAATATTTGGTCTGTTCTATTCCAAACACCTATAGAATCTATTAATGTTCCATCTAAATCAAATATTATATATTTTTTATCATTTATTCTAAGTTGATATATCTCTTTCATTTATTGATCCTTAAATTTTATCTTCATTATAAATAACATCATATTTAGCATTAAATTGTGGGCTAGAAATTAAAATAGCATCAAACTCACCTTCAAATTTATATTTTGTATTTTTTGGAATTGTAAGCATGTCGCCTGCTTGAACTTTATATTCCTTTTTATTCACACAAAATAAACCACAGCCATTTATAATATAATAAGTTCTATTAGAAATTGTATTTTTCATCAAAGGATGCTTGCCTTTTAAATGCGTTCTTACAACCGAATAACCTAAATTTGACCAATCTTCTAAATAATTATCTACACAATAATTTTCTTCAACTTCTATACTTTTTATTGCGTTATGTGGAGAAAAGATAACTTCCATTTTAAATACTCCAGACTTACTTATAAACTATACACAATAAAATAATAGCATAAATAATTAATTTTTCACAATGATTTATAAAAAATGTAACATAAATTTTAAGTATTTACTAGTATTAAAAGGTGTGTTAAAATATTTTTGATAAAATGAGGATAAAAAATGGAAAATATTAATTTTGATGAAGTTTTATTTCATGGTTTAACAAATTTTTTTGTTGGAACAGAAAGATTTGAAAAATCTTTGCAAAGACTTAGTCTTGTTTTTAAAAGTGGAGCTATTCTTTCAAGAGAACAACAAGATTTATTATTTCCAAAGCTTGGATTAACAGCTCCAGAATATGAAAATAAACTATTTAATAATTATGAATATGTTTCTGTGTGTCAAAAATATTCTAACCATGTTGATGAAAAAAAAGAAAGCATGGCTTATAATGATTTTGTTGATTATGCAACGGGAATTTTGCTTGATAGAAAATTACTAGAAGAATTAAACTTTAGAAAAGCTTGCCCTTCAAAAAAATATCACATGGATGACGGCGAATATCAAATAAAAGGTAGTATTCCAAGTGATTATTTTATAGGACTATTTACTTCAATGGCAAGCGACGAAGCTATGCTCCAAGGATTAATTGATAAAAAATATCCTTTAACGGCATATAACGACACAAATCATTTAGGGGAAATTTTCTTAACTAGTCAAGAATTTGGATTATATTCTAAAGAAACCTTAGAGTGTTTTTATAAAGGCACTGAAAAAATTCGTGATATAATGACTGAACATGGTTTTGACTTACCTATTTATAGCAGTATAGATGGTAAAATTATAACAAGTGCAGACAACGTATATAATCAGTTTCTTCAAAGTCAAAATAACACTACCACTGAAGTATGCGAGCAAGAAGCACAATAAAGCATAAAATACTTTTATATATTAAAAACAGGATAATATACTATCCTGTTTTTTTTGTAATTGTTTAATAAATATAAAAAAATCTAGCAATGATTTGCTAGATTTTAACCATTTGGTGCGGGCGAGAGGACTTGAACCCCCACGGTCTCCCACTAGATCCTAAGTCTAGCGCGTCTGCCAGTTCCGCCACACCCGCATATTTTATAAGGAAAATATAATTACTAACTACCCTTATAAAAAAAAATGGTGATCCACCCGAGGTTCGAACTCGGGACCCCTTGATTAAAAGTCAAGTGCTCTACCGACTGAGCTAGTGAATCATAAAATTTTATTTAATTAACTGAAAAGCATTTTACACCATATTTTTACAAATTGCAAGTACTTTTTTTATTTTTTCTAAAATGCTTTAATTCGTCAGTTTTTTAAAAAGATTTTGGCTGGGGTGGCAGGATTTGAACCTACGGATGCAAGAGTCAAAGTCTTGTGCCTTACCGCTTGGCTACACCCCATTAAAACTGACTTTGATATTATATACAAATTCTACAAAATAAGCAAGTGTTTTTTTTATTTTTTTATAAATATTTTTTATGATTATTAATAAATTGATTAATAACTTTAACTTAATCATTTTCATTAACCTTATTTGCTGTCCTAACCAAAAAATTTTAAAGAAAAATATACATTAAAAAGAAATAGCTAGGTAAAAAAATTGATTTTTATTTAAAAAAGTTACATAATTAATTAAGGTATTTAATCTTTGGGGTATCGCCAAGCGGTAAGGCATCGGACTCTGACTCCGACATTTCGTAGGTTCGAATCCTACTACCCCAGCCAAATAATTTATTTTCTATAATTCTTTTAATTTGAGGAGCTATATAATGATTAATTATGCAAACGAAAAGGTTGAATATTCTGGTTGTCCTACTTGTGCTTTTTCTAAACATGAATTTTCTTTACCTTGCGGAATGGCTTACGAAGATAAGAACTTTTTACTATCGCAGGACTGGGAACTACCTATTCCCGGTTTTTTTGTAATTGCTCCTAAAAGGCATATGGAAAACTTTAATGAATTAACACAAGAAGAAAGAAAGAATATTTTTGAAATTATTAATAAAACCATAGATATCTTAAAAGACGCAAAGGTTTGCGATAGATTTAATGTTATATTTGAAGAAAAATTAAATAGCCACTTTCATATTTGGATTATGCCAAGATTTAAATGGATGGAACAATTTGGAAGTATATCAAAAAATATCGGTTTAATATTTCAGTTCGCAATAAACAACATGAAAACAGAAGAAAATTTAAAAAAAATAAACGAAATTAATCAAATTGTAAATAAAAAATTAAAAAATTTTAAAATTTAGAGGAAAAATTATGGAAATAACTGGCTTTGAAACAGAAAGGCTTATAATTAGAAAATGGGTAATTGATGACGCTAAAGACATAGTTGAAGGGTTAAATGATTTTGATACTGCAAAAAATTTAACTGCACCATTTCCATATACAATTGAACATGCTAATTATTTTATAAGCAGCAGTATTAATAAAGAAAAATATTATCCTTTTGCAATTGTTTTAAAAGAAAATAACAAAGTTATAGGCGGAACTGGAATTGAGTTCGACCCTAAATTACAAATTTACAAAGGTGGAATATGGCTTAAAAAAGATTATACGGGCAAAGGTTATGGAACTGAAGTTTGGAAAGCAAGAGCAAAATATATGTTTGAAAAGCTAAATTTAGAAGAAATAATAAATGGTTATTTTGAATTTAACGATGATTCAAAACACATGCAAGAAAAAGTTGGATATAAAGTAGTAGATAAAAACACATTTAATACAGCATTTGGAGGTCTAGCATTCTATCTAACAATCATGTATTGTGTTATAAG
>CALATF010000029.1 GCA_937891595.1 uncultured Clostridia bacterium
TTACACACGATAAAAGCATAGAATAGTGTTTAATCCTTATTTATTGCCAATTTAAGACACTTTTATTATATTGCTAGTGTATTTTATTGTTTCGTTGTGTTTTCGTTGCTTAAAATGGCTATTTTTAATAATAGTAATAGTTAGTCAATACTAACCAATAAAAGAGCATAATAAAAGCCCCCACCACTTGGGCGAGGGCTTGGGGCTTGGTTGTTAGTCTTTGTTTATCTTTGTGGGCATTCCGTAAGCGTTGGGAAATAGTCCGTATTTATACGCCCATTCGATATACTTTTGCGCTTGTCTATATGTCATCAACTCGCTTGACTTGGTGCGCCCTTTTTCTTGGTCGTTGTCTAGGTCGTAAAAGATAACAATATACTCTTTTTTAGTTCTCATAAATTGCCTCCTATTCTTTGAACCTTGCAAGCGTTGGGGCTTGCTTGTTCTCTTGGTGTTCCTCTTGTTCCATCTTTGCCCAATAATCACGCAATACAGGGGCAAGGATTAGGCGCAAAAGTTCGCTGGGTGTCCTTTGATAGTAGCGCGCTAATTTCTCGATTTGGTCGCTGGTCGGTTTGTCCACTCTAACGCAATAATTACAATATAATTTCTCGGTTGTTTTCATGTTCTAGCGTTCCTCTCTTTCTCTTAACTTAATAGATGTTAAAACATAGTCCCAAGATGTCCCCCAATGGGTAACGCTTGATAATATCAAGGATTTCTAAATCTTTTTCAACGGTCTTAAAATAGTTTTTGTTTGCGTTATATACAAATTTATCAACATTAAATCTAAAACTCCTTTTAATGCTTTCTAATGCTTCTAAACCTTTATTCATTGTTTTTTCTCCTTTTCTTTTTCATATTCTTCTATCCATTTCTTAAACATTTCAGTTTTTTCTATTTTTATGTCTAATTCGCTTTTCTTTTTTGGTTTCATAAACAATAATAGCGTAATACAAATAACGAATGTGATATTGCAAATCAAAAAACCAACAAACCCTTTGTTTCTAAAAAGCAAAAGCCAAGAAATAAAATAGCCAATGCCAAATGTTATTCCACTACAACAAAGCAGAACTTTGTTTCTACTCATATCTAAATCTCCTTAATGTCTGGGTAAAAATCCCTTACTTTGCATTTTAACACCTTTGCTAGTGCCACTAATGTGCTTAATTTAGCGTGTAATGGCTCGTTAATGCCCATTTCAAGCGATTTTATCGTTTCAATGTGTATTTTACTTAATTCGCTTAATTCGTGCCTAGAATAGCCTTTTTTTGTTCTAATCTCTTTTAATCTAAAATTATTCATTGTTTTTCTCCTTTATTTAATAAGTTCATCAATTAAGTTAAGCATTGATTTTTCTTCTTCTAATTGCATTTTTTCGTAAGCCTCTAAATCCATTTGTTTAATGTCTAATGCCCTTGGAACAAACCACGCTTGTAAACCATAGGCATAAAACAAAGACTTTGGTTTGCCTTTTTCAAGGTAGAACCTATACTTGCCATAGAATGTCGCTAATTGCCCACGTTTAAGCGTTAATAATTGTCTGCGAGCGTGATTATATTGCACAATTATTCAACCGTGCAGGTGTTGAATAATAATATTATTTATTCTTCTGTTTGTTCTCCTATTTTCTTTAAGCTTATTTTACCTTGATTGTCTATATCTAAAACTTTTACTATTATTGCATCACCTAGACACCAACGATATTTCGTGGTTTGGCTATCCATACCAAATAAGAATAAGGTTTCACTACGAAAGACCCTAGCGATATCCTTAATGTCTGGTATAGCGTATTCTTTTTCACGCTTATCGCCTAATACTTTCTTACTCATTATTGGTTATCCTTTTTATGATTAACTCTGCCAACAATATAACCACAATCTAAACAAATAAACATACTATATATAGAATATACATCTTCCCATTTTTCTAATTTAGTATTTTTGCTTTTGCATTTTTCACATTCAACTTTTTGATATTCAACACTCATAATAATTCCTCTTTTGTTAATGCCCAAGTTTTACCATAGTCTTTAAGGTCATAAATGATACCTTTATCATATACTTGCCATCTTCCAAAATAACAAGTAAGCATACAACGAGCGTTAAATAAATTGCCATCAAGGTCTTTTTTCCAAATGCCTTTTTCACTTTTTATACATTTAATCAGTGTAATCAAATCAATACCGAGTTCTTCTTCAATATCTTCTAATTGACCAAGTTTGTCGGCAGTTTTACCGACAATAGCAATTTCATTTCCTAGTGAATTATCAATAGATTTAGTATGTAAAATATAACCAAACTCATTCTTTTCCGTTAATCTCATAACAACACCTCTTTAATCTTTATTTGCGTCTATCCAACGATTTAAGACACTTACTCTTTCTTCTACCATATCGCTATATCTAAATATGCACTCATTGTTTACGCCATTCCAAATGTGCATTCTTGCGCATTTCCACTTGTTGTCTTTTCTGTCTTTGGCATAATATGGGCAACATTCACATTTTGTATATTTCTTTTTACTCATAACAACACCTCTTTTAATAAATCCCATTTTTCCTTTGGCAAATATACCTTATAATCACCTCTATTAAAGTCAATTAAATAGTATGTTTTTGTTTCACGCTTTTCTTCCTTAAAATCAATAAAAGCAAAGAAATCTTCTTTAATAATCTCTAATGCTTGTTTGTATTTTAACAATTCACCATTTTCACAAGTGGCAATACTCAACGCTTGTGCTAGTTCATCTTTTTCTTTGAGTTCTTCTTCAATATCAGTAAATAATTGCGAAAACTCGTTTCCTAATGTAATTTCATCAATATTACTATCTATATTTTTTAATTTTTCTAGTGCCTCTAATCCTTTACTCATAAGACTTTCCCTCGCTTTCAATCAACATATTTCTATTTTCTAAACAATCATTCATATAAGTCGCTATTCCATTGGCTTGTAAATAGCCTATGAAAAATATCGGCATAGAAACAAAATCTTTCTTTGCGTATTTATCAAATATTTCTTTTGCCTTGTCTAAATCGCCTTTCCATAATTTACCATTGTTTATAAAACTTTGACAAATGTGTAATAACGATAGTCTATCCTCAAACTTAACTTTGATATTACACATAATATGATTAGCATAGCCAGAATATTCTTTGATTGTAAAAATATAGGCTCTTTGATTTTTAATAATATCTTTGCTCAACCTAGTAAGCATTTCTATTGCTTGTTCCTCAATATGATTTACCTTAAAATAAAATTCAATGATTTCATAATCAGTTAGCAAACCACTATATTTATCTACAATTTCTTTAAGTTTCATAACAATTCTAACTCTCCTTTAATGAATTACTATTGTTGCAGTATAAAACTTTCTTCCACCAAAATTAGCATCTACATAATCTTCATAAATAATTTCAATATTTGGTGTCATAGTCAACAATATTTTTCTCAATTCTTCTGCTTTTTTAATTAATGCTTTATTATCAACATCTCTCCAATGAGTAATATGAGTTTTATTATCAAGATAATTACAAATGCATAAATCACAATATACAAAAATCATAATAGTTCGAGAACTCCTTTTTCGTTCATTTTTGCTACATAAATTAAGCCTTCATCAGTCCAAATAGCACCATAGATTTCTAATTCATTTAATCTTCCAATTTGAGCATTGTGTTTTGCGTTTTCTAAACTAATGATTTGATACCAATTTTTGCCTTTTATCACAAACTCATCGCATAATTCTTCAATGGTGTCGACTTGTTTGATAATGTGATTTTGCAATTCTTCATATCTAAAATGGGATTTATCTAAACACAAATTACCTTTTCTAGTCCAATCGCCATTATCTTGTAATTCATAGATAGTTTCTAAATTACCATCTTTCATTCTAATGTATTTCATTATTCATTACCCCCTATGTTTTCTAGTTCCTTTAATGTCTTATCCCAACTTTGTTCCCATTCTTTTTCGTTGTTTATATCTTTTTCTTCAATAGTGTCATCTATATCATTATTAAAATCTTTTTTATTATCTATTAGACTATTTTTGTTTTCTTTAATTTTATTTTCTTTAATTTTCTTTTCTTTTGGTTTTTCCTTTTGATTGTTTCTTAATTGGTATTTACTATCAACAAGGTCAACTTTGGCTAATAAAGAAATATAGTTAGTAGATAGATAATCTTTGAAATTATTATGATAAAACCAATGTCTAATTAGGAACACTCTATTGTTTGCCTTATCAACAAACTCTAACGCTAATCGTTTATCTACAAGTTCGTGCAAGGCATCAATATACTTATAATTGAATAAGACATTATCAAATGTTTCTTCGCATTGGTCTAATGTGTTAGCAATATCAATAGCGTTCCCCACAAAACCTTTGTCATCACTATTTACCAAGAACATAAAATAAAG
>CALATF010000030.1 GCA_937891595.1 uncultured Clostridia bacterium
ATATTGAAACACAGGTTTTTAATCAACTAAATGAAGTTGAAGAAAGAAAAAATTGGATTCACGAAGAAGTTATGGCTGCACTCAATTTAGATAAAAAAACATATTTAGAGGTTTTATCGTTTAGTGCTAAACATCTAAAAAACAACATTTTAGTTGAATATATAATAAACGAAAAAAACAAAGAAGTTGTTGATGATTTGATAAATAAAGGAATTATCGAAACTTACACAGGTAAAAGAAATAAAGAATTTATCCGTTTTACTGAATATGGAGTTAATTTAATTTCAAATATTCAGGAACTATCAACTGACCTTTGGGGTAAATATTTTGGAACGCTTGACACAAGAGATAAAAAAGATTTTTTAAAATTATTGGATAAATTTTTAGGTTAAGGAGAAAAAATGACAAATATTAAAAAAACTTTAAAAAATGCTGGTATTTGGTGCTTAGTTGCTACTATAATATCTGTTTTATCATTAATATCGAATATATATTTAGTAGATTTTGTTCTTTATAATATTATATGGGACATTATAGGTATAATATTATCAATCACAACTGGAATCATATATTTATGTTATTCTAAAAAAAACAAAGAGAAGCTTTTAAAACCAAGAAAAATTTTCTTTATTTTAACAATTTTAAATATATTTAACAATTTAATAGTTTGGGTATTATCTTTCTGGGTGCAAATATCATACAACAAAGAGATGAGAACAATACAGTTAAAGCAAATGTTTAATATGGGAAATAATAATCAATCTTTTAATAGTCAAAACAATCCAGATGATAATATTATTACCATAGATAAAGAAGATTACGAAATTAAAGAAAAGACAGAAAAATTAACTGACAAACTTGAAGAACTAAAGGAATTAAGAAGAAAAAATTTAATATCTGAAGATGAATATGAAAAACTAAGACAAGAAGCTCTAAAAAATTTTATGAACTAAAACTTTGGTAACACTTAGCAGAAAAACTGATTTAGAACTTGCCAAACTAATACAAGAATGATAAACCTTCCTTCTTTTTGTATATATGTTTTTCTGCTAATTGTTATATATAATTTAAACATAAAAGGATTTTTATGAAAAACAAAATAAATAATGATAACACTACTCTTGAAAGTGAAATAATAAATATTAAAGTTACAGATAAAGAACAGTTAATTTCAAATTTTAGCTATGATGAAAATGATAAGATAAATAAAGATTTGAGTGAATTTATTGTTGCTAAAAGCAAAAGAGTTCATATTTCAAAAGACATAAAACTTAATTTTTACACCAATGAACACATAGATAAAAACGAAATACAATCAACTATTAAAAACCATTTTCACGAAGAATATTTGGAATCTAAAAGTGAATTAAAAAGATTAAATATATTTATAATTACAATGCTCATATTGGGTGTTTTAACCTTTGCAATATTGGTTGCTTTATATAATAGAAATTTCAGCAATTTTTACTTTGAAATGATTTTAGAGATTGCTGCGTGGGTTTTCATTTGGGAGTCTGTTGATGCAACATTTTTACAAAGACCCAAAATACGAAGAAAAAATATTCAAATGCAAAAATTAAGTTCCGCACAAGTTGAAGTGGTAAATAATAAAAATTCAAAGGAGATTAAAAATGTCAAAAAAATTGGAGACAAACAAACCTAAAAATAATTGGCACATTAACTCTATTGATTATGCTTTTGAAAAAACCAATTCTAAAATTTTAGGGCTTTCTAGCGACCAAGCACAACAAAGATTAAAAGAAAATGGTGCAAATGTTTTACCACAAAAAAAACCAAAACCTTTTATTCTTATGCTTTTAAAAGAATTTAGCAATCCAATCATCTTAATTCTATTGGTTGCAATGGTTTTTTCGTTCATTGTGGGCGAACTTTTAGACGGGTTTGTAATTCTTGGAATAATATTAGTTGACGCTATTATTGGCGCCATTCAAGAAAAAAGAGCTCAAAGAGTTGCAAGTTCACTCTCTCAAATGATTAAGGTTAAAGCAAAAGTTTTGCGAGATGGACAAAAGGTTGAAATAGAAAGTAAAGATTTAGTTGTTGGTGATATTGTTTTCTTGGAAAGTGGCGACAAGATTAGTGCTGATATGAGAATTGTTGAGTGCTCTAACTTTACAGTTGATGAAGCATTACTCACTGGCGAAAGCATAAACGCTACAAAAGATATTTTTGAAGTAAAAGCCGATGCTCCACTTGGAGATAGAACTTGTATGGTTTTTTCTGGCAGTTCTGTAATAACTGGCAGAGCAAAATGCGTCGTTGTTGAAACTGGAACAAACACTGAAATAGGGAAAATATCTAATAACCTAAACACTGTTAAAGACCAAAAAACACCATTAAATATAAGAATTGCAAAGTTTAGCAAACAAATTAGTATTGCTATTGTTGCTATTGCAGTTGTTATCTTTATTATAATGATGTTGCAAGGCAATCCTTTCAAAGATATATTACTTGTTGTAATTGCTCTTGCAGTTTCTGCAATGCCGGAAGGCTTGCCACTAGCTGTTACAATGGCATTAACAGTTGCATCGAATAGAATGGGAAAAAACAATGTTGTTGTAAAACACTTAAATGCAGTTGAAAGTTTGGGTAGTTGCACAGTTATTGCTACCGATAAAACTGGAACTTTAACACTAAACGAACAAACGGCAAAAATAGTTACGCTACCTGATGGTGCTGAATTTAATATAACTGGAAGCGGTTATAATGACAAAGGTAAACTAGAATGCGAAGATAAAAAGTATATTGATGATATTTCAAGAATTGCATTAATGGGAGACCTAAATAATGAATCTCAAATAAAGAAAGAAAAAGGTAAATTCACTTACTTTGGAGACTCTATTGATATAGCTTTTAAGGTTTTAGGATTAAAAATGAAAACCAAAACAAAAGATATAAAAGTTATTAAACAAATCCCTTATGAATCTGAAAATAAGTATTCAGGTGTATTCTTTGAAGAAAACAATAAAAATCATTGCACTGTTAAAGGTAGTTTAGAAAAAATATTAGAATTTTCTTCAAAAATGAAAGTCAATGGAAAAGAAATTGAACTAAACAAACGCGCAATAGAAAAACAAAATGAGGACCTTGCTAAGCGTGGATATCGAGTTATAGCATTAGCAGAGGGCAAAGTTAACAAAAAACAAAAATATGAAGACAATGATATAAAAGATTTAACTTTTATTGGACTTGTTGGATTTATTGACCCTGTTAGGCCAGAGACAAAAGGCTCTATTGCCGAATGTCATAAAGCTGGAATAAAAGTTATAATGATAACGGGCGATCACCCTCTTACAGCATTGTCTATTGCAAAGGATATAAATATTGCCAATAATTTAGAACAAGTTGCAACAGGCAAAGAAGTTGAAGAAATGTTTAATAAGGGCGAAGATGAGTTTGATAAATTTGTTAAAGAAAAAACAGTGTTTTCTCGTGTAACACCAACAGATAAATTACACATAGTAGAATCTTTAAAGCGACAAGACGAGTTTGTGGCTGTAACTGGTGATGGTGTAAATGACAGCCCTGCAATTAAATCTGCACATATTGGTATTGCAATGGGAAGTGGAACAGATGTTAGTAAAGAAACTGCTGATATGATTATAATGGACGATAACTTTAATTCTATTGTTACAGGTGTTAAAGAAGGTAGATGTGCTTATTCAAACATTAGAAAAATAACCTATTTCTTATTGTCTTGCTCTATTGCAGAAGTATTGTTCTTTGTGCTTGCAATGATTTGTGGTGCAGGGACTCCACTTCTTCCTATTCAATTACTATGGTTAAATGTTGTTACTGATGGTTTCCAAGATATGTCTTTATCTCTTGAAAAACCAGAGCCACATATTATGAATGAAAAACCACGTTCAACAAAGGAATCATTATTCACCAAATCTATGATTACTCAATGTTCTTTAACAGGTGGTACAATGGGATTGCTTGTGTTTGGTGCTTGGATGATATTGGTTTATGCGATGAAATTAGATATAGTTGTTGCACGTAGTTTGGTTATGACACTAATGGTATTCTTACAAAGTGCTCACGCACTTAACTGTCGAAGTGAAAAATTGTCTATATTTAAAATGAATTACAAATCAAATTGGTTTTTCTATTTTGCAGTTATTTCATCAGTTGCATTACAAATATTATTTATGGAAGTTTCAGCTTTAAGTGTTTTACTCGAATTGACAACTATTCCTTATGGAATTATGTGTGTTCTTATGATAACTTCCTTGTTGATAATTGTTGTTAGTGAAATTTACAAAAGTCATTTGCGAAAACAAGAAAGCAAACTTAAAAATTAGATATAATATAACTAAAAGCACTTGACCTATAGTTTAAGTGCTTTTATAAAATTAGAGGTTAATATGGAAAATAATTTTCAAAATGAACATATAAAAACAGAGTCTAATGGTCTTGGAATTTTAAAGACAGTTATTATATTTTTACTAATGTTTTTACAAATAGTTGGCTTTATTCTTTTGCGTTTATATGTTTTTAGTGTATTTAATGGATTTTTATTATTTTCTATAATAATGACACTTTTCACTTGCATTCATGCTTTGTCTAGTGATTATAATGGACAAGCAAAAGCTATGTGGATATTGTTTTTGCTTACTTGTTTTAGTTTTGGGTATATATTTTATATCTTTTCAAGTAAAAAGATAATGTTTAGGATAAGCCATAAAAAATATAACAAGATATTAAAGAAAAGTGAAAATTTACAAAAACAAATAGACACTTCTAAAATTGAGAATGCAGAAGTAAGAATACAATGCAACTATTTATACAATGCAGGACGATTTGAAACATCATTAAACTCAAAAACAACTTATTATTCTAGTGGTGTTGAATTTTTTGACGCTATTTTATTTGAACTTCAAAAAGCAAAAAAGTTTATTTTGATTGAGTTTTATATTGTTTCTAATGGAATTTTATTTAACAAAATATTCAACATATTAAAAGAAAAAGCTGAACAAGGTGTTGAAATTAAAATTATTTATGATGATATAGGATGTCATAGAACTTTAAGCAGAAAAACACGGAAGAAAATTAAAAAAGCAGGCATAGAGTTATATTCATTTAATAGATTAATACCTTTTATAAATATAGCACTAAATTTTAGAGACCATAGAAAATTGGTAGTAGTTGATGGCAAAGTTGCATTTACGGGTGGCGCTAATATTGCAGATGAATATATAAACGAAAAACAATTACACGGATTTTGGAAAGATTGTGGAATTAAGATTGAAGGTCAAGCAGTTGATAATTTTACAATATCAATACTTAATCAATGGGAATTTATAAATAAGAAACCAATAGAATATAAAAATTATTTATATAAATCAAAAGATTTTGAAAGTTCAGGCGTGGTTATTCCTTTTGTTACAGGTCCAAACTACAACCATTCAATTGCTCAAAACATATATGCAAACGAAATTTCTAACGCAAAAGAAAAATTATACATAATGACACCTTATTTTATACCCGATGAAACAATATTAAACTTATTAAAAAATAAAGCAATCTCTGGCGTTGATGTTAGAATTATTATTCCAGATATTGCCGATAAAAAATTTGTTTACACAGTAACACGCAATAATGCGGAGAAACTTATTCCTTATGGGATAAAAGTTTACACAATGAATAATAGCTTTGTTCATAGTAAAGTTGTATTAACTGAAAATTCTGCAATTGTTGGCTCAATTAATATGGATTTAAGAAGTTTTAACCAGCAATTCGAAAGTGCAGTTTTTACAAGTGAACAATCAACTTTGGGCTCTATTGCTCGTGATTTTGATAGCACATTTAATTTATCTAATCAAATAACTAAAAAAGATTTTAAACGAAATAAAACAGGTTTTAGAATTCTTGCAGGGTTATTTAATTTAATATCTCCATTTATGTAATACACTTTATTAGAAGACCATAAAAACGGATTTCAATAGTTTATAGTTTAAAAACTTTGTCGAATGCCCAACACTTTATAAAACT
>CALATF010000031.1 GCA_937891595.1 uncultured Clostridia bacterium
AAAAATAAATGGGCGAGAATTATGACGGACATAATTGCATACTTCTTTACTTGCAACCATATAACCACCTAATGATGCAAGCGATTTTGAAAAAGTTCCCATAATAATATCTACTTCGTTTTCTAATCCAAAGTGGGAAGCTGTTCCTCTACCACCTTTACCAACAACACCAAGGCCATGAGCGTCGTCAACCATGACTCTTGCATTGTATTTTTTAGCAAGTTTAACAATCTCAGGTAAGTTGCATAAATCTCCGCCCATGCTGAAAACTCCGTCAGTTACAATTAGCTTACCAGCATCTTCGGGGATGCTTTTTAATTGTCGTTCAAGGTCTTCCATATCATTGTGTTTATATCTTAATAATTTAGCATAACTAAGCCTGCAAGCATCATAAATACTAGCGTGATTTTCTTTATCACCTATAATATAGTCATTACGTCCTGCAATACAACTAACAATACCTAAGTTACTTTGAAAACCTGTGCTAAATGTAACACAAGATTCTTTATTTAAAAATTCAGCAAGTTCTTCTTCTAGCTTTAAGTGTAGGGTAGTTGTTCCGTTTAAAAATCTTGAACCTGAACAGCCAGAGCCATATTCTAATATTGCATTTTTTCCAGCTTCTATAACTTCAGGGTGAATTGTAAGTCCTAAATAGTTGTTTGAACCTAACATTATTTGTTTTATGCCTTCCATTACAACTTCAGTGTCTTGTTTTGTTTCTAAAGCATGAAAGTAAGGGTATATGTTTTTTTCAATTAATAAGTCGGCGATTTTAAAGTCTCTACATTTGTCAAATAAATCCATTAAATTTCTCCTTTAAATTATGTTAAATAAATGCTTTTAAAAAAAGTAACAAAACAATTATATCATTATAAAAATTATAAGTCATTTAATTTTTTAAAAATAAACAAATAAAATTATGAGCAATTTGTTTGTTTTTTTTCTATAAATAATATACAATGAATACATGATTTCATTAGTAAATGTTTTTGTAAAATATACAAAGGAATTTCACGCTTTATCTAATATTAATTTAAAAGCTGACAAGGGTGAAGTTGTTGCTTTACTTGGTCCTGTTGATAGTGGCAAAACTTGTTTTTTAAGGCTTTTAGCTGGTTTGGAAAAGCCTGATAAAGGTGAGATTTATATCAAGGATATTCCTTATAATAAGATAGATTATAAAACAGATGTATCAATGGGGTATATTCCTTATAAAACAAATTTTTTTGATAAAAAAAGTGTATATGATAATTTAAAGTATGTTTTAGAAATAAGAAAAACTGATAAAGCTTTTTTAGAAGAACAAATTAATAAAGTTATTATTGATTTTAAACTTGAAAGTATTGTGGATGAAAAAATTTATAAATTAACACCTTTTCAAAAATATTTGGTCTCTATTGCAAGACTAAGCTTTAGAAAACTTGAAATTGTGTTAATTGATAATATTTTTGACGAATTAACAGAAACAGAAATTAAAGAATTAACAAAATTATTTAAAAAATATTTTACAAATAAAGATACTTTAGTTTT
Source organism: uncultured Clostridia bacterium (assembly GCA_937891595.1). Taxonomy (GTDB): domain Bacteria; phylum Bacillota; class Clostridia; order Christensenellales; family UBA1242; genus UBA7862. The sequence goes on from CALATF010000031.1 coordinate 1,534, forward strand.
ACTTGCTACTACAAGAGAAGATGTTGCAAAAAGTTTGGCTACAAGAACAATATGTTTAGAAAGTGGCGTAATTACTAAAGAAATTTAAAAGGGTAGTATTATGGGAAGGAAAAAATTAATAGTTTGTAATTTAACATTTGATGACAATGAAACAATTGAAGAGAAAATTTTAAAAATGTTTTCTCCAGAAAATTTAATAAATTGTTTTTCAGAAGCAAATTATGAATCATATAAAAAAGTAATAGACCATGCAAATATTCAAATGATTTTGAATGATGAAGAATTAATGTCTACTATCTTTTCATTTTTTGAAAATAGTTTGAATACTAGTGTTACAAGCTCAAAAACTTTTATGCACCGTAATACATTAAACTATAGATTAGATAAAGTTAAAAAACTAACTGGGCTTAATTTAAAATTATTTGAACATGCAGTTGTTTTTAAAAATTTAATTATTATAAATGATATTATTAAATCTTTTACTGAAGAAGAATAAAATAGAATAAATAAACAATTAAAGGAGTAGTAAACTTATTACTCCTTTTTTATATTATTTAACTTATTGTTTAAACTTTTTTCTTTCAAAAACAAAAAAATCTTTAGGCTATCTTAAGTTAGATATATCTATATCTTCAACTTTATTTATCTTATTAATTATAGAGTTTGTTGCAGTTTTTTCCTGTTTTATATTTTTATTATTACTACTATGCAGAACAGAATTTAATAGTTCATTGGCACTGTTTTTTTGGGTGTTTGTATTAAATATGCTTGTTAATGATTGTAATGCAGTACTATTCATATTGTTATTGTTGCCTAATAAGCTTAGCATACTTGTTAATAAAGGATTAGAATTTTGATTATTATTTAATAGTCCTTGAAATAGGTTTGTTAGTTGATTTGTCGTTAAATTGCTTGGTTGGATATTATTCGTATCATTGTTTATTTTTATTTCTTTTTGACTAGTAGGATTATCTAAAAAAGAATCAGGGTAACCTAAAGACAAATTTGTTACACTATTATTTTGATAATAAGATTGATTTTGTTGTTGATTGTTATTTAATAAGTTGTTAAGCATGGGCATTAAGTTAAATAAATCCATAAATACTAGTCCTTTTAGTTTAACAATAATATTATATGATTCATATAATAATGTTGTTTAACTAAGATTAGCTTAAGAGGTGTTATATGGCAAATATCTTTGATTTTGGCGACAAAACTTTTGAAGAAAAAAATGAAAACAAAGAAAATAGCACTAATAATACAAATAAGACAGCAGAGCAACAGGCAAAAGATATTTATAATAAATATAAAAATTATTCTCAAAGCCAGCTTATTGAAGAATTTTTTACTACTTCAAAAGAAAAACTTAAAAACGGAAGCTTAACATATGAAAAACTTCAACAAACTGAAAATATGTTGGCTCCTTATCTTAATACACAACAAAAAGAGTTTCTAAAAGGGTTAATAAATAAATTAAATGATTAGTTACATATCAAAAATTTGTCCAGAACTTTTAAAAGTTGTTGCGTTAAAAAACAACGAAGAACAATTAAGTGATTGTATAGTATATTCAAATGATTTTAAAAGATTAAAAAAAGAAATTATGAAAATTTCTTCTTCATTTTACGAATATCCTTTTATAAAAGCTATAGGGGTTAGGTTGTCTCAAAAAGAAATCATAAAATGTGCTAAAGTAAGTACTGTCAACTTTATTACAAAACAAACAAAAGTTTCCGCACAAATAAATACATCTAAAAAAATATTAACATTAGACAATTTTTATAACAAAAAAATTTATGGGAATAATGTAACTTTAGCTATTATAGATACGGGAATTTCAAGTCATTTAGATTTTGTTTTTCCAAAAAATAGAATAATTAAATTTGTAGATTTAATTAATAACAAAAATGTTCCATATGATGATAATGGTCATGGAACTTTTGTTGCTGGTGTAGCATGTGGCAGTGGCATTCTTTCTAATAAAAAATATAGTGGGATATCACCTTTAAGTAATATCATTTCAATTAAGGCTCTTGAAAAAAATGGAGAGACAGGTGCTTATAAAATTTTAGAAGCAATGCAATGGATAAGTGATAATAAAGATAAATATAATATAAAAGTAGTTTGTATGAGTTTTGGTAGTAGTTCTTTGGGTAACCAAGACCCTTTGGTTTTAGGAGCAGAAGCTTTATGGAATATGGGAATTGTTGTAGTAGCAGCAGCTGGGAATAGCGGCCCTGATTCTACAACAATAAAATCACCAGGATATTCAAAAAAAATAATAACGGTTGGCGGGCTTAATGATAAAAGACGACCAGACGGTACTTTTGATGCTTCTTTATTCGATATAGCAACGTTTTCTTCGCGTGGACCGGCTGGTCAGTTTTATAAGCCAGATATTGTAGCTCCGGCTGTAGATATAATTAGTACAGCCATTGATAATAATTATTATTCTAAAATGAGTGG
>CALATF010000032.1 GCA_937891595.1 uncultured Clostridia bacterium
CCAGAATAACGGTGAGATCTGCGCCTTCCTGTTTCTTGTTGATATTCAACCATTTTTTGTCTTAAATAGTTCATAACTTTTAATGCAAAGTTTTGACCTTCTTCAGTTGTAATATCTTTACCTATAAAGTTTAATAAACTTTCATTCATACCAACAATACCTATTGTATTGAAATGGTTTGCCCAGTAACCACCTGTTCTCTTTTTTACATCTCTTAAATAAAAAGCCGAGTATGGGTATAAACCTTTGTCTGTTTGCAACTCTACAACTTTACGTTTAATTTCAAGTGAATTTTTAGCAATATCTGCATACTTAGATAAAAGTGAAAAATATTCAAATTCATCTTTAGCTAAATAACCTATTCTTGGCAAATTAATTGTTACAACACCTATAGAACCAGTAAGAGGGTTTGAACCAAACAAACCACCGCCACGTTTTCTAAGTTCAGTAACATCTAATCTAAGCCTACAGCACATTGAAACAGCATCTTCTGGTGATAAATCAGAGTTTACATAGTTAGCAAAATATGGAATACCATATTTACAAGTAATATCCATAATGCTATTAATTACATCACTATCCCAGTTTAAGTCTTTTGTAATATTTATGGTAGGCACAGGGAAAGTAAATACTCTACCTTTAGAATCCCCTTCTAACATAACCTCGCAAAAGGCTTTGTTTATAATGTCCATTTCATTTTGATATTCACCATAAGTCGTGTCTTGTGGAACTCCGCCAACAATAATAGGTTGGTCTTTTAAAGTTTTAGGACATTTTATATCAAGTGTTATGTTTGAAAAAGGGCATTGAAAACCAACTCTTGTTGGCACATTCATGTTAAAAATAAACTCTTGCATGCATTGTTTAACTTCTTCATAACTTAAGTTATCTAACTTAACAAAAGGAGCACAATATGTATCAAAACTACTCCAAGCTTGAGCACCTGCAGTTTCACCCTGAGTAGTAAAAGTAGCATTTACTACTTGACCTAAAAAAGAACGCAAATGTTTTGGTGGTTTACTTGAAAGTTTTTTAGCTACACCAGTAAAACCATCCGTTAATATTTGCCTTAAATCCCAACCAACGCAGTAAGCGCCAAAAAAGCCTAAATCGTGAATATGAATAGCACCCGTTTCATGTGCTTCTTTTATTTCTTGTGGATAAATTTCATTAAGCCAGTAATTTTTTGTAAAAGATTCTCTTACATAATTATTTAAACCTGCCACACTGTGTTGCATATTAGCATTTTCTTTAACCGCCCAGTCTGCACTATCTAAATATTTAGAAAACAAGTCAATAGTAGCACCAGTTAAAGCATTCATTTGTCTAGATGCATTTCTTTTTTCACGATAAAGAATATATGCTTTTGCTACTTGTGCATGTCTATTTTCAATTAAAACTTTTTCAACTATATCTTGTATTTGTTCAACGCTAGGAATTTTACTACCAAATTCTTCACTTAAAATACTTTCTACTTGCACTGCCAAATCGTCAGCCATTTTTCTATCACTGCCATCGCAAGCTACAGCTGCTTTATAAATAGCATCTGCAATTTTTACCTTGTTAAATTCTTGAATTTGACCGTCTCTTTTCCTAACTTGTTTAACCATTTTTTCACCTTTTAAAAAATAATATTTTATTTTTTTATTACACCACTATGACTTTATCACTAGCAACATTTAGTGTCAATAAAAAACAAAAAAATACTATCTTCTTGCACGTATATTTGTGCATTTGCACAAATATAAAATAAAAAAAATCAAGCACATTTTTAGCTTGACTTTTTTGTTTTTTTATTTGGATTTTTATTAAAGTTTTCGTCCTCTTTTTTATTATTAAACTTAACAAAAAATGTAATGTAAAAAGCTATTATAATTAGCGATACAACAAAGTTCCACCACTCAAAATAAATAGTCCTAAAACTCTCATAGTTTGTTTGTATAAAAATTTTGTCATTTTTTGCAGAACATACAATACTACCACTAACATCCGTTCTAAAAACATCACAACCGTAATTAACTAAGTTATTTATTGTTTCATTATTTGGATGATTGTAATTATTTTCTTTGCCACAACTAATAATAGCTTTTTCTGGCTTAACAACATTTAAAAATTGCTGAGTAGTAGAATTTTTACTGCCATGATGACTAACTTTTAATACATCAACATCAAAATACCCTAAATTTAAAATGTCATTATAATATTCTAAAAATTCACTTTCCGCTTTAGAAGAAACATCGCCTACAAACATAAATTTATTATGGTTGTAATTTAACATTATGATAGGAGAATAATCATTACTATTGCTCTCTTTATCATTTAAAGGAGTATAAAATATTAATGAATAATTATATTCAACACTTTCAATTACCATGTCTTTAAAAGAATAATTTATATTATTTACGTTTTCATGTATTGTTTTTGAAGTTTGATACCATAATTTACTGGTTACTAGGTTATAATCATAAAAATTTAAATTATTTTCTATTTCGTAGTTAGAGTATACTTTTGGAATATAAATATTTTCAATTTTGTAATTATTAATAATTTTACTAGCATTACCTATGTGGTCACTATCTGTATGCGTAAGAATTAAATAATCTATTTTATCCCTTTTATTTAAACCTAAAATTTTAAGATAACTTTCAACATTATCAATACTGTTTTCAGGACCAGTATCAATCATTAAATTTTTACCATCAGGAAGTTGTATAAATGTACAATCACCTTGACCTACGTTAATAAAATGAACTTTACATAAAGAAGATGATATTTCATTATTAAAATTAAAATACATGTGGTTAATATGCTTTTCAAAAAAATCACTAAAAAATAAACTGCATAATAAAACTGCACATATGCAAATAAACACACATAATCTGATAATAAAATATTTAATTTTTGTTTTTTGATAACTTTTTAATTCTTTTTTCTTTTGTTCAACTTTCATAATTAAATTATTAAAGGTTTTTTATTATCTATATCTTTATATTTTTTCTTATATGCTCTTTTAGGTTTTTTAGAAATTATTGATAATATTTTAGGAATATTATCTATTGCAGCCTGATAACCTTCTGCAAACATTTCGTCCACTTCATCTAATTTAGTAGACTTATATTTTTTCATACTAGGCCTTATAACTAAATCAGCATCGCTATAGCCTTTAATACAATTACTTTTGCCCATTATACCTATTGTAGCTTTCAAAATATCAACTAATTTTAAAGACTTTGTACCTTCACCCCTTGTAGCGTTAACATCTATTGCTATTACATAATCGCAACCAAAATACCTTGGAATATCCGAAGGAATGTTATTTTGAATGCCACCATCAACCAAATGCATATTATTAAATATAACTGGATGAAATACACCAGGAATAGCACAACTTCCAGCAACAGCTTTTGATAAATTCCCTTTTGTAATTACAACTTCTTGTGCTGAAATTAAATCAACTACAACACAACAATAAGGAGTTTTTGTATGTGATATATCTATGTCCCCTAAATTTTCCTTAACAAGTTCCTCTATACCATCTGTTTTAGAAGGCATAAAAAATTTGCTTTTACGAATATCTTTAACTTTTAAAGATTTTGCTATTTTTAACATTTCATCTGCGCTTTTACCACAAGCATACATTGCTCCCATTATAGACCCAACACTTGTTCCTGCAATAAAATCAAACTTTATATTATGCTCTTCAAAAGCCTTAAAAGCACCTATGTGAGCAATACCTCTACTAGCACCACCCCCTAAAGCTAATCCTACTTTTACTGCCTTGCTTTTTTCAGGTAAAACATTTTTTGCTTTAAAAAAACTAAATTTCATACTTCACCTTATTAAATAAATATTATTAACAAAATTATATCATGAAAAACGTTTTTTTAACAATTAAAAATATTAAAGTAGAAATAAATAATAAATTCCATTATTCAAATTTATTATTTAATAAAATTTATAATTTAGATGTAAAAAAAAAAGAAAGCTTTGTTTCAAGCTTTCTTTTTTTTATTAATTAAGAATTGATATCTGTTCCATTTGTTACATCATTTATAGTGCTATTTATTAAAGCATCAATATCGTCACTATCGTCATCGTTATCTTCTAATTCTTTAATTTGAGCTTCAAGTTTTGCAATATCTTCTTTTAATTCAAAATTGCTTTTTACTAAGAATTTGTTTGTTCTTTCTAAGATAGGATATCTATCTTTATTCTTTTGCATAACTTCTTCACAATGTTGAACAGATAATCTTAAGCCTTCAAGTAAATCAATCTCTTCAGAAAGTTTTTTAGCTTTTTCTTCATCTATATCAACATAATTATTTACGCCATAAAGAACAACTTTTTGTTTAGCAACAATAGCTTCTTTTCTTCTTAATTTTTTCTTATCATTTTCTAATGTTTGGTTAACACGTCTTAATGGCAAGTATTCTTTTTTATTTGCTGAAAGTTCTTTTTCGTTATCTTTAAGTCTTTGTCTTAAAACTTCAAGTCTGCTTTCAAGTTCTTCTTTTTTACCCATAGGAACTTTAACTGTTTTAACTTCAACATTATTTGCATTTTGAACTTGAATTTCAAGTTCTTTAATAGTGTTTTTGTCGCTACTAATTTGAGCTTTAAGTCTTTCAATTTCATCTTCTAAAGTTTTTTGTCTCTCGGCAAGCTCTTCTTCAAGTTCTTGTCTTTTTTGAGCCATAGCCTTATCAATTTCTTGTTCTTTTTGAGCATACTTTTCTTCAAGCTCTTGTTGTTTCTTAGCAAGTTCTTCGTCTAAAACTTGTTGTTTCTTTTCAAGTTCGTCTTCAAGACCTTGTTGTTTCTTTTCAAGTTCGTCTTCTAAAGCTTGTTGTTTTTGTGCAATTTCTTCTTGCTTTTCTTGGTCTTTTTGAGAAAGCTTTTCTTCTAACTCTTGTTGCTTTTGAGCATATTTTTCTTCAAGTTCTTGTTGTTTATCTGAATATTTTTCTTCAAGTTCTTGTTGCTTTCTTTCATATTCTTCTTCTAATTCTTTTTGTTTTTTAGCAAGATTTTCTTCTTGCTCTTTTTGTTTTTGCGCAAGCTCTGCTTGTTGCTTTTTAACTTTGTTTTGTTCGTTTTCTTTTTCAATTTCTTGCAATGTTTGTCTTGAAATTTCAGCAATTAAGCTATCCATGTCATCATTATCTTTCTTAGCTTCTTCCTTTTTAGCAGGAGCTGGAGCTGGTGCTGGAGTAACAATAACATTGTTTTGAGCAGGCTGAGCTTGAGCAGTTCTTTGGTTAACAACATTTTGTCTATTAGCATTAGCTTGTTTAGCAAGTTGTTCTTCCCTTTTTGCTTCTTCCATATCTACTTCACGTTGATAATTCTTATCATCAACATAAGTTCTTTCTTCAACTTTTTCAGTTTGTTTTTCAAAAGTTCTTTCTTCGCTACTTTCTAATCTTTTAACATCTTCTTCACGAGGCTTATTAAGAAGTTTAGGTCTTCTTACGTGTTCATCGTCATCATCATCGTCATAATCGTTTTTATCTTTATTTCTTTTAAAGAAAATACCATTAGTACCGTCTACAATAGAAATAAATAAATCTGATAAGAATACAATAACAAAAGCTGCAACTACTACAATACCTATAATACCTAGAATATTTAGAAAAGTTTGAAACATATTTTACTCTCCCCAAAAAAATAGTAAGGCACTAGTCCTTTGATTTCAGTAAAATTTTAGCATATGGTCAATTCCATGTCAATATTAAAAATAAATTTGGGCAATATTACCACATAAATAATAATTTTGTCCAAATTTTTTGTATTTATTTTATAATTTCATAATCAATAAGCTCAATACTATCCACAAGCTTTGTTGTAATAGGCTTTGCTAAATCGGTAGATAAATACTTTTTATTATCATCAGCAAAAACTGAAACAACCTTATTTAAACCTGTTAAAACAACTCCTATAAAATTTGCTCCGCTTGAAATACCAACCCCAAAACCAAATGTATTACTTAATTTTTGAGCCATAGCAATAGCATCTTCATCGCTAACCTGAACAATATCATCTAATAATTTAGCATCATATAACTTTGGAATAATATCATCAGAAAGTCCTTGTAATTTGTGCTTACCTAACGAATACCCTTTTGTAAACACTTGTGAACTTTTTGGCTCTAAGCCTATTACTTTAGCACTTGTTTTTTGTTTAATGACCTTTCCTACACCCATAAGTGTTCCGCTTGTGCCCATACCCGCTAAGAAAGCAGTAAAATCACCATTAGTTTGCTTTAAAATTTCTTCAGCGGTATTTTTATGAGCTTTTAAATTACTTTCATTTTCAAATTGTAAAGTTAAAAATCCATTGTTTTCTTTTGCATATTTTTCAGCTTCTATAAATGCGGTGTTAAAGTCAGGAGTTAAATGAAGCTCCGCCCCATACATTTTTAAAAGAGTTTTTCTTTCCTCGCTCATAAATTCTGGCATAAAAATAGCTGTTTTAATATTAAATGACTTAGCTACAGCACATAAAGACAACCCCATATTACCACTAGTTGTTTCTACTATAGTTTTAGTGCTATCTAACTTTTTTTCATTTATAGCGTCTGAAATAATTTGATAAGCTACCCTATCTTTAATAGATCCGGTAAAATTAAACCACTCTGCTTTAAAAAAAGCTGTTTTTATTTTGTCATCTATTTTATAATTTATCTTAACTAACGGCGTATTACCAATTAATTGTTGAATATTATTCATTTTAAGTACCTTTTTAAATTTCATTTTTTAAACAAACAATACTATTTTATTAAAAAAAAGTTTGTTGTCAAATATTTATAGTATATGAAAAAACAAATAACTAATGTTATAACTAAACATCAATTTATTTTTAATCATTTTAAATATTAAAACTAAATTTCATAAAATTTTTCTATTGAAAAATCAGGTGTATAATCACTAGTAGAACTTGAATAATCTTGTAAATAACCTTTTACAAATCCCAAATTTTTTAAATGAGCTACAACTTTTTTATATTCCAAAGGAGTAATTTTTTTATTTAATTGTTTAATTTCTTTTGCTTTGTAAAAAGGTAAATATTGACTCATTAAACTTATATACAAATCACACCCTAAATTATTTTTTATGTGATTAAATATTTGTATACTATCTTTGCTCATTTCAGGCAAAACCAAATGTCTTATTATAATACCCTTGTGCATTTTGCCATTAATAACTATATCCTCTGGTATAATTTGTCTTACTTTTATTAATGCTTTTAAACAAACTTGAAAATAGTCTTTTGCTTTTGAAAATTGATTACTAAAGTTAGAGTCATAATATTTAAAATCAAATAAAAATATATCCACAAAATCTTTAAGTAGCTCTATATTTTCTTCTGTTTCATATCCACTTGTGTTCCACACAACAGGAACTTTAGGTTTGTAAATTTTCAAAGCATTAATAATTATATCAGTGTAATGAGTTGGCGTAACAAAATTAATGTTTTCTACCCCACTATCGTCCAACTTTTTAATAATTTCTACAAGTTCTTGTAAAGAACACTCTTTACCACAACCCAAATGAGATATTTGATAATTTTGACAATAACAACATTTTAATGAACAATTAGAAAAAAATATTGCACCACTACCCTTTTTATAACTAATTAAGGGTTCTTCCCAAAAATGTCTCATAACTTTCGCTATTTTTACTTTGTTGCCACTTTTACCGCAATAACCAAAATTTTTTAAAACATCTACATTACATTTTCTTGGACAAATATTACATTTCATTATTTTATTTAACCTTACTTATTTTCCTATTTAAAATATAAATTGACACAAAAAAAATATATCACAATTTAAAAATAATTGTAATATATTTTTAATAAAATTTATTTTAATTTACTCGTTCTTCATTACTAATAAAACAATATGCAACAGTATTAGGCCCAACATGAGCTCCTATTATAGGCCCCATAATTTTAATTTCTGCCTCAATATTATATTTTTCTTTTAAAAGTTTTTTTAGATTTATAGCTTGTGTTTCATTGTCTGTATGCACAATGCTAATAAAAGGAAATTCTTTATTTAAAGTAAAATTAGAATATTCATCAACAACACTTTTTAATGCTTTTTTAAAACCCATTTCCTTTTTACAAACTTTTAATTTACCATGTTTATCAAATTCAATTATAGGTTTAACTTGAAGAATAGAACCTATACTAGCTGAAGCATTACTAATTCTACCACTACGTGCCAAAAACTTTAAATCATTTACTATTATAAAATGTTGAGTGTATTTTTTAATTTCATTAAGTTTTTTAAAAGCTTCTTCCATGGTTTTACCTTCGTCACGCATACAAACAGCGCATTTAACAATTAAGCCCTCTCCTACCGTTGTTGAATTAGCTTCCATTGCAATAAAGTCTATTTCCGGAAAATCTTTTTTAACAATTTCAATAGCCTTATTTGCATTGTCTAAAGTTGGACTTAACCCATAGCCTTGTGAAATATGTATAAGATGTTTAACTCCTCTCTTAGCTATTCTTGTAAACAAATTTACATGAGCCTGTAAGTTTAAAATCGAAGTTTTAGCAATATATCCCTCTTTCAATTTTTTATAAAAATCATAATACTGGCGAATTGTTTTAAAATTATCTTTTTGTTCAATAATTTCATTGTCTTTAGAAAGAATAAAATCAAGAGGTTCAAAATCTACTTGCATATCTTCGTATTCTTTCAAATAAAAATCGCTAGTACTATCTGTAGAAATTTCAAATTTTCTCATCTTACTCCTGAATTCACATAATGAAGTATTACTATATATGAATATAGTTAGTATTCAAACTATTAATATATAAATAAAAATACGATTTTTGCGTTATTTTAAATTTGTTTGAAAAATATTGTCTTTAATAAAAAATTTTATTTTTTTAGTAATTAAATACCATAATATAGTTTTTAAAAATATGTTGTTAAATGAATAAAATGTATTTTTTTTATTATACTATTTATATGAAAAGAAAAGATGATTTTAAAAGTAATTGCGATCCTCAAGGTAGTTACACAGGAAATAATTTAATAGATATTGAAGACAAGCCAGTACAAGACGCTGACGACCTATAAAAATCGTACATTAAAATTGAAAATTATATTTTTATAAAACAATTTAATTTTCAACATTATTTAAACTAATTATAAAAAAATTAAATATAAAAACATTAAAAAAAAGAACTTATTCACTAAGTTCTTTTTGTTGGTTTTTTTCTTGTTTTTTCCAGTTATACAAACCATATGAATCATTAATTAAAAATACACTAAGAGAAATTACCAAAGGCAAGTTAGACAAGTTTCCGTTTGCACAGCTTAAACTCCATAATACAATTAATACAATATCATTTGTAATATATCCTATTGCATAATAACTGCTTCTTCTTAACAATAAGTAAGAAGAAATAATAGAGGTAGCTAAAGATATTGTACTTACAATTAACTGACTAGTATTTAAAATTTTCAAAATAAAATAAAAAATAAAAGTTATTAGTATAGAAGATATAGAAACTACAATCCATTCTTTTTTACTTACTTTATTAATTGTTACAATATTAGTTCCCTCTTTTCTATTTTTAAACCATTCAACTAAAGTAAAAGTATTTAAAGGAATCATTATCAAAATATAAATAATTACTTCACCATAATATTTTTCTTTAATTGCTAAAATTATATATAAAGCAATATAAATAAAATCTAAAAAAGGTGCATAAAACAAACCTTTTGAACACATTAAAACAGTAACTACGCCAAGAATAGATACTATTAAAGATATAACATTTTTCTCTTTAGTTATCGCAAAAACAGTTATTATTACAGTTATACTTATTAAAAGTAATAAAATTTCTTGCCATTTCCAGTCTTTTAACAGTTTTTTCATTTTTTAAAATAACCCCGATATAACTCCATTTTCAATCAACATCTTTTCCCCTGCAGGAACTTTAGGTAACCCTGGCATTAATAACATAGACCCAGATACTGCAACAATAAATTTTGCACCATTTCTTATTTGCAATTCTTTAATGTTAATTTCAAAATCTTTAGGAGCGCCTAATAATTTGCCATTATCACTTAATGAATATTGAGATTTTGCAATAATTACAGAATAATCTTGTAAATTTAACTTTTTAATATCTTCTAAATCTTTTTGTGCTTGTTCGCTAAATATAACCTTACTTGCACCATAAATATTTTTTGCTATTTTATTAATCTTAGTCTCAATATCATCTTTAATTTCATAACAAAACTTGAAATCATTATTCAAATCACACATGTTTAAAACTTCACTAGCAAGTTCTGTTGCGCCTTTACCACCTTCACCCCAAACATTACTTTCTATAGCTTTAACATTTAATTTAGCAACTTCTTTTTTTATAATTTCAATTTCTTCTTTTGTATCTGTTGTAAATTTATTAATAGCAACAACAACAGGCAAATTATAAACATTTTTAATATTTTCAACGTGTTTTATTAGGTTACTAATTCCACTTAATAAAGCTTCATTATTTTGTTCTAATAATTTATCCTTTTCAACCCCACCATGCATTTTTAAAGCTTTTACAGTAGCTACAATTACTACTGCATTTGGTTTTAATGAAGCAATCCTACATTTCGTATCTAAAAACTTTTGAGCACCTAAATCAGCACCAAAGCCAGCCTCAGTTACAGTATAATCGGAATATGATAAAGCAAGTTTTGTAGCTATAATAGAATTGCAACCATGGGCTATATTTGCAAAAGGACCACCATGAATTAAAGCAGGAGTACCTATTAAAGTTTGAACTAAATTTGGTTTAATAGCATCTTTTAAAACAATAGCCATGGCATTATTAGCCCCTAATTGTTTAGCGTAAATAGGATTGTTATTAAAATCATAGGCTACTAAAATATCACCTAACCTATTTTTAAGGTCATCAATGTTTAAGCTTAAACATAATATTGCCATAATTTCTGAAGCTGCTGTTATATTAAATCTATCTCTTCTTTTAACACCATCTTTTTCACCTAATGCAACCTCGACTTGCCTTAAAGAACGGTCATTTAAATCTAAACACCTATTAAAAACTATTTTATCAGGATTTATATTTAAAGCGTTACCTTGAAAAATGTGATTGTCTATAAAAGAACATAAAAGATTATTAGCACAAGTAATAGCATGAAAATCACCTGTAAAATGCAAATTAATATCTTCCATAGGAACAACTTGACTATACCCACCGCCAGTTGCTCCTCCTTTAATGCCGAATACAGGGCCCAAAGAAGGTTCTCTTAAAGCAAGACATACTTTTTTACCTTGTAAATTTAAAGCATCAGCTAAACCTATTGAAACTGTGGTTTTACCCTCACCCGCTTTAGTAGGGTTTATTGCCGTAACTAATATTAATTTGCCTTTTGGATTTAAATTAAAGTCATTTATTTTTGCCTTGTATTTCCCATACAACTCTAATTTATCTTCATTAATATTAAGTTTTTTTGCTATCTCACTAATAGGTTTTAAAGTAATACTATTTGCAATTTCAATATCTGTCATCATTTTATCCTTTTATCTTTAAAAAATTATAACAAATAAATAAAAAAAATAAAAACCTTTATTTAGTTTTTATTTTCTATATTTAAAAAATTTGTTCTATTAAAGTTTCACAATCAATTTGACTTTTACCTAAAATATCTTTACCCGATTGCAAAATTTCTTCTGGAGTAATTTTAGGCTCAAAATCTTCACTTTCATAATTTTTTATACTATTGCTTACAGCTGAAGCTAATACAAAAGATGCTGTTTTTGAAACAATATCAGCAAATAATCCATTTTTAGGCAAAGATTCCCAAGTTTCAATTGTTCTTTCAATACACTCTAAATAATGGTCTTCATTTGCACCCGCATTTTTTAGCATATTAGTAGTTAGCAACAAAACACTATTCCCTTCTTGCATTAAAGTGTTTAAATGCATATGATCATTACTATAAGTTTTATCAAAAAACTCATAAAATACCCATCTTAAATTATCACTAGAATAACTTGGAATACCATGCTTATCTGAACCAGAAAAAATTTGTAAGTTAGGAATATGTGTAATAGCCGTTTCAGGAACATAATTTATAGCTAGCATTTGACTAAAAATTTGTTTTACTTCTTGCGAAGAATATCCTAAATCAAAAATACCATCTTCAATATAGTTTAAAATATTATTTAGTACAGTTGCCCCATAACAGTGAGTTGCAAAATTTAATTTGTTAGCATTTTTCATTGCCTGTTCACAAGTTAGTCTTTTACCATCTTGCGACTTAAATAAAGGCATAAATAATTTTTCTGTAATAGCTTTACAATCTTCATCTTTTAATCTACCTACTTCCGAATGTTCCAACCTTTTAGAATAAACAAAACCCATAACATCAACATCATTTTTAGTAAAAGATTCATTAGTAAATTGCGGTTTTAAACCTATCATACCTTCAAAAAGTTTACATATTCCATTAGCATCTTTAGATTTCACACAACCATTACCCCCTAAACAAATAAGTGTAGGTTTTGTAATTTTGTAGTTATCTAAATGTAATTTTTCCCAGTGTTTTTCGGCTTTTAAATTTCTTAAACCAACTTCAAAAGGAATATAATCTTCATAATCTTGATATTTAACCAAAAACAATTCTCCTTATTACTTCTATTTATTATTTTATCATAAAATGCTAAACATAACAATACTTACAGATAAATATTAATAAGTTCAAATGTCCATAAAAATAATTATAACAATATGTTTTTAACAAAAAAGGACTTGAAACACTTCTCCAAGTCCTTTTCTAATATTAGACTAAAGTTTTATTTGATTTATTTAAACATAATTTAATTATCAAAAAACATAATAAATAAAATAAAAACACTCCTATTGAAAAACCAAATAGGTAAATTATAAAATACAAAACAAATGGTAGACTTGCCTGCATAGCTGAAAGTATAGGCATGTTTGTTGTAAAATATGTACTTAAGTAAAACATATTAAATTCTTCACCACCATTAAACTTAGGAACAATTAAATCTAATAAGAATGCAACTAAATAAATTATACTAAAAATAATGAATGAATTCAAAAAAAACTTTATTGTTAATTTCTTTCTATAATATACTAAATAATAAATACCCAAAACTATTTGAATACCATGGTGAACCATTGTTTGAATGTTTATGCCTATAAGTTCAATAAAAACATTATTAGGATAAAAAAATACAATAACTCCACCTGCTAAAGCATATGTAGAAATATAAGCTATTGCACTATCTCTAAACTTTCCATCTTTTAAAAAAATTATTAGTGGTAATATATATAAAGGAGTGGAACATAATTGCAAAGGAAAGGCATACCAACTATAATCCCAAGTAACAACACCATTACTATAATCAAACGAAAAAACAATTTGCTTGTAAATTTCAAATAATAAAATAATTAACCAACAAATTAAAGTAATTATTCTAAAACCTTTATTAGAAGTATTTTTAAAACAAATACAAATAAAAATTGTAGTTAAAACAATAAGTAACATTGAAATAATATGAAATAAACTATAGTTACCTGGCCTTTGCATTTCACCTTGTAACGAATAAACTATGCTTTCAAAAAAATTCATATTTTTCCCTCTTTTCTTTAGTATATTTATTATTAAAAATTTTATTAAGTTAGTCTATAGGTGGCAAAGTAGAAGTTGCATTATCGCCTTCAAAATATTTTGCTTCTTTTTTAAGTAGTTCTGCTAACTCTTTAGTATTTGTAGCAATGTGAGCCCCTTTTTTATCATATATAAAAGCCCCTGCTTGTTTAGCTATAAATGTTCCCGGAATATAGTCCCAGTAAGAGTTATATCTAAAAATAACGCCATCTAATTTCCCACTTGCAACCCATGCAAAGTCTACACAAGCACAACCTATTATTCTTGGGTGTCCACCATGTTTAGACATTCTAACTAAACTAGGTATTCTGTTAACACCTTCTACAACGTACATAAAGTTACTAAATTCTTTTTTGTTTAATACTAACTTTTCACCATTTAAAAAAGTCCCTCTTTCATCTGCATAATAAAGCTCGTTAAGTTCTGGTAAATAGATTACAGCGCAAACCGTTTCAAAATTTTTAATACATGCAACTTGTATACCCCACAAAGGTATGTTATGTGCAAAATTAATAGTTCCGTCTAAAGGGTCTACTGTAAAGCAATTTTTTGTTAATTCTTTTTTAGAATTAAATTCCTCACTAACAATATCAAAGTTAGGATAACAATCCTTTATTTTATCTAAAATAAACTTTTCTATTTCATAATCTAAATTAGTAACCAAATCGCCCTTATTACCTTTAGGTTTAACTTCAAAATCTTTAGAAATAATTTTACTAGCTTCTTTTACTGTATCAATTAAAAATTGTAGTTCCTTAGTCATTATATAAAATCCCTGTAATAATTTATATATTATACACTTTTACCCATTTCATAAGCTTCTTGTAAAGCTTCTTTACTTACTTCAAATTTTGTACCTGCCCCTAAAGCTTTAACTACACCAGCTAATTCAACACCATCGTAACAATCTATCCAGCCCTGAATACCCTTAATTGCGCCATCCATAGCCTTATCGTCTGTGTCTTCTGCACTAGCAAGTAAAAAAACTTCTTTAAATTTGTTATCCTTTTCATATAAAGGATTTAGTCTATCTAAAAATGTTTTTAATTGCCCACTCATGCAATAATAATAAATAGGAGTAACAAAAACCAAAACATCTGAAGACTTTATTTCTTCTAACATACCATTAACACTATCATCAATCACACACTTGTTTGTTTTATGACAAGTTTGGCACCCTATGCAAAAATTTAACTTAATATCTCTAATATTAATTATTTTAACTTGATTACCACTTTCAATAGCCCCTTTTGCAAATTCCTTTGCAAGACTATCACTATTCCCGTTCCTTCTTGGGCTAGAACAAACCATAAAAATCTTTTTAGACATAAAACAACACTCCCATTAAAAAAATTTACCTTAAGAAAACAAAAATTATGATATTTAATTATATAACTTATTCCAAAGTTAGTCTACTACGTAACATTAAATTTTAAGTTATCTGTTGATTAATAAATTTTAATACTTTTATTTTGCTGTTACGTAACTAATAATATATTACTAAAACCTATAAATAAAATAATATTTTTTAAAAATGAGTTGCCTTTTATCTTAACAAAAAACCTTCTTAAAATTGTTACAAAATTATAAAATGTATGCTATAATTTTTTACATAAAAAATTTGCCATCACAAAACAAGTTTTTAAACAATATTAAATTAAATAATAAAATTACAATCCAAATCAAAAAAAAGGATAATTATGAACACAATTAAAATATCAAAATCAAGAATAAATTCATTATCTTCTACATCTAGACTAGAAGCAGATATTAGCATTAATAAAAAATCATATACAATGTATTATGAAGTAGAAAAACAATATGAAAAATATTTAACAACTGATGTTTCGGATGCTTTTCTAGTGTGTTTAATGTTATATGCAATGGAACACAATTACAACATGGAATTTGAGGGCAATTTATCCGAAGACTTACATGAACAAATACTAAACTATTTAATGCCTGCAATTTATAAAAACATAGAAAAATATAATAAAATTGATATTAAATATAACAATCTTATTTCTCCAAAATACAATCCAAAATATATAGCAACAGGGATTTCTTGTGGGGTTGATTCTTTATATACTATATTTAAAAATTTAAATCATAGTCAAGAAAGTCAATTAAACATTAACGCCTTAACATTTTTTAATGCAGGTGCATCTGGTGGCAACGGTGGCGAAGACGCCCGATTTATTTATAACGAAAGAATAAAACTTGCAAAAGAAGTTGCTGATAAATTAAATTTACCATTAATAACAGTAGATTCAAACATGAACGAGTTTTTACAACAAGACCACGAAGCTACCCACGTTTTTAGAACTTTATCTATACCATTAGCAATGCAACAATTATTTAAACTATATTATTTTTCTTCAGGAACTCCTTATAACCTATTTAAATTTACAGATTTTGATCCCGCTTATTATGATATTTTAAATATGCAATTATTAAGCACTTCGAATACTAGATTTTTTCTAGTAGGCGGAGAAACAACTAGAATGGGTAAAATCGAATTTATTTCAAACAATAAAATTGCACACAACCATCTTAACGTTTGTATTTCAGACATATCTAATTGTAGTAAATGTAGCAAATGCATTAGAACTATGTTTAATTTATATTTAATTAATAAATTAGATAAATTTAATAATGTTTTTGATATTGACTTGTTTTATAAAAATTTCAGAAAAAATATAAGATGGATTTGCATTAACAATAAAAAACCTGATTTAGACGAAATTTACTCTATTCTTAAATATAAAAAATTAATAAAATTCAGTGATAAGTGCTATATATTTTTTTATAAAACTGCAAAATTTTTTAAAGTTGATAAAATAGTAAGAAAATTAAAAAGACTATTTAAGAAAAAGCACAACTAAAACATTATATTTATGTTTTCTCAACTAACTCATCTAGATAATTTCTAAAACAAAAAAAAGGAAGAATAAATCTTCCTATAAAATTTGATAAAGTTTTTTATTTTTATAATTTTTAATAACTAATTTACATTTTTGTTTTAGTTCATTAAAATAAACTTTGTTAAAATTTGTTTTAATGCAAGTACTATCAATGTCATGTTTTATAGCATTAGAAAGCGAAGCATACGAATCTTCAAAATAAAACATTTCATCTTTATCTATATTAAGTTTATTAAGTAACGCTTCTAAAAATTTTATATTTCTTTTTGAATATCCTATAGTTGTTTCAGTATAAATTTCATCAATCAAAAATTTCAAATCAAAAATTTCAATTGCTTTTGTTAACAATTCTAAATCAGTTGCAGATGCTATACAAATTTTATAACCTTTATTTTTCAAATACTCTAAATATTGCTTAGCTCCTTTTAGCATTTTTATTTTTTTAGAATAAAAATATTCCATGTTTTTAAACCACATTTGTTTAACTTGATTAATAGTTAAATCTAATCCTGTTGTTTCAAGGAACTTTTGAGCAATTTCATCATTTCCTAAATGGTTGCGCTTTGTTGAAAAACTTTTATCAGGTTGTAAACCACATTCTAAAAATGTTAGTTTATCCATTGTGTAATACCAACATTTTAATGATTTTACTAAAGTATCGTCAAAATCAAAAACAACAACTTTTTTCATAAGCACCTCTTTTCTAAAACATTATCTTCCAACCAAATATAAACTTAATTGAAAACAATATTTTTTTACCACGATTATAATACAACTAAATTAAAATGTCTATAATAAAAACCACTCCTACTTTTATTGTTTCTCATGAGAATTCGAAACCGTGATATTTCTTTATATTTATAAATATATTTTTCCAAAACTAATACCTAAGTATAAAAAATATTCTTATACTATCTTTAAAAAACAATTGTAAATATTTATATAAATTTTTCTTACTATAACAAATTAATACAGTTGACGGTTTTAAATAATTCCAGTAAATTATTTTATGAAATACCAAAAAATTACAAATCAAAAGGATATTAGAATGAACAATAATTTTTTTGCTATAATTGAAATAGGTAGCAATAATACAAAAACACATGTATATGAAAATGAAAATGTTATATTTGAAAATACTACTACTATTGAATTTAAAAAAAATTATACAAAAGAGTCTAAAATAGATTTTAATGACTTACAAAAGCTATTTAAAGTAATAGAAAAAGCTTTAACACTAACTAATAACATACATATTTATGGTTGCAGTATTTTTAGAAACATTTCAGAACATGAACTTCAAGAAATAAATGAAGAATTAAAAAACAAATACAACCTACAAATTGAAGTAGTTTCTCAAGAAGATGAAGCAATGCTCACAGCTAATGGCTGTTATAAAAATGCAAATTTTAAAGGTACAATGTGCATCTTCATTGGTGGTGGAGGTTCTATTGAGTTAATATTTGTAAAAAACTCTCAAATCATAGATAAAAAGTTTTATAATTTTGGTGTTGTTGATATAACAAAAAAGTTTCCTAGTTTAAAAAACGATATTCCTGATTGTACTTTTGATGATGTATATCAATACATTGAATCTTTAATAAATAATATTAATACTAAAGCTGATATTTTGGTTCTAGCCGGCGGAGACCATTTGTATTGGTATAATAATGCAGGATATAAACTATTCGAAAATTCATTATATCATGCTACTAATCAAAAATGGTTAATTACCCGACAAATCAGCGATGAATATGATCGAGACGCTCTTGTAACTTCACTCAATAAAATAAGACAACGCAGTGACAACCCTTTATGGTTTGATGGTTCAAGAGCTATGAAAGTAATAACAAACTTAATTTCCCATAAGGTCAATGCAAAATACATTATTCCTACAAAAATCAATATGGAAGATGGTTTAAAAAATAAAATTATTAATAGATAGCACATAAAAAAAAATTGTATTTAATAAAAAATCTTTAAAAAAAAGATAGCTTATGTTCTAAGCTATCTTTTTTAAATGGCGTTTCCTAAGGGAATCGAACCCCTAACTAGCCCTTAGGAGGGGCTTGTTATATCCGTTTAACTAAGGAAACAAATAATATAAATTTAGTAGCAAGTTGTATTCTAACACAATAAAAATTAAAAAGCAAATAAGAATTTAGTTATCTGTTTATATTTATAAAAAAACACAAACAGATAACCTTATTTCAAATATTTTTATTCCGATTCAAAAGCATCTTGAAGTGAAGAAGCAACGTCAATAACATCACTTGTTTTATTGCTTAAGCTTTCAAGTTTATCTTCTTCTCCTGCAAGGATTAAAATATCCCCTTTTTTTAGTATTGTATCTGTTTGAGGATAAACAACTTGGTTATTTCGTTTTATAAAAATTACAGATACTTTATATTTTTTTCTTACATCAAGCTCAATAATAGTTTTATCATGCCAGTTATCAGGCGAAGGAATTTCTACTATCTTATAATTATCAGATAAATTCATAATTTCATTCATACTAGGATTACTTAACATATTAGCTACTTTTTTACCCATATAAACTTCAGGGAAAACAACCATGTCTGCACCTATTCTTTCTAAAACTTTTTTACTTTGTTCATTTCTTGCTTTAGAAACAACATAACCAACACCTAAATCTTTACATGTTAAAGTTGCTAAAATATTTGCTTGTAAATTATCCCCTATGCATATAATCGCGCAATCAAAGTTTTGAACGCCTAAAGAGTGAAGAACATTATCTTGCGTAGCATCTGCAACTACTGCTCCTGAAACAATCCCTTCCATTTGTTTTACAGCTTCTGGGTTAACATCAATAGCCAAAACTTCATTACCAAGTTCAGATAAAGTAGTAGCTAAACTTTTACCAAATCTACCTAAACCTATTACTACAAATTGTTTCATTTCTTTTTTTATTTTTTTAACTTCAAATTTTTGGTTTTCCATTAATTTATCTCCCCTTAACCAACCATTATTTTAGAATCTGGATATTCTATATTTTTACTAATATCGTTAGTTTTATTTGCTAATGCAAGCGTTAAAGTTAAAGCCCCTACGCGCCCTACAAACATAAGAATAGTAATAATAACTTTACTTGCAACACCTAATAATGCTGTTGTATTCAAAGATAATCCTACTGTAGAGAAAGCCGAAATACATTCAAAAAATATTTTATCAACAGAAATAGCATTACCTTCAAAAATACTAATTAGAAAAGATGAAACAACTATAAAGCTTATAGCCATAGCAACAACTCTAAAAGCTTTTTTTACGGTTTTTGCACTTATGCTTCTTTTACAAAATTGAATATTGCCATTATCATTTGCCGATTTAAAAACAGCAACTATCAAAACAATTAATGTAGTAGTCTTAATACCACCTGCTGTTGAAGCGGGTCCACCGCCTATAAACATTAATATTTCCATTAAAAATATACTCGGTTGCGTTAGATTACTAAAATCAAATACAGTAAAACCAGCCGTTCTTGGTGTAATACTTAAAAAGAATGAATTTAATATTTTCTCACCAAAGCTCATATTTCCTATTGTTTGCGGATTATTCCATTCTAGGCAAGCAAAGACAAAAGCTCCGCCTAAAATTAAAATTAAAGTAGATATTAAAACTATTTTAGAGCAAAGTGAAATTTTTTCTTTTTTAAATTTTTTACCTATTTCAAATAAAACTAAATATCCAAGACCACCTAAAACTATTAAAAACATAATAGGTAGTAATACAAACACATTTTGTGCAAATGCTGAAAGGCTAGTAAACTGTGTAGAAGTAGTACCTAAAATATCATGTCCAGCATTACAAAAAGCAGAAATAGATAAAAATAAAGCTTTAAAAAGCCCGCTTCCCCAGCCATAAATATTTACCATAGATGGCGCAAGGCATATAAACCCTATAAATTCAATACTAAAAACTAAAATAATAATTTTCTTAATAAGTTTTACCATTCCTTGTATATTTTCTTGGTTAAAACTTTCTTGAATAGTCATTCGTTTTTCATACGTAATTTTTTTACCTAGTAATAAAAAAACTAAAGATGTTAATGTTATAAAACCTAATCCACCTATTTGTATAAGAAGTAATATAACTATCTGTCCAAATAACGAAAAATATACAGCTGTATCTACTACCACAAGTCCGGTAACACAAACAGAACTTGTACTTGTTAATAAACTATCTACTAAAGGCAACCATTTACCTTCATTTGAAGAAACGGGCAAACACAAAAGAATAGTTCCTATAATAATTATAGTCAAAAAACCTAGTACTATTTTACCTGCAGGATTAATTTTTTTTCTTTTAATCATGCTGAAATTTTAACATAAATAAACTAAAAAAACAACTAATACACATCTGTTTTAAAAAAGCTTTATTTTAATTATTTATAATATATTTATATATAAATCATTTAAAAAATATTGACCAAACACTTAAAATGCTTATACTTAAACTATTAAGTTGTAAAAGGAATTTTAAATGGAAAAAGAACTTAAATATACTTTCGATAAAAATGGTATAATGCTAATAGATAATTGCAACACATTAAACCTTGTAAAAAAATATGGCTCACCATTATATGTTATAAATGAATCTACTTTAAGAAATAGATTTGAACTTTTTAAAAATATATTAAAAGAAGTTTACCCAAATTCAATAGTAAGTTATGCTTCAAAAGCTTTCTGTTGTAAAGCAATTTATAATTTCGTAAAAGAATATAACTATGCTTGCGATGTCGTTTCAGGAGGAGAAATACAAACTGCATTAAGTGCTAAAATGGACACTTCTAAAATGTATTTTCATGGCAACAATAAAACCCTGCAAGAAATTAAATTAGCTTTAAAAAATAAAATATATAATTTTGTTGTAGATAACCTAGACGAACTTGAAACTTTAGAAAACTTAATAAAAGAAAATAGTTCTTTAAAAAATAAAATTAACATTTTAGTTAGAGTTAACCCTGGTATTGAAGCACATACGCACGAATATATTCAAACAAGTAAAACAGATAGTAAATTTGGCATCAATATAGATTCACCTGAATGCGAAAAATTTATTTTAAGAGTATGCGAAAATAAAGATTTAAATTTCTTAGGTCTTCACTATCATATAGGCAGTCAAATATTTGATGTAACTCCATTTAAACTTGCAGCAAACAAGGTTATGGAATATATATCAATGCTTAAGAAAAAACACAATATCGATGTTAAAGTATTTAACGCTGGCGGTGGCTTTGGAGTATGGTACACAAATAAAGACACAAATCTTAAAGACGAAGATTATAAAAAATTTATTAAAGCTATTGTAAACGAAATTAATAAAATAGTAACACGTGATAACCTTACCCCACCAACCCTTATAATAGAACCAGGCAGAAGTTTAATTGCAGAGGCAGGTACTACTCTTTATACAGTTGGTAATATAAAGGAAATTAAAGGTATAAGAAAGTATGTTTCAATAGACGGCGGTATGTTTGAAAACCCAAGATATGCACTATATCAAGCATTATATACTGCTGTAAAATGTACAACAACTAACGAAAAACAAGAAAAAGTAACCATTGTTGGTAAATGCTGTGAAAGTGGCGATTGTATTATAAAAGAAGCAAAATTAGAAAAACTTAAAAAAGGCGATATAATTGCAATACTTTCAACAGGAGCTTACAATTACTCTATGGCAAGTAACTACAATAGAAATCCTGTACCACCAGTAATACTTGTTAAAAATGGAAAATCAAAGGTTATTGTAAAAGGTCAAACTTATAAAGATATGCTAAAATACGATATGTAATACAATAAATAAAACCACCAAATTTACTGGTGGCTTTATTTTTTAATTTAATATCCATAATGCTAAATTAAGAGTTGTTGCAATGCTAACCCAAATAGGATAAATTGCTGTTAAGTAATAATATAGCTTACTAGTTTTTTTAATTTCTAATACTAAAACATAAGCCATAATAAGTAATAAAATAATTGAAACAAGACCTAATAACTTTTGTTGTAATGTAAAGAAAATTAAACACCAAAGAATATTTAATACTCCATTCACAATCAATAAAACAATCATTTTTTTGCTTAATTCTTGCTTGCTAACCCACAAACAAAGAACAACTGCAAATATACTATAAATTATAGTCCATACTATAGGAATTAAAATATTTGGCACAAATTCACTTGGTTTACGTAAACCATTAAACCAGTTCATCCCTATGTTTACGAATATACTACCTAAAATAGCCACAAATAAAATACTAGAAATTATAATAATATAAGAAATTATTTTTTGTTTTTTATCTTCCATACTCTATTTATATGCACTGAAGATAAATGTTATACCATAATACTAATTATTAAACTATTAAATATTTCGTTAAATTTAATCTTCAATCATAATATGTTGTTCTGGATACCAAGCAGGTGTACAAGGCATAGCAACCTCACAATTACCAAACCAAAAAAACACTTCGCCTTTATGTATTAAAATAACATCACCTTTTTCAAAATCTATCTTTTCATCTTTTTTATTTAAACTTCCACTACCATTTAAAACATAAATTAATTCTTTACATTCTTTATTTACGCAATATCCTTTATCTGGATATCTACCATTTATTTTAGCAATAGAAAAATTAATATCTTTATCTCCTAATGGATATTCAATTCCCACACATTTATCACTATTAGAAAATTTTATTGTGTCTTTAAATTTAACAATTTTCATATGTATACTCCTTTAATTTATATAATAAAAGCTTGTACAAAAGTAATTTTAAAATATTATTTTTATAAACAAACTTCATTAAAAATGTTAAACTACTTTATAACTAAACAATATAATAATGCATTTTAAATTTTTACCTTGTTGCTTTTAGTTATAACTGCACAACAATGTTTACATTTACCTGTTTTATCTTGAATACAACCACAATAAGTGCATTGAAAATGCTCTATTTTATTTTCATTAATAGCCTTAGTTTCATCAGTAAAATAAAGAAAATTATTTTCAGCTAAATTTGAAAATTTATCTTCGTTTATTTCTTCAGTTATAATAGCACGTTTATCTTTATATTTAATTTCAAAATCCTTTAACATAGAAAAATAAATAGTTTCTTCTTTTAAATATTTACTTTGTGTTTTAGCTATTACTTCCTCGCCATGTTCATTTTTATATTTAAGTTTTATGAAATAGTAATCTACTCCATTTATAGTAGTATTAGTAGCACTATCTACATACACAGCTCTAGATAATTTACCAACTTTTGCAACACTTTTAAATTTTATATTTTTTATAATAAAACTTAAACCAACCAACATATGAACAGAGCCTATAATTCTAAAAATCCATATTCCAAAATCTGGTGTATCTGTTGTAAATTCAATTACAAAAGAAATCACAGTAAATAAAAGACCACCGAAAAAAAAAGCATATCCCATAAAAATATAAAAATCTCCTCACATGTAAAATTTAATTAATTATCTATTTGTGTTTTACGAATTATAGCACCACATCTTTCACACTTTCCAGCTTTAGTTTGAACATTATTACAATAAGAGCAAACGAAATAATCGTCATCTTCTTTAATTTTTAAAATTTGACTTTCTTTTATTTCTTGCTCTGATGTATAAAAACTATCATATTTCCCATTTTTCATTTCTAACAATTTTCTTCTATCTATTTTTTCTGTAATAACAGCATATTTATTATCATATTTAATTTCAAAATCTTTTAGTAAAGAAAAATATTTTGCTTCGTCTTCTGTATATTTGCTTTTTGTTTTTTGTTCTCTTTCTTTGCCATATTCGTTTTTATAATAAAACTTTATGAAATAAGTAGGTTCCTCATTAGGTGCAGAATTACTATCACTTGTTATATAAACACCTCTACCTATTTTGCCATATTTGGAAATTTTATTTAACCTATAATTTTTATATAAGCTATATATACCACCTATAATAAAAAATATTCCCACTATAATAAATACTGATATTTCTGAAAAATGTTCATATTCAATCATATTAAAAAAAGGAGAAAAAACAAATAATAATCCAAAAATTATTAAAATAATTCCAAGTTTCATTTTTATCCTCTAAAAGTAAAATTATATTGAAAAATATTATACACAACTTTAAAAAAATAAACAATTTTTATTTGATAAAGTTGTGTATAAATAAATTTATAAATCTTTTTTAATGAAGTTTGTTAATATAACTTTTTCCATTTTAGGTCTTTCAACGCCTTTTTCACGCCCTGCCTGTATACATTTTAAATAATAAGCCATGTTTCTTGCCAAAATTCTCATAGTTTGCATACCCTCTTCATCTTTAACAATATCTTCTGGGCTTGCACCATGAACCATATTCCAGTACCTACTTGAAATTATAGGCATTTGAGTTATTCCAAAATATTTATTCATTTGGTCATATGTAGCAGTTGTACCCGCACGCCTAGCAACAATTACAGATGATGCTGGCTTATACATAAAGCTTTCTTTATGCTTTCCTGCACTTGCAGAATAAAACAACCTATCCATAAAAGAAGCCATATTCCCAGCCATTGCAGCATAATGAACAGGAGTCCCAAAAACAAATGCATCTGCCTCTTTTGCCTTTTCAACAAAATCATTTACAATATCGTTTATCACACATTTTCTTAAAGTAGAACAAGCCCCACACCCTATGCAACCAGAAATTGCTTTATTCCCTATCCAAAAGATTTCAGTATTAATTCCTTCTTCATTTAAGATTTTTTCAACTTCTTTTAGTGCAGTGTATGTGCAACCTTCTTTGTGTGGACTACCATTAACTAATATAACTTTCATAAACTTTCCCCTTTTATTTTTCTTGTAAATTTAAACCATGCTCTATTAAAGCTCGTGATAAAAATTGACCTTGTTTAATTATAATCTTTTCATAATTAGAATTATTAAAAATTTCTATTAAAGAAGGAAATTCCTTTCGCCTTCTTTCTATAAATTCTTCTCCATTACCCCTGTTTTTAAATCTTTCAACATATTCTTCAAAATTATTTATCTTAGGACAAACAATAATAAACTTAATACTGCCAGCTTTGTCTTTAAATTCTTTACTATCAAAAGCATTGTAAACATGTTCTATAAATGGTGAAACTACAATTTTGCCTTCATTTAATAACTTTAAAGCATCACATAAAAAATTTTTTGGGTAACTTTCATTTTCTTTTCTTAAACTTACATTCCCTTTTCTTTGTTCTAATGGTAAATGACTTATACTTTCATCATATATATATTTATAATCTTGAAAATCAAAATCAATTACATTATCATATCTCTTTTCTAACTCAGTTTTTCCTGTACCCATATAGGCCAAAATAATTAATTTATCCATTTATAAATATCCTTTTTATTTTAACTAAATTTGTAATCAAAATATATTAGAAATTAAATATTGACTGTTTTTTACGCAAAATTAACTAAAATTAAATTTCTTTATTTTCATATTTTTTTAAAATTCTATCACTTTTAGTTATTAATACTGTAGAAACTAATTGCATTAGCGAGGCAAACGCTAAAAATAATGATAAACCTAATACACTATTAAAGAAATTATAAAATATTAAACATAATAAACACGAAATTGTTAAAGCACTAGAACTATATGTATTGTAAACTAAATAATGTTCAACTTTATAGTTTGCAAGTTGCGTGTTATCAAGCAGAACAAAAAGAGTTGAATACACCTCGTTATGCAATAACTTTGTTGTAATTTTTTTGGTAAAGAAATATATAAAATAAATAAC
Source organism: uncultured Clostridia bacterium (assembly GCA_937891595.1). Classification (GTDB taxonomy): domain Bacteria; phylum Bacillota; class Clostridia; order Christensenellales; family UBA1242; genus UBA7862. The sequence continues at coordinate 26,404 of CALATF010000032.1, forward strand.
TATAGAATTTGAAATTAAAATTAGAATAGATGCTAAAATTTGAAAAAATGTACATATGTACATACTTAAAACTTTGTTTTTTGAATAATAAACATAAATTATCAAAACAACACTTGCTAAAAAAGAAGCTAATGCCGAATAATTGCCTACACTATAATTAGTTCCCATGCGCATAAAAATTATTATCGGAAGAAGCTTTTCTACGATACCATTTTGAGAAAATCTACAAAGACTATAGCCTAAATACCCTATTCTAATTCCTTTTTCTTTATGAGCAATTTTAAAAAACTCTCTTTTATTCATATGTTCAATTTCATTAGTAGCAATATTAAGCTTAGTAGACAAAATAAAACAAATACCAGAACAAACAAACATTATAGCAAATAATACATAATAAGAAATAAAATCTATAATGTAACCAGACAAGTATGGACTTAAAACTGCAGCAAAAACAGTAAGAGCAGAATTAATGCCAACAAATTTTTTCATCTGGCTTTTATTGTTTTTATTCATAGTAGCTACTTCACTTGGCATATAGTAAAAGCAACAAGTTGTTGCATATAAAATTTGAACAATAAAAACTAAATAGAGTCTTTGAGCTGTTATAAAAAAAGAAAGTAAAGTGCAAATTAAACACAAAATAAAGCTAAGTTTAAATAAAACAGAAGCTACCTTTTTATTAATAAACTTATTTATTGCAAAATTTAACAAAAGTCCAAAAACTTCATGGGCTATAGTATAAAAAACAACAATATTTAAGTTTTTTGAAATGTCATAAACGTAAATATTAAAAAAAACATTAAAAAAGCAAAATACTATTTGCATTACTAAGTTTATTATCAATATATACTTTTTATCATTAGTTTTTTGATAGCTTTCCATAGATGTCCTTTAAATATTTTTTACCCAACCAAACTTTTTGCTATTACAATAGATAATGCTACTGTAGCAACGGCAAAACCAGCAAAAATAAAAATTGCAAAAAAATCAAACCATCTATAAGACTTCTTATTTTCTTGTTCCCTTAAAATATCTTCATTTATTTCATTAGAAGTTTTTGGTGCTTCTTCAATAATTTCACCACCATTTTCTTCTTTTAATTGTTCTAGTTTTTTGTTTTCTTTTTTATGTTTAATGTTATCTGATATTGCTTTAATATTTCTAACCACAAAACATTTAAATGCAACAACAGCTAAAATTATATCTTCTGAAACTACAGTAAAAATTAAACCTATAGCTAGTAATACGGCTAAAATTCCTAAAATCACATTTTTTTCAAAACTAAAAGGCAATCCAAAATAAATAAATGCAACCATACCACCTGAAAAAACAAGATAAGTTAACATCATAATTATTCTGCTTACATAACCTTTACGTGTATAACGTCTGTCAAATCTTTCGCATTTATTACCAAAACCAAAGAAAAACTTTAATATATTAATCAACATACTTACACCTCTAAAATATTTTACTATATTTTTTTTTAAAATCAAAATATTTGAAATATAAATTATATTTTAAAACTTTTTAATTATTTTCTTTTAACCTATTATATAAATAAAAAAAATGAAAAAATAAATTTTTCATTTTTTTAATTTTTGTTATTTATTTTTTGTCTTTTTATCGCAAAATTTAGAAACACAATCAATCATAAGTTTTATAACAGAGCAATTAAGTTCTTCTCTACTTGGGTGCCAACCCCAACCTTCTTGCTTAACAGCATCTGAAAAGTAAAGAAGTTGTGCAAATTTATATCCTCTATATTTTGCAACAGCTGCCCAACCAGCACATTCCATTTCTACACAAACAGCACCTTGTTTTATTCTTTTTTCTATTTCTGGTAAAGTTTCCCTATAAAAAGCATCAGTAGTCCACGTTGTATTAATATTAAAATTATAGTTATTTTCTTTTAAAAATTTTTCAACAAATTTTGTTAAATCTTTATCTGTTTCAACATATAAAGATGGTTTTAAATAATGATAAGAAAGACCTTCCCTTCTAATTGCCCTATCAACAAGAACAAATTCTTTAGAATTTACGTTTTGATCAATTTGCCCTGCGCTACCACAAGCAAAAAAGTTAGTAATGCCCATAAAACCAAGTTCTTCCATCATAGCACCAGCAGAAGGACAACCAAGTGGGGAAAATGCAATTACAAATTTTTTATCATAAACAAAACATTTATTTCTGTTGCTTGCATTTTTATATTCGTATAACTCCTCCATTTTGTTTAAATCTAAAATTAAATCTAAATTTTCTCTATAAAAAATAAATAAAGCTGTATTTATTTTATATTTTTTTATCATAGAAATATCATCAAATTCTTTGGAACCTTTAAGATATGTTTCTTTATTAATAATTCCCTCTTCTTTATAAAAATCTAATATCGGTTTCATTTTAAACTCCTGAAAAACATAATAACATACAAAATTAAAAACTGCCAAACAATTAGCAAATAATTACTTTAAGTTTATAATTATATATAATATGATATTTTTAATTTTTTATAAAGTTTCATTAAAAATTTGATTCTAATTATATATATGAATTTCATTTTATATAATAAATAATATTTTCTAAATAAGTATTTACTTAACATCACATAAAAAAAAATTGAACATTTGAAAACATTCAATTCTTTAATCACTAAATTATTAATTACTTATTATGCTTCAGGTGCTGTTTCTACTTTTGCAGCGTTATTAACTAATAAATTATATTCACTATCACTACTAAAGCAGACATTATTACCTGTTATATATCCTATATCCATAACCATTTTTACAAGTTCAGGATCGTTGAAATCCTCGTAAGTATTTTCATTGCAGTCATAAAAATGGGCATGTTCATAAACATTCACATCAAAATACATCTTGTTGTTTGAACTGAACCTCCTTACAAGCAGACCTGCATTTACGAAAGATTCAAGCACATTGTAGATTGTTGCTATTGTCATAGATGGAAAAGATACAGATATCTCTTCTGCAACCTTGTCTACACACGCGTGTCCAAGTTTTCTCA
>CALATF010000033.1 GCA_937891595.1 uncultured Clostridia bacterium
AATATTCATAAAAGTAGATTTTCCTTCACCATTAGCCCCAACAATGCCAACATGTTCACCTTTTAACAATCTAAAACTTGCATTTTTAAGTATTATTCTTCCAGGTATGCCTTCCGAGGCTTTTGAAAAGGTTAACTCTTTAGTTATTGAAGTTTACAAGGAAAAAGGCATAAATGCTCAAACTCCGCTTACAAATTTAAAAGCAGAAGATTTTCCTATATTTGACGACCTATATAATTTAGCATTAAAAAAGTTAAAAAATGAAAAAGATGAATATCAACATAATATATTACAAACAGTTATAACTTATATTTCTAAATTCGCTACTGGCGGAAGAAATAGTAACTTATGGAATGGTCCAACTTCTATTGCAACTAAAGAGAACTTCATTTCATTTAATTTCCGTTCTTTACTTGCTAACCGTAACCAAGTTATAGCTAATGCTCAAATGTTATTAGTATTCAAATATTTAGATAACGAGATTATTAAAAATAAAGACTTTAATGATAAATATTCCGCAAATAGACACATCGTTGTTGTTGTTGACGAGGCTCACGTTTTCATTAACCCAAAACACCCTATAGCTTTAGAGTTTATGGCACAAATGGCAAAGCGTATTCGTAAGTATGGCGGCATGCAAATTGTTATTACTCAAAATATTAAGGACTTTGTTGGTAGTCAAGAAATTCAAAGACAATCTACAGCTATTATTAACGCTAGTCAGTATTCATTTATTTTCTCACTTGCTCCTAATGATATTACAGACCTTATTGAACTTTATAGAAACGCAGGTGAAATTAACCAAGACGAACAAGATAGTATTGTTACTGCGGGCGTTGGTCAATGTTTCTTGATAACAAGCGCATTATCAAGAACTTCAGTTAAAATTGAAGCAAATGAGGCAGTAGTAAAACTATTCTCGTAATAAACAATTTATTAATGAAATAAACATCGCAATTATTATATTGCGGTGTTTTTATTATTTATTTAATTCTAAAAAAAATTGCTTTTAAGAATATATACTAAATACGTTTGAAAAATATAAAGCAATTATATAATCTTTATAATTTATTATATAATAGATATATATGGTTTGGTCAGTTTGCACAAAATATAGTATTTTTATTGAATTATTTACTAAAAAGTGGTATTATTAAGCCAAATAAAAGAGAGGTATTTGTTATGGCAAGTGCAAGAGATAGAAATTTATCTAGTTTTTTAGATAGTGCAATCGATGATATTTTACGCAGTACTACATTAACAGGTATAAATGTTTCTTCTTTAACAACTATGGAAGCAAATTTAATAACTTTAGGAATTTTAGAAGAAGGTCATGGTAGGTCACCTAGAGAATTGCATTTATTGTCTCAATCTTTAAATAAAGGCATAAGAACAAAAAATTATTCAGATTTTTTTTCAAGAATGTCAAAAATGAAAGAATATACAATGACTGAAAACGTATCCTTCCAAGATAGTTATGATGCTGTATTTGCTAAAAAAACAAATGAACAATCTAGTGATTTTGAAACTAACGATCGTAAAAAAGCAATGGAAACTAGAAGTGAAGTTGCTCAAGCTTTGTATGATTTAAAGTTAGATAAAAAGCATGGGGAAAGTAAATTAGATAAAGCTTTAGCAAATGACCATAAAAAATTAACAGAAGCTTGGAAAATGTTGTCTGCTGTTTCGTATTCAGAAAAATTATTTACTGAAAGCAGGTCTCAAATTGAATATCTTAGATCATTCCAAGACAAAGTTTTATCAAATTTTGCTTATCCACCTGAAGAGGGAGCAGAAGGTGCTAAGAGACCTGTACTTAAAGAAAGTGTAAGGGATTCTATTAATACCCTTGGGGCTGGATTTAATATACCAGGTTTAATTACAGAAAGAATTAATGGTTCTTTAGTTTCATCTAATATAGATTTAGGTGATAAAACATGTTATGATTTATCTTCATACAAAAATCGTCATTTAACTAATACTGGCGTTAAGGGTGTTAAATGTGCAGCTGAACAAATTAACTCAGTTATGGCTTATCCTTATATTGCTGCAATAACAGGGAATGTAACTGCTGATAGAGATTTATACAATAATGCTAGTTCAGATTTAGTAAGTTTAATGTGTTATCCTGGTGAAAAAAGAGAAAAGGTTTTTGGTGGAAATGGTAGATGGGATAAATATGGGCAATTAATTAATAATGCTTTTGATTCACGAATATTATCAGGATTAAAAAATAGCAACTTTGGTTATGATGAATGGAGAGAAAGACTAAAAGACGGTGATACTTTATCAAACGAAGAAGTAGACGTTGCTATTAAAGAAATGAAAGCAGACATGGTACATCGTTTGGCATTAAGAGGTTCTTTTGGTGTAAAAACAGTAAAAGAGTTTGCTAGAGAACTTATGTTAGTATCATTAGATCCAGAATTTGTAAATACTCACATGAACCCTGAGATGGTTTACAAAGCAGATGTAGTTAAAAAATCAAATGCTCCTAGTCCTAGTTTAGTATCTCCAACAGGCACTCCATCTCAACCTACTCATGTAAGTGGCGCAGGAGTGCCAGGAATAGATTTTTCTTCTGGTGCTAGAACTGGTGGTCCTAACCATGGATCTGAAATGGGACCTGCGGTTTTAGATAATAGAACTTCAGAAAAGTTTGTTTTGGCGAGAGTAGTTACGGCAGATGGCGGGGTATATGTTCCAGAAACATTTAAAACTGATGCAAATGGTAATATTGTTTTTGCTGATAATGAGGGAAGATTCCCTGTATATGAAGCTAGGGGTGCAAAAGAATCTAAACTTATAACAGTAAACGGGCATAAAACAGTATCTCCTGAAGAAAAAAATAGAATATTAAATACAGTGCAAAATACTTACAGAGATGCCAACTTAGAAAATTGTGAAGTTGTACTTGGAAATACCCCTATGACAGCAGTTGCAGAGCGAGTATTTCAAATGGAAGATCTTAAACCACAAGAAGAAGAAACGGAGGCTAAATACTCTGGGCCTCAAATGTACAGAGATTTAAATGTATATAAAGCTGCATATCAATCTGCTGCAGAATTAATAAAACAATTTATTTAAAATTATTTGTTAAAAATGAAAAAATGTGTAATAATTTAATGTATTTAAGGAGAGAATTATGAGTCCAAGAAATATTGATTATAGTTTTAAAATTTTAGAAGAAGTTTTAATGTTGAAAAAATATAACAGTAAAGAAGAAATTATTTCTGTAGCTGAAGCTATGAATAGAGTAGCTCAAAAGAATGAAAAATGTTCTAATGATATGAAAGATTCTTATAAAGAGGCTCTTAACAAATTAAATACATTAAGCTATGAAGAAATGAATGAAATTATTGAAATTTTAGCTTCATATGATGACAAATAAATTTTAATCAAATTTTTAAAGGAGTAGGTTTTTACCTATTCCTTTTTTTATATAAAAGTTAAAAAAAATTATAATTTAAATATTTAAATTAAAACAATTAAACAAGTACAAATCAAGAAATTTTGTTTATTTGTTTTTAATAAAAAATTGCTTAAAAGATGTATAATAAATTATCAGATTGACTTTATATCAGCATTTTGTTAATATTGTTGTATGAAAGAAAAGAAGTATAAAAGATGTCCAAGATGTGATAAAAGGGCATATATTTTCCAAGATAGGTGCGAAAATTGTGGTTTGATATATTCTAGATTATCAAAAGCAACTAATGAAGCTGCAAAAAAAGCTATAAAAGCAAAAGAATTTAACAAAGTTATTTGTAGTAAAGATTTGCCTGTAGACATTAGCAAATGGAGATTGTTTTTTATTGCGTTATGTTTTGGTTGGGTAGGGGTTCATTTTGCAAAGATAGGCAAATATAAAACTTTTGCATATATGTTAGTTTCTACTATTCTAATTTATGTAGCAACCTTTTTACTTCCTTTAAATTTATTTAATCATGAGTATTTGTTTTTATTGATGTGGTCTTTAATATTACCTAGTGCGTTCTCTGTTATGATTTGGCTTGTATCTCTTTTTCAAATATTAATTAATAGATTTAAAGTTCCTATTTCTATTGACGAAGAACTTATTAGAGAAGATTTAGACCAAGAAGTTGTTAAAGATATTTTAAAAGAAGTTAAAAATGAAAAATCTAATAATAAAACTAATAAAGAAAAAATAGATATAAAAACTTCTAATTATGTTAATAGTAATATATTAAAAGATGCTTCAAACATAGATGATAATAAAATAAAAGGAAAATTAAAACGAGTAAAAATAGTTTGTGCTTCTTGCGGTGAAACTGTTAAGGTTAGGGAAGATGAAAAAATTTGCCCAAAATGTGATGAACCTTTAAAAGAAGAATAGAAAAAGAAGAAAGATTATGGAAGAAAAAAAGACAGTAGTAATAGGTATGAGTGGGGGGGTTGATAGCTCGGTGAGTGCTTTGTTATTGAAAGAACAAGGTTATAATGTTATCGGCCTTTTTATGAACAACTGGGAAGAAAAAGATGATTGCGGAGTTTGTACTGCAACAGAAGATTATGAAGACGTACGAAGAGTTTGTGATAAAATAGGTATTCCTTATTATTCAGTAAATTTTTCAAAGCAATATATGGACAAGGTTTTTTCAACTTTTTTAAGCGAATATAAAAAAGGCAGAACTCCAAACCCAGATGTATTATGCAATAGAGAAATTAAGTTTGGCCCTTTCTTGGATTATGCAAAAATGTTAGGTGCAGATTATATTGCTACAGGGCATTATTGCAAAGTTGAAAGCGATGGTAAATATTTTTATTTAAAAAAGTCAAAAGATAAATCTAAAGACCAAAGTTATTTTTTAAACCAGTTATCTCAAAGGCAATTATCTCAAGTTTTATTTCCGTTAGCTGATATTGAAAAAACAGAAGTTAGACGAATCGCTTTAGAAAATGACTTGGTTAATGCTAAGAAAAAAGATAGCACGGGTGTATGTTTTATAGGTGAAAGAAACTTTAAAAAGTTTTTACAACAGTATTTACCAGCTCAAAATGGCGACATTGTAGACACTAATGGTAAAGTCGTTGGAAAACACGATGGAGTGCTATATTACACGCTAGGGCAAAGAAAAGGGCTTAAAATAGGTGGTATGTCCGGTGGAAGTGGAGAAAGGTGGTTTGTTTTAGATAAAGATGTTATTAATAATCGTCTTATCGTTAGCCAAGGAGAAGACGATAAATTGTTTAGTTCAAGTCTTTATGCTACTGACTTTAACTGGATTCCTAAAACACCTGAAAATAAAAAATTTACTTGTTTTGCAAAATTTAGATATAGACAGCCAGACCAAAAAGTTAACGTTGAATTATTAGATGATAAAACATTAAATATATGTTTTTGTGAAAAGCAAAGGGCAGTTACTCCTGGACAATATGTTGTTTTATATGATGAACAAGAAAATTGTCTTGGTGGCGGTGTAATAGATAAAGTTTATTTTAATTAAAGATTTTTGAAATAATAAAAACAAAAGTAGAATTTTTAACATATTATGAAATATGTTTGAAGTTCTGCTTTTTTCTTTTTCTATAAGTATTGATGCTTTTGGCTATTCAATAGGTTTTGGGTCAAGAAATATTAAAGTTTCCAAGTTTGATTTTTTAATTTTAAATTTAATAAATACTCTTATTTTAACGCTATTTTTTTTAATCTATTCAAGTATACAACAAGTAATAAATAGATTTACTTTTTTAAGCAAAGTCACCGCAATTTTATTATTTTGTTTTGGTTGTTATTATTTGATACAAGCTTTTGTAAGTGTAATCAAGAGTATGTTATCAAATAAATCTGAAACTAAGTTGGAAAACATATTGCAAAGACAAATTAAGTATTTCAATTTTTATGATTTCTTAATTTTATTAGCGGTATTTGTCTTTGAAAATGCTTTTTCTACTTTTATATTTTTTAGCCATTTTTCAAATCATGTATTATTTATAGCCTCGAATTTTGTTTTTCACTTTTTATTTTTTGTAATAGGTTTTGATTTGGGGAACAAAATTGTAAAAAAAATATCTGTTAATACTCCAGTAATAACTGGTGTGATATTTGTAATTTTAAGTATTATGGAATATTTTGGATAAAATAAAAAATATTTAATTATTAAACTTATATATAATATTCTTCCTAGTTTTTCTTTTAACTACATAATTTTTAAAATTGTAGAATTTTTTAAAAACGTCTACTATTTGTAGAATAGTTTAATAAAATAAAGTTGCATTTAATTTATAACTATATTAAAATATAATCATGGAAGAAACAAAAAAAATAATAGCAAGTAATTTAATAAAATTTAGGAAAAACGCAAAACTAACACAATTAGAACTTGCTGAAAAAATTAAATATTCAGATAAAAATATTTCTAAATGGGAAAGAGGTGATGCTGTCCCTGATGTTTTGGTACTTAAACAACTTGCCGATATCTATGGTGTTACCGTTAATGACTTTTTAGACAACAGCCCAAATATTCCTGATGAAACAAACAATTTTAAAATAAAGAACAGAACGTTAAATAAAAAACAAATATTAATTACTATGTTGTCTTCATCTCTTGTTTGGCTTGTAGCTATAACTTTATATGGTATATTTGAATTTTTGAATATATTTGATGGGCATACGTGGAAGTGTTTTATTATTGCAATCCCAACTTGTGCAATAGTAGCTTTAGTATTTACTAGTATTTGGTGTACTAATATGTTAAACGCTGTTATGGTTACTGCTTTAATATGGACTACGGCTGTTTCGCTTTATGTTTGTATTCCTGTAAAAGAAATGTGGCTTGTTTTTATATTAGCTATTCCGCTTCAAATATTAGATATTTTATGGTTTACTTTTCAAAAAATAAATAAAAAAGATTTAAAAAAACATGGGAAAGGAACTAATTTATAATGTTTAGCTTAATTAGCTGTAAAGAAGTTAAAACTGTGATTGAAAAATCAAAGTTTTTTTCTTTTTCTTATAATTGTTATTCAATAGAAGAACAAAATAAAATATTAAAAGAAATTAAAAGAAATAATTTATCTGCTACACATATTTGTTATGCTAGCGTCATTTATAAAAATAATGATGTTTTATGTTACTCAAGTGATGATGGGGAACCCTCCGGCACTGCAGGTTTGCAAATTTTACAAGCATTAAAAGAAAATAACATGATAAACGTTCTATGTGTTGTTGTAAGATATTTTGGCGGAATTAAATTAGGGGTTGCTGGGTTAGGTAGAGCTTATAAGGATTGTGCTTTGAAAACTATTATAGATAATAAATATGAAGTTAAATTAAAAAAATTATATTTTATAACTTGTGATTATAATAAATATAATGTTTTAAAAAGTTATTTTGTAAAAAATAATATTCAAATATCTGATTTAACATTTAATAATGACGTTAATTTTAATGCTTATTTAGTAGAAGAAGAATATGAAAAGATAAAAGATAATGTTAATTCAATTCAAGAAAAAGATGATATAAGATATTGTTAAAAAGAGGGGAAATATGAGTTTAACAAATTTTGTTCCATTAATTAGAAAACAAGCCTTACAAAAAAGAATAAAAGAACTTGCTATTCAAATAGATAATGATTATAAAAATGAACATATTGTTTTAGTGTGTGTATTAAAAGGTGCTGTTTTATTTTTTTCTAAATTAATTGAAAGTGTTAAATCTAATAATGTTGAAATCGATTTTATTCAAGTAAAAAGTTATGAAGGTACTAATACCACAGGAAATGTTAAAGTTATAAAGGAAATAAATGTTGATATATCTAATAAACATTTGATTTTGGTTGAAGATATAATAGATACAGGAATAACGGCAAATTTTTTATACGATTATTTTTTAAAACAAAATCCAAAAACTATTGAAATGTATTCTCTTTTACAAAAACCTAAAAAGCTAAAACAAAGCTTAAAAATGCCAACTAAAGTAGGTTTTGAAATAGGGGATGAATTTATTATAGGTTTTGGATTAGACCTAGATGAAAAATATAGAACTCTAAATGAAATCTTAGTATTAAAAGAAAATTAAAAGGTGAAATAAATTGCTAATTACAAAAATAGAAGTGCAAAAAAAGAATAAAAATAGAGTTAATTTGTATTTAGATGATGAGTTTTATTGTGGGCTTTCTTTGGAAACAATAATGAAAAATAGAATAAAGGAAGGCTTGCAAATAGAAAAACAAACGGTTGATTACTTAATTAACCAAACAGAAAGAGAAGTGGCCTTAAACAAAGCAGTTTCGTACATATCTAAATGTCAAAAAACAAAGAAAGAAATATATAATTATTTGTTAAAAAAAGGGTTTAATGAGGCTATTTCAAACGAAGTAATTGAAAAAATGCAAGAGTATAATTTTGTTAATGACGATTTCTATGCTAAAAATTATATAAAGTTTAAAAATAAAAACAGTGGAAAGAAAAAAATAGAAATAGAACTAAAACAAAAAGGTGTTGACGAAAAAATAATTAAGCAAGCAACAGATGAATATTTAAATGATAGGGAGTATATTGTTTCGGTTGCAAAAAAGTACATGAAGAATAAGGAATGTGATATTAAAAATAAACAAAAGGCATTTAGGTATCTATCTAGTAGGGGTTATCAATCGGAAGATATTAAGTGGGCTTTAGAACAAATATTTAAAAAGGATGAAGAAGATTATGAATGTTGGGATTGATATTTTAGAAATATCTCGTTTTGCGAATTTAGAAAATGATAAAATTAAATTAAAAAAAATTTTTACAAAACATGAGATAGAATACTTTAACAAGTTTTCAAATAAATTAATTCATATGGCAGGGATATTTTGTGCAAAAGAAGCATTTGTAAAAGCATTAAAAGTAGGTTTTAATAAAGGTATAACTCCAACAGATATAGAAATTTTACATAATGAAAATGGAAGTCCTTATATTCACATAACTGAAAAGTTAAAAGCTTTTATAGGTAATAAAGATGTTGATATAAGTATTAGCCATAGTAACACTGATGCTACTGCAATTTGTATAATAATGTAAATAATGATTTTTAAATAATAAAAAGGGCATAATAAAAATGTGCTCTTTTTATTTTTATTAAAAAGAGCTTTAAATAAAGAAGTTTAAAAAAGATTTAGAAGGGAAATATTATGAGTAAGGATAATGAATTTTTATATGGAATTAACAATTATTGCCTAAATTATCATACTATGAATGACACGAAATTTATATTTAATGTTTATAAGTATGAAGCTGTAAAAAAAAGTTTGTTAAATGAAAATTTATATCTAATAAACAATAAATATTTTGAATATGACAAATTATTAACAAGGGAGTAGTATGGTTAAAAGAGGAGAGCTTTATTATGCTGATTTAAGCCCCGTTGTTGGAAGCGAGCAAGGTGGGATAAGACCAGTTTTAGTAGTTCAAAATGATATAGGCAACAAATACAGCCCAACTGTTATAGCTGCTGCAATAACAAGTAAACTTAATAAAGCAAAATTACCTACTCACATAGAATTATCTAGTAAAGAATATGGCTTAGAAAAAGATTCTGTTGTATTGCTAGAACAAATAAGAACAATAGATAAAACACGACTTAAAGAAAAAATAGGTGAGCTTTCCGATTCTAAAATGATTCAAGTAAATAAAGCTATGATGATTAGCTTAGGTGTTATATAAATATTTAAAAAGAAAAGAGAGTTGAAATAAATTAATTTAAACTCTTTTTTATTTTATATTTTTTTACGTGTTGTTTTTTGTTTGACTTAGTTTATTTGCTTAAAAAACAATAGTTTATAGTAGTATTATATTCGTTGATGATATTTTAAACAATTTTAGTTTTTAAGATTATTATACAAAAGTTATAGTATAGTACATTTAAAATATTATAATAATTGATTAAAAACTTTTAGTGTGATAAAATTTTTTTTAGAGAAATATATGAAAAAATTAATTGTAGAAGTAGGAATAAAATTAAACAAACCGTTTGAATTTTATGATAATATGTTAAAAGAACATGGCTTAAAACAAGTTTTTAGTTGTGAAACGAAAGATTTATATTATACAAAAGAAAGTTCATTTGAAGGTTTTAGTGAAAAGCAAATAAAAGACAGCTGCATTCGTATAAGAAATCCTAAAATAACCAGCATAAAAATGGAAAAGAATTTAATTAAAGAGGGTTATGTAAAAGTTTTTGAAACTATTAAAAAAGATTATCATTATGCCAATGAGAATATGAATAATAGAATCCAGTTGCAATTAATAGATAAAGTAGGATTAGTTGTTTATTATGATAATTCTAAATATTATAACCTTCCATTATTAGAACAAAGGAAATTGTTAATAAATGAATTGAACTTGTTTGGTTTTAATTTTAAACAAGAAGATTTAGGTATAGATAAATTAAGAACATTATACTATGGTAAAGAAATGTTTAGTTTAAATCAAAATGCATGAATTTTAGTAAAAAATATTAAAAGTTGTGTTTATTAACATAACTTTTATTTTTTAATGTGAATTTTGTTGCTAGTTTTTTTTAATTCTTTATGATATATTTTAAATATGAATAATTCTATGGAAAAAAATGAAGATAAAAATATTAATATAAAAATAAATTCTTTAAATATAAATGGCGAGGGTATAGCTTATTATAAAGACAAAAAGTTAAGCATAAAATACGTTTTGCCAAATGAAGAAGTTTTGTGTGAGAGTGTTTTTAATAAAAAAAATTATATTAAAGCTAAATTAAATAAGGTTATTAAGGCAAATAATTTTAGAAAAACAGCACCTTGCCCTTATTATGAAAAATGTGGTGGGTGTGATTTTCAGCATTTATCTTATGAAAATTCAATATTGTTAAAAAAAGAAATTATTAAAAATTATTTTAGTGATATTTATAATAAAGAAATATCTTTTGTAGCTAGCGATAAATTTTTTAACTATAGAAATAAAGCATCTTTTTTGGTTAAAGATGGCAAAATAGGTTTTCAGCAAGAAGCCTCAAATTGTTTAGTGGAAATTAATGAATGCTTAATTTTAAATGATAAAATAAATTTAGTATTAAAAATAGCAAAAGAGTGGTTTAAAAAGCATAAAAATCCATTAGTTAATCATTTAGTGGTTAGAGTTTTAAATGACAATATAATGGTAACACTTGTAGTTAGTGGAATACCAAAAAACATTGAAGAATTTAAAAAAATGCTAACTAAAGAATTTAACACTAATTATGGTTTGTATTTAAATTTTAATACGTCTAAAGATAAAATTTTAAGCGAAAACTGGAAACATATTTGTGGGTTAAAAGAATTAAACGATAGTTTTAAAAATATAAAATATTCGGTACATCCTTTTTCATTTATGCAAGTTAATAATTTTGTTAGAAATGAATTATATAATAAAGTTTTAGATTATGTTAAAGAAGAAATTGTTATAGAAGGTTATAGCGGAATAGGTTTGCTAACTTCAATTCTATCTACAAAAGCAAAAAAAGTTATAGGTATAGAAATTAATAAAAAAGCAACAGAAAATGCAAATAAAATTAAAAAAGAAAATAATATTTTAAATATTGAAAATATTAATGGGGATTGTAAAAACGAACTTTCAAAACTTATAGGAAAGTATAAAAACGCTACTTTTGTAATTGACCCTCCAAGAAGTGGTTGTGATATTAATACACTTCAAGCGCTTAAAGATAGTGGCATCCAAAATGTTATTTATGTTTCTTGTAATCCATATACATTAAAGCAAAACTTAAGATTCTTAAGTGATAAATATAATGTTGATGAAATTAGTATTTTTGATATGTTCCCACAAACATCAAATTGTGAGTTATTAGCAAAACTTTCGATAAAAAATTAATAAGTATTTAAATTAATAGATATTTAGAGTATTTGCAATATTATTGTATTTTTTAACTAATTGTTTTGTTTTTATAAAAAGTATTTGAAATTGTTTTCTTTTAAGGTATAATATAAATATGAATTTATTTTTACTTAAAACTCAAGGTTTTTATATATTTAATTTATACATAAATTATTATGGTCTTTTTATAGCTTTAGGCATAATTTTAGGCGTTTTTTGTGCTATGTGGTTATGTGCTAAAAAAGGTTATAATAAAGATATGGTTTTAGACTTGGCGATATTTGCATTACCATTTTCCATTGTAGGAGCAAGGCTTTACTATTGTATTTTTAATGGTGTAGAAAGTTTTGTTCAAATTTTTAAAATTTGGGAAGGCGGCATGGCAATATATGGTGGAGTAATAGGCGGGTTCTTAGGTGTTCTTTTATGTTGTAAAATTAAAAAATATTCTTTAATTCAAGCTTGTGATGTTGCAGCACCTTGCTTGATTTTGGGACAGGCAGTTGGTAGAATAGGTTGCTACTTTGCTAATTGTTGTTATGGTATAGAAACATTAAACACAGAATTACAAGTTTTTCCATTTAGTGTTTTAATCAATGGACACTGGCACTTAGCAACATTCTTTTATGAAAGTTTTTTAAATCTAATAGGCTTTGTAATTCTTTTAGTAATTTCATTAAAATCAAAAAAACAAGGGGTTGTTACGGCTAGTTACTTTATAATATATGGAATTGTTAGAGCTGTTTTAGAGCAATTTAGGGATCCAAAAGAATTATTAACAATACTAGGGTCGGGGATAAGAGTATCTCAATTATTAAGTATTTTACTTATTGTTTGTGGAATTATAATTTTAATTGTATCTTTTAAAACCAAAAGAAAGGAGGAAGAAAATGAGTAATTTTAAAATCATAAAAAAAGGTTATAGTCAGTTAGAAGTTGATAGTTATATTGAAAGATTAAAAAATGATTATGAAACTAAGTTATCTGAACAAAAAGATAGAATTTTTTATTTAAAAGATCAGTTAGATAAATTAACAAATAACAGTGATAATGAACTTGTTACTTCCTTAGTTTCTGCTGTGGAAAGAGCAAAATTGATAGAAAATAGTTCTAAAAATATTTATGAACTTGAAACAAAAAAGTTAAACTTATTATACACAAAAATGGAAAATCTTTTAACAGACGAAAATATTTATAACGATAGAAGCATAAAACAAGAATTACTTTTGCTTATAAAAGATTGCAGGAAATCTTTACAAAATAATATTTCTATGCAAGACCAAACTATAAAAGAAAGTACTATAGGTGACCCAGTTAAAAGGTTGTTATCTAAAATGATAGGTTTAAACAAAATTGCCACAGACAATGTTGCAAATAAAATAGAAACGGTTGTGGCAAATGGTCCTACTGTAAAAACCACAGATGAAGACATTCGTAGAGAAACGCCTAGTAATCCAAAAGTTGTTCAGATGAAAAGGCAAGATGTTAAAGAACCGAAAGAAAAAACAAATACTGCAACCTCAAATGAATTTAATAAGTTTTTGTCGGAAGACAGTAATATTAACGGGGCTAATTTTGAAAATATTATGTTTTCAACTAAAAATAAAAACACATCAAATTATATTTTAGGGGGAGATTTAGGAGATTATTCTCCTAATGAATCAGGATTTGATTTAAAAGAAGCTATTAACCCTAAAGAAGATTTAGATGAAATTATGAAAGCTTTTGATTTTTATAATGACGATAAAAAGAAAAAATAAATTTTAAAAATGAAAAAGATATTTATTTTAAATAAAATATTAAATATCTTTTTTTTATATAATAATAAATTAAACATTGTTAAAGTTATATGATATATTCTTATAAAAGAGGTAAGAAATGAAAATAAAAACATTGGATGTCTGGACGGAACCAGTTGAAAATTATATGCCTTGTTTTAACGGAGCTTTTTTAGATGGGGTAGAAGGTAATAACGTCCCATATGATAAATATAAAATTATATTAAATTGTAATTGTTTTATAACCACTAATAGTAATGAGTTGACTATAGGTAATAAACATAATGCTATAATTTTTTATAAAAATAATAGAGCTATTCGTTTAGTTGTTCTATCAAATAAAACTGAGGTTTTAAGATGTGTAGAAAAAACAATAAACAAAAAGGTTAATAATAACAAATTAAAAGATTTATTTCTATTAAAAAATATAAATCAAGAAATTATTGATTTAAAAGAAGTTCCTGTTTTTAATAAGAGTAACAATTTAAAAGAAATTGATGTGTGGTCGTGTGATAGAGCATCTTTACTTGAAAGTATATTTGAAGAAGACTGTAAATCTCATGATGTACAATCTGTTCTTAGTATTTACGATTTTAAAACAGATATAGAAGTAGTTTATGAATTAGAAACAAATACAGAAAGTTATGAAATACTTCATAAAGGGGCTTATATAAACAAATCAAAAACAAAAGCCATTATAATTCAATCTAATGGCTCTTTCTAATCAAAATATTGTTTATTTTTATTTTTGAAAATTATGAATTTTTATATATCCTAAATAAATATCAGATAGTTTTTCTTCATCTGCCGTTATATAATCATTTTTTAAGCTATTGTAAATGTTTGTTAAATATTGTCTAGCTTCTTGATTTTTAATACGATTATTATCTTCGTCAAAAATGCTAATGCATTCTGTAATTTCTTCTTCAAAGTTATCTATGGCACAACTGGCTTTTTCTTCAATTAATAGAGCATTTAAAAATACTAATAAAACTTTACCTATTGTGTCTACTGCTACATCTTCAGCAAAAATGTTATTACATGCTTTTGAATAAACTTTTATTATTTCTATATGTGTTTTCTCTAAAAATTCTTCATAATTATTATTTAAAGTTTTTTCGTCTAATAAAGGATTGTAGCATTTAGTATAGCTTTTAATATCGTTATTTATTTCTTTTATTTTTTTGCCTATTAAATCATAAAATTTAATTTTTGTATAACTGCCTTTTCCTTTAAGTAGAGGGACGATTTCTCCCTTACAAAAATCATATATATCATTATTTAATTTATTTTTAAAAACAAATAGTTTATTTTGTAAAATTTTATCGGCAAGCAATTTTTTCTTTTCTATTTCTATTAAATGCATTTTATTCGCATGGTTTCTTTTTTCTATTAAACTTTGAGGAACTTGAAATATATCTTCTTTTTGTAAATACTCAAAAAAAATCCAAAAGTTATTAGGGAATAGTGTTTTTATTTTTGATAGGTATTCGTTATATATGGAATTATTATGTCCCTTAATATTATGTTTTTGCATTTGAACTTTTTGCAAATAGTCTAAACATATTCTAAATTTTTCTTTATTTTCATTTGTTCTATTAGGCCAAAAATCATTTTGAATTTTAATGTTGTAATATTCTTGGTTAAAGTCTTGATTTTTCAAGCAAAAATCATAATCTTTTAAATCGTATATAATCTCTTTATTGTTTTTATTGTTAATGCAAATAATTCCTATAGGACGTTTGATTACTTGCTCATCTTTATTTGTTTCAGGTTGTTCGATAACTAAAAAAGTCCAAAAATAAACACGCCCTATTTTTTTTAAAACAGGGGGAAGTATAGCTATATTGTTTGTTTTGCAAAGCGTAAAACTATTTTGATATTTCTTTTCCATATCTAAAATGTTTTTATATTTATAATTACTATTCATTCCGTAAGTATTATATCATTTATTTTAAAATGTGTAAATACTAAAATAAATGTCGAAAACTTTCTTTTATTTCATTCTTCTAGGCTATTATAGTGTGGTTTTAGCCATATTTTAGTATAAATATTATGCCAAACGGATGATTTAAAGCAATATTTTTAATGTTTTAAATCTAAAAAATACTTTACTAATTTTTGTAAATAAATTATTATATTTGTATTATGTTTGAAAGTATATTACATGTTCTTTTGCACACATTAAAAGAATCAATAATTACATTGCCTATTTTATTTGTGTGTTATTTACTAATAGAATTATTAGAAGAAAGAATTCTTAATAAATATCAATCATCAAAAATGCTTAAAGGGAAATGGGCTCCTGTTATAAGTGCAGGCTTTGGAATTATACCTCAATGTGGTTTTTCTGTGGTAGCTACTGATTTATATAGCAGAAGGGTAATTACTTTGGGCTCGCTTTTTGCTATTTTTATTGCTACAAGTGACGAAGCAATTCCGTTAATGATACAATCCCCAAAAAATTACTTAAACTTATTTTTAATTCTTGTAATTAAATTAGTTTATGCTATTGTGCTTGGGTTAACTATAGATTTTGTTTTAAGAAAAATACATACCAAAAAATTAAAAGAACAAAGTTTAGGGCAAGATGTCGCGAACTTATCTACAGATGATATTTGTGATGATAAGAATATTGCTGACAAAGATGAAAAAATATTGTTAAACAATAAAGAGGTAGAGGGTTGCTGTAAACATAAATTAGAGCATAAACATAATAAAATAAAAGAAATATTTGTTCACCCTTTAATACATTCTTTAAAAATCTTTGTTTTTATTCTTGTAATAAATTTTGTTTTTGGGTTAATAATAGAACTTGTTGGTAAAGATGTAATAGGCTCATTTATGTTATCTTTAGGCTTTTTTGAGCCATTTGTTGTAACACTTATAGGGTTAATTCCAAATTGTGCAGCTTCTGTTGTTATTACTGAAGTTTTTATGCTGGGAGGAATTTCTTTAGGTTCGTGCATTGCTGGTTTGTGCGTGAACTCAGGCGTAGCCATGATAACATTGTTTAAAATGAATAAAAACGTTAAAGAAAACTTTTCTATTTTAGGATTATTATATATTTTAAGTTGTGTTTTAGGTCTAATAATTAATATATTCTAATTTATTTTTAGGAGAAATATCATGAAAAAAAGAAAAGATGTTGACAACAAATATAAATGGAACTTAAAAGAATATTTTTCTAGCGATTCTGCTTGGGAAAAAGAATTAGAAAACTTTTCAAAAGATATATTAGAAATAAGTAAATATAATAATAAATTAAATGAAAGAGATAATATATTAAATTGCTTGAAAATGATATATGGCTTAGAGCAAAGAGCAGAGACTTTATACGTATATGCTAATTGTTTAAAAGATTTAAATGTAGCAGAAACTAAAAGTCAAGTCATGCTAAATAAAATCGAAGCAAAAATTACCGAGTTTTATGTAGAAATCTCTTTTGTTAACCCACAACTTTCAAAACTATCTAAAGAGTTCTTATCAAGTTTAAAAGAAGATAAAGACTTTGAAGACTATTCTAAAGTTATAAGCGATATTATACGAGAAAAAGAACATACTTTGACTGATGAGCAAGAAAAGCTGTTGTCTCAAGTTTCTAATTTTTCGGAAGACTTTTATGCAAACTTTTCTAATTTTGAAAATGGAGATTTAAAATTTAACAAAGTTTTAAATAAAAAAGGCAAAGCTTTGCCTATGGACCAAAATTTAGCAAGTATATATTTAAGAAGTAATGATGAAGTATTAAGACAAAATGCGCATATTGAATTAAATTCAGCTTTTGGTAGGTTTAATAATTTTTTAACATCAAATTATTTAGCAAATGTAAAAAAAGATGTTTTTTATGCTAAAGTAAGAAAATTTAACTCTGCTTTAGAAAATGCATTGTTCTATGAAGAAGTAGATTGTAATGTATATAAAAAATTAGTTGAGAAAGTAGAAAACAACTTGAATTTAGATCATAAATATTTCGAAGCAAAAAGAAAACTTTTGGGTTTAAAAACTTTTAAAATGAGCGATGTTTATTATAATCCTTTTAAAAGTGCTAAAAAATACACATATGAACAAGCGTTTGAAACTGTTTGTGATGCATTATCAATTTTAGGTGAAGATTATATTAAATCTTTAAAACAATTAAATCAAAGTAATAAAATAGATGTTTTTCCAACAGAAAATAAATATAATGGTGCTTATAAAACAAGTGCGTATGGAAAACCGCCTGTAGTACTATTAAATTTTGCAGGAGAGTTTGATGATGTTTCTACTATTGCTCATGAACTTGGGCATGCAATGCACAGCATTTATTCAAGCGATTCTCAACCTATGCCTAAAGCTCGATATAAAATTTTCTTGGCTGAAATTGCATCAACTGTTAATGAAACATTACTAAATGAATATATGCTTAATCATGCTAAAACTAAAAAAGAACAAATTTTTTATATTAATGAGTTTTTATCAAGATTTCATGCTACAGTATATGTTCAAACTATGTTTGCTAGTTTTGAAGCATTATCACATAGTTTAGTTGAAAATCAACAAGATGTTTCAAGCTCAATTTTAAATAATGAATATTTAAAGCTAGTTAAAAAATATTATGGTAAAAAAGTAAAAATTTTTGATTGTATTAAATATGCATGGAGTAGAATACCTCATTTTTATACAGCATTTTATGTTTACAAATATGCAACGGGTTTAATAACGGCAATAAATATTGTTGAAAATTTAAAAGACGGCACCATTACCGTTGAAGATTATAAGAACTTTTTGAGTACAGGCTGTATGGAAGACCCTTTGTCTTTGTTAAAAATAGTTAAAGTTGATTTATCTAAAGATGAAACATTTGATAAAGCTTTTAGTGTAATGAAAAAATATATTTCTCAAATAGAAAAATTAACAAAATAAATATATTTTAAAAATTCTTAATTTTTATTTTTTATTGATTGTTTAATTTAAAAATAGATTTGTAACGTTTTTTAAAATTAATAAAGAGAGACTATTTATTAGCCTCTCTTTTATTTTATTATAAACTTTTTATTAATATTTCTTTTATGTCTTTACTAGTAAGTTTTTTATATCCACTATCACAAATTAGCGTTGCATTTACTATATTTTCTATCATTTCTTCTGTTACACCTAATTCGGTTGTGTTTATAACAAGACCTATTTCTTTCATCCATTTTTCAAGCTCATTTAAACCTTCTAAACATATTTGCTCGTCAGTTTTGTTATTTATATTTACATTCCAAACATTAATAGCAAACCTTTTAAATTTTTCTAAACCATAATTCATAATGTGTTTATAGTAGGGGATAGATACGGAAGCTAAAGTCATGCCGTGGGTTGCGTTTGTATAAGCGCTAATTGCATGACCTATAGCATGAACATTCCAGTCTGTTGATTTACCCTTGTTTAAAAGACCATTAAGAGCCCAAGTTGCAGTCCACATTATATTACTTCTAGCTTCATAATTATTTGAGTCTTTAACTGCAACTTTACTGCTATTTATTAAAGACTTCATTAGCCCTTCTGCTAAGTAATCACTAGTATTATCATCAAAATCAGAAAAATATTGTTCTAATATGTGAGACATAATATCAAAAAAACCAGCAACCATTTGATATTTTGGTAAAGTATATGTTAACTCAGGGTTTAGTATAGAAAATTTTGGAAATGCTAAGTTATTAAAATTTGAATGTGTTTTAATTTTTGTTCTTGTATTTGTAATAACTGAACCTGAATTCATTTCACTACCAGTTCCTACCATAGTAAGTATGCATCCTATGGGAATAATTTTATGGTTAATCTTTTTGTTGTTTATAAAATAATTTTCCCAAGGGTCTTCGTTGCAATAAGTACAGCATGAAACGGCTTTTGCGTAGTCGCAAACTGAACCGCCACCAACTGCAAGAATTAAATCTATGTTATTGTCTTTAGCAATTTTACATCCTTCAAATACTTTATCTAAGGTAGGGTTAGGCATAACTCCGCTATCTTCAAATATATTTTTATTATTTTCTTTTAATATTGATATAACTTGGTCATAAAGCCCTATTTTTTTAATAGAACCTTTACCATAAATTAATAAAATATTTTTACCATAATTTTGAAGCTCTTTATTAAGGTAGGAAAGAGAGTTTGCTCCAAAATACAAAGTTGTAGGGTT
The DNA here is from genome assembly GCA_937891595.1 of uncultured Clostridia bacterium. Lineage (GTDB taxonomy): Bacteria > Bacillota > Clostridia > Christensenellales > UBA1242 > UBA7862. The sequence goes on from CALATF010000033.1 coordinate 19,792, forward strand.
AGAATATTTAAAATTGCCATTCATAAATTAAAACTCCTTTACTTTTAATTATTTTGAATTATATCATAATAATTTAAGTTTAGAAAATAAATTATCGATATGAAAAAATAAAAAATACACATGTTTGATAACATGTGTATAATTTGGCTCCTCGAGTCGGATTCGAACCAACAACCTATCGGTTAACAGCCGAGTGCTCTACCTTTGAGCTATCGAGGAATATGGGGAAAATTGCATTAACTAACTTATCAATTAATGCTCATTAATAATAACAAACACTAAAACAAAAGTCAATAAAAAAATGCAATTTTTTTAAAAAAATTTTTAAAAAACAAATTTATTTTAATTTAGTCAAATTGTTTTAATTTTCGAGTTTTATTAAATAATTAAAATTACGAACAATCCTGTAATTAAAGAGGGAATAAATATAACTAAGTCATATTTAATAAAGTTCTTATAACCAAACTTAATTTTGTTTGCTTTTAAATATTCATAACATAATTCCTGTAAGGGCTCCCATTTGTGTGAAAAATGCGCTTAGGTTAGAAGCTAGAATAGTGCTATATATACTTGGCTTGAAAATACAGAAGTTTGAAAGGTTGCTGTAAATAACATAGACATGGGAATATTTATTATTACGTTAGAAATTAAAAATGCTATTATACCTATTATAACGGGTGATAAGGATTGTATTGCGTTGGTAAATAAGGAAATAAAACCTATATTTTCTAATGCTGATAAAAATACCGCCATTGATAAAAGCAGAGGGGCTAAAGAATAAGGGATTTTCTTAAAAGTATTTTTAAATATCTTTTGCTTTCTTTTTTATATGTTGAAATGATAAAACAAGATGTTATGCAAATAGTTGAGTAAATTAAAGGGATGTACCACATTTCAATATTTATATAAGAAGATATTGACATTAATATAATACAAACGCTTAAACATGTTAAACCTGTAATTAATTTGCTTTTAGAAATTCTTTTTCTTTTTAAATGTTCTTCATCAATTTCAATAGGTTGTTTGAGTTGCTTATTATACAATAAAAACATTGTAAAGAATGATACTATTCCAACGACAATTGTAGGTAGAGCCATTTTAATTAAATAATCAAAGAAGTTAATATCAAGTGAGGTTGCTAAATAAATATTAGTGGGTATGTAATTTTTAAGCCTTTTATTATGGCTATTCGGGTTCATATTATGATAAAAAATAAATTGGTTAAAGTTAAATTAAATAACATAAATCTATGTCGTGTTAATTAAATTAAAGATCAACAAATTTTTGTTAATTTTATATAGTAGAGTTTTAATTCTACTATTCCGAGAGTTCAGTGAAAATAATTCTAGTAACTGTTATTTAAGTATAGAGCTTAATGAAAATATTTCGTTTGATTTTAGACATAATTTTATATATATTAAGTGTTGTAAAAAGACTTGTTAAAATTTTTTGCATATTCTAAGGAGAAAAATATGAACGAAAAATTAGCTATTAAAAATACGTCAAATAAAGAAATTCCTATTTTCTTTGCTACTGATGATAATTATATTCCTTATTTTGATGTTGCTTTAAGAAGCTTGATTGCGAACGCTTCAAGAGAATTTAAATATGTTATAAATGTTATAAATACTGGACTTAGTCAGGAAAGAATGGCTAAAGTTAAAATGTTGGAAGATGATAATTTCACCATAAATTTTTGTAATGTTTCTGATTATGTAGAGCCTATTAAAAATAAGCTAGTTAATTTATATCATTTTAGTTTAGTTACTTGGTATAGGCTTTTTATTCAAAGTTTATTCCCTCAATATGATAAAGTTTTATATCTAGATTGTGACATTATTGTTTTAGGAGATATCTCTAAACTTTATAATATTGATTTAGGTAACAATCTTTTGGGTGCTGCGAGATGTCATATTGTAAGTGACCATCCTATATTTTCTGAATATGCTGAAAAATATTGCGGTGTGGATAGTAAAAATTATATTCAAGCTGGAATTCTTGTAATGAACTTAAAAGAATTTAGAAAAAGAGATTTAGAAAATAAGTTTGTTTATTTAATTAACAAATATAATTTTGATGTTATAGACCCTGACCAAGGGTATTTAAATGCAATGTGTTATGGTAGCGTTAAGTTATTGCCAAATGGTTGGAATAAAGAAGCTGTACCTGCTCCTTTAGAAGGTGATTTAAATATTGTGCATTATGCTTTATATAAAAAACCATGGCAATATGATAATGTTTTAAATGAAAATTATTTTTGGGAGTATGCAAAGCAATCTCCATTTTATGAAGAGATTTTAGAAAATAAAAAAGCATTTACTGAAGAAAAAAGAAGAAAAAAAGAAGAAGCAAACATTCAAATAGTTGAGCATGCAAAAAGAAGTATTTTAAATAAAAACTCTTTTGTTAATTTGGTAATCAAAGGAGATCCTAACTGGTTTGCTAATTTAAAAATAAATTAAATCTTTACTCAGTAATAATTATTATCATTCAAAATTATAATAGGAGAGTGAATTTCTTTGGAAAAGTCAAAGGAAAGATTAAAAATTTTAGAAAAAATAAGTCAATTAGAAAAAGAAAAGAAGTGGGATGTAGACGTAGAAGAAGACCCTGTTTCTAAAGAATTATTACCAGATAAAATAGATTATTTGAACAAAAAATTAAGTAGTAAAATTGCTACTTTTTTTGCTAATATAGCTGGCACAAAGTTTTTTGAAAATTTAATCAAAAAGAAGCAGTTTATTATTAAAGAGGTAAAAGGTCTTGAAAATTTTACCAGTGTAAAAAGCGGTGCTATTTTAACTTGTAATCACTTTAATGTTTGTGATAACTACGCAGTTTGGAGAACCATTAAACCTTATGTTGGCAAAAAAGATAGATTATATAAGGTTATTAGGGAAGGAAATTATACTAACTCGCCACCTCCATTTGGATTTATTTTGCGCCATTGCAATACTTTGCCATTAAGTAGTAATACTCAAACAATGAGAAAATTTTTAAAAGCAATTAATGTATTGTTAACTAGAGGTGAAAAGATTTTAGTATATCCAGAACAAGCAATGTGGTGGAATTATAGAAAACCTCGTCCATTAACTCCGGGAGCATTTAGATTTGCAGTTGAAAATAATGTTCCAATTCTTCCTCTTTTTATTACAATGAATGATTCTGAATTTATTGGATCTGATGGATTTAATATTCAAGAATATACATTACATTTTTTACCAGCAATTTATCCAGACAGCAACTTAAACAAAAAAGACAACATTGAAATGCTTAAAAATAAAAACTACGAAATGTGGAAAGAAGTTTATGAAAAAACATACGGGATTCCACTTGAATATTTACCAGAATCAAAATAAATAAAAAAAATATATAGAGGTTTAAGAAAAAATGACAATTTACATGGTTTCTATTTTTGGCGGTAATATTGCAATCATTTTGCTTAATTATTTTTTTAATGCAAATCTTGCAGATTTGTCTTTCTGGTGGATTTTGGCAGCTAGTATTATTGGCACAATCGGTGTAATTGCAATTGACGGAGTTTTTGCAACTCTAATTCGTTGGTGTATGCCAAATAAATGGTATGATTACAAAGTTGATTTTCATAAAGTTTCTAAAAAAGAAACAATTATTTATGAAAAACTTTTTATAAAAGCATGGAAAGATAAAATTCTTGAACTTGGGATGTTCACCAGTTTTAGCAAAAAGAAAGTTGAAGATCCTCAAAGCCGTGAATATATTGAAAGATTTATTTTGGAATGTAACTACGGAGCTGTAATTCATCTTGCTGATGCAATTTTTGGATTTTTGCTTCTTTTGTGTTACATGCCTTTTTCTTATCCTATGGTAATGTCGATTGGAATGCCAATTTGTATTATAAACGCAATTTTAAATATTTTGCCTTTAATGATTTTAAGATACAATTTGTACAGACTTCATAAATTAAGAGATATTTTGGAAAAAAAAGAAAAAAGAACTAATCAATAACTAAATCTTTTACTGGAAAAAGTGGTGGTGGATTAGGTCGTTTCTTGGAATTTTCTTTATTTACAAGATTCATTAAATATTCAACATCACTTTTATCCAAAATTCGCTTTAGG
>CALATF010000034.1 GCA_937891595.1 uncultured Clostridia bacterium
AGGCATGCTCCCACACAACAATAAGGTTTTTGAACTACTTTATTATATTTCATGCTTTATCCTTTTAATTTTATAGGTATAAAAAAATTAAAAATACCAAAAAGCACCCTGGAATATGGGTGCTTTTCTTTATTTTTTATTTCTTCTAGTATTAATTATTTCAACACATCTATCAATAGTTTGTTGTAGTGTTTCATTAGAATTATCTATTATTATAGCATCCTCTGCTGGTAAAAGAGCGCCGTGTTCGCGGTTAATATCTTTAAAATCTCTTTCATTAATCTCTTGTAAAATTACTTCAAAACTAGGACAATCAGGCGTCCCTTTTAATTGCTCTAAACGTCTTTGTGCACGAACTTCGTTGCTGGCAGTAATAAATAATTTGCAAGGAGAATCTTTTAAAACAACACTGCCTATATCCCTGCCTTCCATAATGCAATCATAATTGCTTGCAAAATCTCTTTGTATTTTTCTTACTAACTGTCTAATTTCGTCATAAGGTGAAATTTTTGCAACAAAATTGCTAATTTCTTCGTTTCGTAAAAAAGGGGTATAATCAATCCCGTTTACTAATATTTTTTGTAAATCACCTTCAAATTCTACTTTAATATCTATATTATTAATAAATTCAGACAAAATTTTTTCATTTGGGTTTTTAGAACCATATTTGCTTTTATAAGCGCAAGTTATACCTCTATATACAGCACCGGTATTAAATTTTTTAAGACCTAAAATTTTTGATAATTCATCGGCGAGTGTAGATTTTCCGCATCCAGCTTTGCCGTCTATTGTTACTGAAAACATAAATTCTCCTTTATATACTTTAAAGTATTATAAAAGTAAAACATACTTTTTGTAAACCAAAATTCGTTGTTTTCAAAATTTTAACAAAAAGCGCATGATTTTTAGTTTAAAAACTTGACTTAAGTTTATGCAAATTTTAAAATATTATAAAAAGAAAAAGGAGAAAAAGTAATGAAAGACATGACTCCAACTCCACATAATGAGGCTAAAAAAGGCGAAATTGCAAAAACGGTTATTTTATGTGGTGACGCCAAACGTGCAAGGTTAGTTGCTGAAAGGTTTTTAACTAATGTTAATTTAGTAAACTCTGTAAGAAATAATTATTGTTTTACTGGTGTTTACAAAGGCAAGCGTTTAAGTATTATGTCAGTGGGCATGGGTAATGCTTCAATGGGTATTTATTCTTATGAGTTGTTTAATTTTTATGGGGTTGAAAATGCAATTAGGTTAGGTACAATCGGCTCTTTAAATAAAGACTACATATTAGGTGATATTATTATTGCCGAAAGCACTATGACTAGTGTAAATTACTATAATTTGTTTTCTGAGAAAGGCGAGTGCGAACTTACATCATCTCCTGTACTTCTTAAAAAAGCAAAAGCTTTAGTTAAAACGAATAAAAAGAAAATAAAACTAGGCAAAATATATTCTACAGACACTTTCTATGCTCCTGAAGAAGAAGTGGAGCGTCAAAAATCTTTAGGTGTTGTGGGTGTAGAAATGGAATGCGCTTCACTTTATTTGAATGCTCAAATGTCAGGTAAAAATGCGATATGTGTTTGTACTGTTTCAGACGAAATTATAACAGGTAAAAAATTCACAAGTGAAGAACGACAAAAAAATTTGTTAGAAGCAGCAAAGTTAGCACTTGACTTGGCTGTTGAAATGTAGTAAATTTAAATTATTAAAATATCAAAAGAGGAATGTAAATTATGAAAGAATTTTTTAATTCTGTAGGCGACTGGTTTTTAGCTAACTGGCAACCTATAGTAAAAACACTTGCAATAATAATATTTGGTGTTGTTATTGTAAAAATTATTTTAGCTATTGTCAAAAGACAATTACAAAAAACAAAACTTGAAAAGACAGTTCAATCTTTTGTTAGCTCAATATTAAGGTTTGTTTTATACTTAATTTTAATATTCTGTATTATTTCTTCACTTGGGATTTCAGTTACTGGTCTTACAGTTGTTATTTCTGCAATTTCTCTTGCAATTTCACTTGCTTTACAAGATAGCTTGAAAAACCTTGTTAACGGTTTTATTATCATAAGTACAAGTTTGTTAAAGCAAGGTGACTGGGTTAATATTGCCGGTGAAGAAGGTAGCGTTCAAGACGTAAGAATGCTTTATACAGTTTTGGTTACTGGCGACAATAAAAAAATAACTATTCCTAATTCAACTATTTTAGCATCAAATATTATTAACTATAATACATTAAAAAATAGAAGACTTGATTTAACTTTTGACGTTGCTTATAGTAGTGATGTTGACTTGGTTAAAAAAGTTGTTAACGAAGTGATAGATTCTTGTGAAATGATTTACAAAGACCCAGCACCAACCGTTGTTCTTGCTAACTTGGGTGCAAGCTCTATTACTTTTAATGTAAGAGTATGGTGTAGCGGTGATGATTACTGGAATACAAAATGGTATGTGTTAGATAATGTATTCAACGAATTTAAACGTAATAATATTTCTATTCCATTTAATCAACTTGAAGTTGCTCTTGTTGAACCAAATCAACCTCAATATGTAAGGGAACAAGGCTTAGGTGTGGCTAAAGAACATAAAACTAAATTTGTTGCGGACGATGACATTATTGCAAGGATGAGCAAAACATTAAAGAAAGCAACAGAAGTTAGTAAAAAGCACAAAAAAAATAAAAAACAAAATAAACAAGAAGAAACTAACAAAGAAGAAAAATAGTTAAATAAAAATAGTGGTAAATATACCACTATTTTTTTATAAAAAAAACAAAAGTTCTTGTCGTATAAATTTTTTTGTATTATAATTACATATACTGATTTGTGATAAAAGGATGAAGAATATGAAAAATACAAAAATGAAAATTATGTTTTTTATATTTTTAGTGGTATTCGCTGCTGGTGTAATATTATTAACACTTCCTTTTAATTTTGAAAATTATACAATAGCATCTTATAAATATACTAATTTTACAGGTTGGGAAGAAAGCGGTTTTAACGCTACTGTATACATTGATAATAAAACAAGTGAAACACAAGAAAATGTTTCTTTAATAATAGATTATGTTGTTGAACATATGCTTGAAGAAACAAAATGTTCTATAGAGCTTAAAAATGTTACTTTGAATCCTGGCGAAAATGAATTTAACTTCACTTATAAAATTAATGATCATGGTTTTTATGACCTTGAAAAAATTGAAACAATTTATATAACACTATCTGACGGGACTCATATGGCAATAAAAGATAATAGTCTTTTTTCAGGTCCTAACTGGTATTTCTTAGGCATGGTCATAATAGGCTTTTTTGGTAGTGCTGTTAGTCTTATTATGTGGAAAGTTTTGCCAAAAGTACAAAATAAATTTGAAAATGCTTCAGAAAGTTTTACAAGTTTTACTGAAAAAGTTAAAGAAGCGTTTAAACCTCTTACTGAAGATAAATCACAAAAAGAAGAAAAAAAGTATTATTGTGGATATTGTAAATGCACATTTGATTCTAAATATGATAAATGTCCGCATTGTGGTGCCCCTCCCGAACGCAAAGATTAACTTTATGCTTTTTTAGGTTGCGTATTTTTGTTTCCTTTTAAAGCAAATTGCTATTTATTTTAATAGAAAATTTAATCTTGACTGGAGACATTTGGTATGACACAAGAAATTTTAGAGTTAATTGAAAAAAAAGATTTTAAACAAGTTAAAAGCCTTTTGGCTGAAATGCTTGTTCCAGATATAGCAGATATATTAGAACTAGTTGAAGAACCTGCAGTTACAATGATGGTTTTTAGGTTGTTGCCTAAAGATTTAAGTGCAGAAGTTTTTTCATATATCAACAGCGAAGCACAGGAAACTATTGTTAATAAACTTAGTGATAAAGAGTTAAGTTTTATTATGGAAGAACTTGCTACTGACGATGCTGTTGACTTTATTGAAGAAATGCCAGCAAATATTGTAGAAAAATCATTAAAAGCTGCAACTCCTGAAACTAGGAAAATTATTAATAAGTTTTTAAGTTATGGTGATGACACTGCTGGCGCCATAATGACACCCGAGTTTGTTAGGCTTAATAGTTCAATTACTGTTGAACAAGCTTTTGATGAAATTCGTAGGCAAGGCGAACAAGTAGAAACTATTAACGTTGTTTATATTGTAGATGATAAAAAGTTGCTTAAAGGTGTTTTAACTATTAAGGAACTTATTTTAGCTGAAAAGAATAAAAAATTAGAAGAAATTATGATAGATAATGTTGTTGTTGCTACAACAGATATGGACCAAGAAAAAATTGCTAGTATTTTTTCTAAATATGACTTTTTAGCTTTGCCCGTAGTAGATAAAGAAAATAGAATAGTTGGTATTGTTACAGTTGACGACATTATTGACGTTATTAATGAAGAAACAACTGAAGACTTTGAAAAAATGGCTGCTGTTCATATTAGTGATGATGACGTGCCTTATTTAAAGACATCTCCTATAAAATTAGCAGGTAGAAGATTTACATGGTTAGGTATTTTGTTAATAACAGGTATTTTTACCAGTATGCTTATAGATATTTATGAAGATACATTTGTTTCAATTTCAGCTTTAGTTTGTTTACTTCCCATGCTTATGGGTGCGGGAGGAAATTGTGGTACACAAATTTCGACAATAGTTATTCGTGCGTTATCGCTAAAGGAAATTACCTTTAAAGACTATTTTAAAGTGTTTTTAAAAGAGTTTTTAGTTTCTCTTATGTTAGGAATTTTATTAGGAATTATTGCTTTTATATGTGTAAGCATTCAATATAGTAATGCATTGTTAGGTTTGGCTATAGCTTGCCCATTACTAGTTGTTGTTTTTATTGCAGATTTTCTTGGGTTTACTTTGCCTATTTTAGCAAAAAGATTTAAACTTGACCCTGCATTAATTGCTACTCCTATTTTAACAACTATCTTAGATTGCTGTGTTGTATTTATCTACTTTAACTTTGCATCTTGGATTTTAAGTTTATAATTTAAAGAACACCAAACATGGTGTTTTTTTTGTTTGTATATTTTAATAAACTTTTTTGTAAATAATATTAAAAATAATTGTCATAAGCAAAGCATAGAATAGTAGTATTTAGTAAACGATATATTTAATATTTACTTTGTTATAAAAATATGTTGTGATATAATTTATTTTATTATTAGGAGGAGTTATGGGCACAAAAACAAAAAACGTTTTGTTATGGACAATAGTTTCTTTGGTATTACTTATTATTGCTATTTTAGGAACTATTTTTGATTTACAAATTAGTAAAGCTTTAGCAGATGTACAATTTGGTGAAAATTATCATTCAACTAATCTTTTTGCTATTATAGGTGAAACATTTGGCGAAAACATATTATATATTTTTATAGTTTTAGCCTTTGGAATATTATTTTTTTATTTAAGAAAAAACTCTATTGCAAAAAAATGGGTTAATGTTTGTTTACAAATAGCAATGTTTGTTGGTAGCTATATTATTACCTTTTATTGTTTGCATAAAGTTTTAGAATATTTATCTATTTATACAAACTTTGGGTTAGATGAGTATATAATTTCTGTAATAGGTTTAATTTCTGTGGCTTTAGTAAGTTTGGCTGTTAATATAGGGTCTTTTTATTTAATTAGTAAAATTAGCGACGATAATATAAATAGACTTTGGAAATGGGCTCTAGTTGTTTTAATTGTTGCTATATTATCAAACGGAATTGTTCAGTTTTCTAAAAGAATATTTGATAGAACAAGATATAGAGCAATGGTTCATATAGGCGATAGTGAATTTAATTATTTCGACTACTGGTTTACATTTAATACTAATAAATTTAGTTATGCTAGCCCATACTTTGAAGATTTCTTTAGGTCATTCCCATCTGGGCACACTTGTGCGGCTGCAAGTTCATTTTTATTAGTCCTTTTACCTCTATTTCTTCCACAAACAGATAATAAAAAGTGGAAAACTATTTTCTGGGTTTCTTCTATAAGTTACACTCTCTTAGTAGCTCTTTCTAGATTAATAGCCGGGGCACATTTCTTTATGGATGTTTTTGTTGGTGGAATGGTAACTTTTGTTATTGTTATGATTGCTTATTATATTTGCTATAAATTAAAGCAAAAAGAAAAAGATAAAGAAAATGCTAGTATAAAAAGTAAAAAAAGAACAGCTTGTTAATATGTGATATAGAAATAGTGTTTTAAAAAAACAACTAAATAGACCAAGTGGTCTGCAAAAAATAATTAATATATTACAAAGCGAAAAAGAATGCTTTGTAATATATTTTTAAAAACTATAATGTTATTTATAAATCCGTCCGAATAGGTGGTCTATTTTATAAAATGAATATTATAAAGGGTTTTTAGCTACTATAGTAATAAATGTTCGTAACAAGAAATTTAATAAAAAGAGGTATCTTTTTGTTAAAGTGTAAAATAAAATATTTAAGATTTTTCTTTTTTTAAAAAAATTAATGTGTTATTATTTATTTGGTTAAAGGAATTTACATATGAAAATATTAATATTCACTGCTTCGGCAGGTAATGGTCATAACTCGGCAGCAAAACGAATAGCTGAAAAATTTAAAAAGGAACAACCAGATAGTCAAATAGAAATAGTTGATGCTTATAAAAGCTATGCAACTAAATTGTCTAACTGGATTATAGAAAAAGGCTACTATTTTGCTTGCAATCACTTAATGAATGTTTATAATTACTTTTTTAGAAGAAAAGAAAGACTTGACCCAAAAGTTAGTGATGCTAGTGGTGCTAATAAACAAGCTTATGCTATTATGCCGGGAATGTTAAAAAAGATATATGACTTTAAACCTGATTTAATTGTATGTACATATTTTTTTACATCTATAGCTATGGCAAATATTAAACGAGTTTATAATATACCTGCCAAAGTTGTTTCAATGACTTTAGATTATGAAATCTCTCCTTTTTGGCAATGTGCAAAAAATGGTGTTGATTATATGTTTTTAACACACGACGAAATGATTAAGCCTTTTAGGGAATTAGGATATAATAAAGAACAATTAAAAGTAACAGGTATTCCTGTATCCACAGACTTTTTTAATGTGAACAATAAGCAAGAATGTAGAAAAACCTTGGGCTTAGAAAATAACATGTTTACTTTACTTGTTATGAAGGCTAGCTTTTTCCCAGTTTCAGAAAAAGTATTAATTAGTCAACTTAAAAAAATAACAAAACCTATTCAAGTGGTAATTGTTAATGGCAACTCTAAAAAAAGCCAAATGAAAATAGAAAAGTTATTAGGTAAAAACAAATTAATACATAAAGTTTTTAACATAGGTTATACAAATAAAATTCCAGAATATCTTTGTGCTTGTGATATAGTTCTTGGTAAAGCGGGTGGTTTAACAACAACCGAAACCTTAGCTACAGGTAGACCAAGTTTAATAATAAATAAGTTACCACAACAAGAAATTTATAATTGTAATTATATGGTAGAAAAAGGGTGTGCAATAAAAGTTAGCTACAAAGAAATTTCTACTAAAATAAATCAGCTTTTGAATGACAATAATTTGTATGAAGAATTACTTAAAAAGTCGCAAGATTATGAATGTGTAAATGCTGTTGAAAAGATGTATGAAATTTTAAAAGATGTTGATAAAGCTGAGTATAATAATTTAGTAGTGTTAGAAGACAATAAATCTATAATTAAAAAGATAGATAACAAAAGAAAACAGCAAATTAGAACAAATAAAAATAAGAATTAAATTAAAACAAACAAAAAAAAGTATAAGAATTTTTCTTATACTTTTTTATTTTAAAATTTAAAAGGGGTTACTTGATATACATAGTAGTTAAGCCAGTTTGTATAAAATAAGTTTGCTGTGCTTGTCCAGTTTACATTTACGTTAAGGCTTTCGTCGTCTGAAAAATAATTACATGGTTTTTTAATTTTTAAACCTTTATTTAAATCTCTTTCATATTCTTGTTTTAGTGTATTTCTATCGTATTCCATGTGCCCAGTTAAAAATATTTTTTTGTTATCTTTACTTTTTGCTATTGAAAGCCCTGTTGGCTGAGTTTTACTAAGAATAATTAAATCGCTTACTTCTTCGGCTTGCTGCGTGTTAATACTAGTATGTCTTGAATGTGGAATATAAAAAACATCATCAAAACCTTTAAATAATGGTTCTTGAATATCATTATTTTTTGTGTGTGCAAAAACACCAAATAACTTTTCAGGTAATTTATATTTTGTTATTCCATAATGATAATATAAAGCGGCTTGTGCCCCCCAACAAATATAAATTGTGCTTGTAACATTTTTATCTGCAAAATCAAATATTTTTTTTAATTCATCCCAGTATTTTACGTCTTCAAAAGGCATTGTTTCAACAGGCGCACCTGTTATAATCATGCCGTCAAAATGTTTGTTTTTAATATCTTCAAAACTTTTATAAAATTTATCTAAATAATCAGCAGATGTGTTTTTGCTTTTATATGTTTTTGTGTTAACTAATGTAATGTTTACTTGAAGGGGAGAGTTTGATAATAGCCTCATAAATTGTGTTTCTGTTTCAATTTTTGTTGGCATTAAATTTAAAATTGCAATTTCTAAAGGACGTATATCTTGAGATATAGCTCTTTCATTGTTCATTACAAATATTTTTTCGTTTAGCAATTTTGTATAAGCTGGAATGTCCTTAGGTATAACAATAGGCATGCGATTCTTCTCCTTTTATAAAATAGGTTCCATATAATTAACTTTTTTATTTGTTTTAATAGCGTATTCAATTTCAGATTTTGTGCTTTCGCCTATATATCCGTTTTTATTTATAACAAATATTTCGTCTGCTAAATCTATTTTTCTTTTATGCATATCATTAAGCATTTCTTTGGTTTGGCTATTAAAAGGTTCTCCGTCACCACTATGACCAAAAAGTCCCACAGATATTATTATGTTGCCTTCTAAAGTTAATCTTTTTTGTTCTTTTATAAAGTCATCTTTAAATTTAGTGCTACCGCACAACGTTATTATTTTATATTTTTCTATCATGTTTTTTCCTCTTGATAGATAGTATCATAATATTATTTATTTCTCAATTATTAAACATAACTTTTTATAATTAAAAAAAACTAGTGAAAATACTAGTTATTTTTAATTTATAATAGCTCGAAATTTACATAATTTTCTTTATCTTGTACTTCTGAAATTTTTCCTATTTTTGAAAAAGCTTTTATTCCAGCATGATTATTTTCTTTAGTGGATAAGGTTATTTTTTGTGGCTCTTTTGAATTTGCTTGCACATTTTCCTTAAAGCAGGTAAGCATTCTTGAAGCATAACCTTGCCCTCTGCAATCGGGGTTGACTCCCATAATTTCTATATATGTGTGATTTTCGCTAGGGTTAGAGTAGCATATAAAACCAACAAGGTCATCTTGGTCAAATGCAAGACGAGCAGTAATATCAGTAATAGACCTATCTATAAACGCAATATAGTCGCCAAGCAAAGTAGTTTCAGCTACAACAAAATCGTTTAACCCGTTTGTTCCAGCGTTATTTTCTTTTTCTTGCCAAGTGTTAAGCTCTTGCTTATATTCAGGTTGAAAAGGGGTAAAAATTATATCTTCCATATTTTTATTATATCATAACCCTAATATTTTTTCAATTTAGAAAATAAAAAAAGTAGATTTTTAATAATCTACTTTTAATAATTGTTTTTATTTATAGTTTTGTATTTTAATAAGGTTAAAACATTAATTAAATTTTAAAACTTTTAAAATAGCTATTCTTCTAATGTAGTTTCGGTTGAAGGTAAATTTTCGGTAGCTTTTGATAGATTTTCCAAAGCAGTTTTAGCAAAAGTTACTTCAAAAGGTAAAGTTTCAGCAAAAGGTAGTGATTCGCCACTAGGATAACCAAGGTATTGTTCTGATAAATTATGAAGCATTATGCCTTTTGAATCATGAAGAACAATATTTTCTTCTAATTCAAAATCACAACGTTGACCTTTATCATCTACTTGAGTATATGTAGCTCCGTTCGGATTAATTTTACCTACTCTATGACAAATGTTTTTTACAACTTCTTTTCCATTTTCGTCTTTCGAAATTTCATAAACATCTATTCTACTTGTTGTACTTAAAGCGGATGCTGCGTTAAGTGTAGAAGCACGTTCTTCTGATGAAAGAGGAATATTTTTTTCAAAATAATCTTTAATTAAGTTGGATGAATCGTTTCTTGTGTCTGGAGGAATTTTAGCAATTGTTTTGATATTGTCCATTTGGGTTTTTTCAACATAACAACTATCGCTAAAAGAACCTTCTTTATGAGACCCATAAACTTGGAAAAACCATTCCATAATAAAACCTCCTAATGGTTTATGTATATTTATATTATATCTTATAAAGAGATATATGTCAAACATAATAGAATTCAAGCTTTAATTGAAAACTTAAAATTTTATTATTGTTAAAACTTGAAAGAGTAAGGTTCGTTTTTATCTTTTTTAAAATAACTTATTAATAAATATTTTTTTTATTTTTTATGTTTCCTTAAAAAAAACCTCCATGTTATGCAGGTTAGCATGGAAGTTTATGTGGCGGTGGCGGAGAGATTCGAACTCCCGTGTCGTTGCCGACAAACGCATTTCGAGTGCGCCTCGTTATGACCACTTCGATACGCCACCATATTTTTAAGAAAATACTTTTGATTAAGCATAAGTAATATATAGCATTTTTTAAAAAAAAGCAAGCAAACAAAAGTGTGGTAATTTATTAGTTAGGAATTAAAAAAAGATATTTAAAATATAAGGAAAAATTAATTGTATTTTCGGCATTTTAAACAAACTAGTATTATTGACAATAATAGATATAATTGTTATAATTTTAGTACTTTTTTGAATATATATGATAGGGACTAACTATGAAAGATAATAATTTTTCTCAAGATTTATTAAGCCTCGCTATTAATTTGCAAAATATTTGTCAAAGTTCAAATAATAAGCAGTTAAATAAAGAGATTTTTTCAATTAAATTTAAGATTTTGTTTTTAATTAAAAATTATGGTAAAGTTTCGCCAAAAGTTCTTTGCAAAAAGTTAAATATGGCAAAATCTAACATTGCATTATTTAGTAAACAATTAATAAATGAAAATTTAATTTTAAGTTCTGTAGATGACGTTGATCATAGGGTGATATATTATTGTTTAACTTCTCAGGGCGAAAAATATGTAAGTAATTTTCTTAATTTGTTAGACAAACATATTTGCCAAACTTTAGATAACAACAAATTAAACGATATAATGCAGAATATTACAAATTTAAATAGACAATTAGATTAGGAGAACAAACTTATGTTAAAAATATTAAATTCATTAACTAATAAAAAAGAAGAGCTTAAGCCGGTTGAAAAAGGCCTTGTTAAAATGTATACTTGCGGGCCTACAGTTTATTATTATCAACACATAGGAAACATGCGCGCATATATTTTTATGGATAGTTTAAGAAGGGCAATAAAATATAACGGCTATAAAATTAAAGGTGTTATGAATATTACTGATGTAGGACATTTAACTAGTGACGAAGATAATGGTGACGATAAAATGGAACTTGCTGCAAAAAAAGAAAACAAAAGTCCATATGAAATAGCTAAATTTTATTCAGATATATATTTTGACGATTTAAAAGCTTTAAACATTGATATTCCTGAATATATTACACCTGCAACACAATACATTCCTCAAATGATAGATTTTGTTAAAGGTCTTGAAGAAAAAGGTTACACTTACAGGCTTGATGACGGGATTTATTTTGATGTTAAAAGTTTTCCGGGTTACGGCCAGCTAAGTACAAAAGATTTAAGCAAAACAAACAATTCAAGAATAGGCGAAAACCCTAACAAACATCACCCATATGACTTTGCTTTGTGGAAGTTTGTGCCAGATAATCACATTATGAAGTGGGATAGCCCTTGGGGAGTAGGTTGCCCAGGTTGGCACATTGAATGCTCGGCTATGAGTAGAGATATTTTAGGTGATAAAATTGATATTCACACTGGCGGTATTGACCATAAAACTGTACACCACGAAGACGAAATAGCTCAAAATGATGCTCTTGCAGGGCACAGAGTTGTAAATAACTGGATGCACAATGAATGGCTTCACGTGGACGGCGGAAAAATGAGCAAAAGTTTAGGAAACATTTATACAATAGCAGATTTAAAACAAAAAGGTTTTGAACCACTCGCATTTAAATTTTTCTGCTTAAATACTCATTATTATAAAAAGATTAACTTTACTTTTGATGGCCTTAAAGCTAGTGCAATGGGGTATAAAAAATTAAAAGCTAATTTAAAAGAACACTTAATGGGTAATGAAAAAGCAGATAAAGAAAAACTAAATGAATATAAAGAAAAATTTTTAGAAGCAATTAATGATGACTTAAACATTCCACTTGCTATAGGTGTAATGTGGACAATGTTGAAAAATGAACCTAAATCTAAAGCAGTTTATGATGTTGCAATTCAATTTGATAAAGCATTAGGTTTAGACCTTGAAATAAAAGAAGAAATGCAAGAAGAAGATAATACCATTCCACAAAATGTTAAAGATTTAGCAGAATCTCGTCTTAAGGCAAGACAAGCAAAAAAATGGGACGAAAGTGATAGATTAAGAGATAAAATAAAAGAGTTAGGCTATATTATTAAAGATAGTAAAGAGGGTTACGAATTAGAAAAAATTTAATTTAAGTTAATAAAAAAAGAGCTTGCATTTTTGTAAGCTCTTTTTATTTTTAAATAAAATTTTATTGTTCTTGTACGGGCAAAGCAGGTGCCATTTCTTCTCCAGAATTCTGTTGTTCTACTTTTTGAATTAATGGTAATAACTCTGGATTTTCTTGTACATAATTATCTAAAAATTCAGGTGAATTTTGTTGTAATCCTTCTACAAGATTTTGTGAAAAATAATCCATTCTTGCTTGAATAAATTCTAAGACCATATCTACTTGTTCTTTAGGTATTAAATTATAATTATCAGAATACTCACGTACCAAAACAGATGCGTATTGAGCTTCGTTAAAGAAATTCAAATCTTTTAAAAAAGAGCAAACTATGTCAGGTTGTTTAGATGTTAGGTAAGTTATATTATCTTGAGTGGTATCAGTAGTATCTAATTTAGCAAGTTCTGTTGGAGAAGCGTTATGTTTTGCTAATTTAGAAGCGTTAACCCTTTCAATCATTTCTTGTATTTTATCTTGGTTTGGTAATCCTGCGTAATTTTCAATTTTATCTAAAGTAGGCTCGCAAAACTTATTTTTATATAAAATATTTAGCATTTCACCAAAGTCAAATTGAGGTGCAAGTCTTACTTCGTTAGTTTCTGTATTGTGAATAATACCGGCGTTTCTTGAAGTAAAGTCAACGTCGCCAAAGCAATCTCTAAATAGCCATTGATATGCGTATTCTTTTTTTAAGTTGAACCCTAAACCTATTCTTGATCTTAGGTCCAAGTCAGTACGCTTTTCACCTATAAATTTTTGAATTGTTTTAAAATTTTCTTCAACAAGACTTACTGGTTTTTCTATTTTACTTGCGTCCATAAGAGTATATAAATACTCGTTTTTATCAAGCAAGCTATACACAAGCATTCCTTTGCCGTCGTTTACATCGTTAACTTTGGTTAGTGCGTCTTGTATGCTTGGCTTATTCTTATCTAAAATAGCAGGACAGTTATAACATGTTTTTGTGCCTGGAAATAAACTTGCAATTCTCATTCCAAGTGTTTCCGAGTAAATTTGAAAATCGTTTTTACAAAATTTAAAAAATGCAGAAGCCTTACCAGTTTTACTTTCCCTATTTTTTGTTGGTATTACAATGTTGTCAAAATGCATAATAGGTGCAGGGATTGCTTCTTTATCAACCTTAGCCCATATTGTTTGGTGTTGACTGCGAGAAATAACATGCCCGTCTTCTTCTATATGCAAACTACCTTTTGACCTATATTCTGCTAATAATACCTCAAGAGATACTGTTTTTATTGTTGTATTTTCTTTATCCATATTTTTATTATAATATTTTATTATAAAAAATCAATATACAAAATACACAATAAAATAATAAATGCTAAAGATTAAGTAAAAATTAGTTTAAAAAAACAAATTTTTGCATTTTATTTTTTCATTTTGTCGTTTTTATTGTAATTTCATGTATTTATTTTTAAATGTTTAAAAAAATATGTTACAATTCCTTTGTAGGAGATTAAATTATGCTAGAAATTTTAGAAAAACAAAAAAAGTTTTTTAATACTAATATCACAAAAAAAGTTGAATTTAGGTTAACACAATTAAAAAGATTAAAATCGCAAATTCTTGCATATTACGACCAAATTTGTAAAGCATTTGAAAAAGATTTAAACAAATGCGAATTTGATGTTGTTTCTACTGAGTTAGGATTAACGTTAAATGAATTAAATTTTATGATAAAACATTTAAAAAGGTTGACTAAACCTAAAAGGGTATTTACTTCAATTATTAATTTCCCTTCGTCCGGATACAAAATATATGAACCTTATGGCAATGTTCTTGTTGCTTCGCCTTGGAATTATCCTTTTCAACTTACTTTAGTTCCAGTAATCGGAGCTATTGCAGGTGGGAATACTGTTGTTGTAAAACCATCAAGAAATACACCTAATGTTACAAATGTTATTAAAAAAATATTTGATATTTTTGATGACGAATTTATATATGTTGTAACAAAGGAAGAAGAAATTAATAGTTTATTTGATGAAAAATTTGATTTTATATTTTACACAGGTTCGCCAAATAAGGCACAAGAACTTATGCAAAAACAATCAAAATTTTTAACGCCTATGATATTAGAGCTTGGTGGTAAAAGTCCTTGTATTATAGATAAAGATGCTAATGTAGATATTAGTGCAAAAAGGGTAGTTTGGGGCAAGTTTTTAAATGCGGGTCAAACTTGTGTTTGTCCAGATTATATTCTTGTTCATTCTTCAATAAAGGAAGACTGGTTAGCAAGTGTAAAAAAATACATAGAAAAATTTTATTATACTGATGGAAAACTTAATGATGATTTTGTAAAAATTATAAACCAAAAAAGTGTGGATAGACTTCAAGAACTTGTTGACCCAAACAAAATATTTTTTGGCGGTTTTGTTAAAAACCAAACAATGGAGCCAACTGTTTTAGTAGATGTTACAAGGCAAGATAAAGTTATGCAACAAGAAATCTTTGGGCCTATTATGCCAGTTTTAGAATTTGAAGATTTAGACAAAGAGCTGGAAATAATTGAAAGCCTTGACAGACCTCTTGCTATGTATTATTTTGGTCAGGACAAAGAATGTATTAATAAAATTAAGAAAAACTGTCGTTTTGGGGGTGGTTGTATTAATGATGTTATTATGCATGTAAGTGAAGAAAGGTTGCCTTTTGGTGGGGTTGGAAATAGCGGAATGGGTAATTATCATGGTAAAAATACTTTTTATGCATTTACGCACGAAAAAAGCATTTTACATAAGCATATAAGTTCAGAAGTAGATGTTAAATATCCACCGAATAACGATAAAAAAACAAAGTTTGTAAAATTTTTATTTAAAATTAAATAACTTTTAACAAAGGAAAAATAATTTATGTTTTCTCGTACAGAAAGAGTAATAGGTAAAGACAAATTACAAAAAATAAAAAGTTCAAAAATAGCCATACTTGGCTTAGGTGGAGTAGGCGGTTATGTAGCCGAAATGTTTGCAAGGTTAGGCGTAGAAAATTTAACTATTGTAGACTGCGATAAAATAGAGGTTTCAAATTTAAATAGACAAATAATTGCCTTAAATTCTACTTTAAATTGTTATAAAACAACAGCTTTTAAAAATAGAATTTTGGATATAAACCCAAATTGTAGAATTGTAGAAAAAAACATAAAAATATCAAGTCAAAACACAGCAGAAATTTTAAGTGAAAAATATGATTTTGTTGTTGATGCTATAGATGATATTCCAGCTAAAATTGCTGTGGTTAAATTTTGCCAGCAAAATGACATAAAATTAATATCTTCTATGGGTACTGGGAATAGGTATAAATTGCCACAATTTGAAGTTTGTGATATTTCAAAAACAAGCTATGATAAACTTGCAAAGAAACTAAGAAAGTTGATAAAAGACGAAGGGGTAGAACATTTAACAGTAGTTTATACCAAAGAGCCATGTGAAAAAACAGAAGGTCTTGGAAGTATAGTTTACTATCCTTTAATGTGTGCGGGAACAATAGTAAGTTATATTACAAATGAAATTATTAATTACGATATTTAAGTTATAAAAAAGAGAGAGTTGTATTTAAGTGCAAAACAAACTTTTATTATTTTAGTTAAATTTATTCATGTATATTTATTTAAGCTAATAAGGATCTCGTTTTTTAAAAGATAAAACAATGTAAGTAAACTACTAAAAAAGACTTAGGTTCGCTAAGTCTTTTTAATTAAAGTATTAAGTTTGTAATGTAAAATTAGTTATTAATAAAATTATTCTTGTGGGGCTACATATGTTTCATGTGTTGTATTATCTGTAGTATTATCTTGTACTGTTGAAATTTCTTTTACTTTAACGTTTTCTGGAAATAAATCTTCTTGGTCCTTTAAAGATTTTAAAAGAAATACGTCGAGATTTGTTCGATACCATTCAGGAACTGGAACACTTCTGTCAGTTGCAACATTTATGTCAAAAGCAACTTCTCCCATGTCTTTAATATCCATTTCTCCACATTCATCATATCCGTTGCAATATGTTATCCCATGTATAAAAGGAGTGATGTGAAAATTACACATTGCTTCAGCATCATCTTCAATCATTAAAGAAGAATTATCTTTAAAAGCTATATTTAAAAAAGCAAGGCTTTCTTTTTTATCTAATTGGTCAAAGTTAATGTTTACAGATTTAACTTGATTTAAATTTATACAATAACTTAAGTAGTTAGTTGTTGGTGTACTTGTTTCATATGAAATAGAATGTGCAAGACTTCCGGGTCCGTTATCATAAAGATGAAATTTTTTACCACAAAAAGTTTTCGAAGTCCCGTCATTTTTTACAACTTTGGTTGCATAAACTAATCCTTTAGAGTAGCCTTTTGTAACGTCTTCGAAATAATTTATTGTGTCCATATCAAATTTTTTACCATTAAAACTTAGAATATTATCCATAACATTTTCCTTTAAGTATTTGTATTGTGCATTCATTCTATCATGAAACTTGTTAAAAAGCAATGATTCAGTATTTTTTTATATATTTTAAACAAAAAAATAGGGATATAGGCATGATGTTACAGAATAAACAAAATTTATATAATGGAATAAAGTGTTTGCTATTTTTTTATTAAACAAAATTAATGATTAGGATTTTATGTAAAATAAAAGCAATCTTTGTTCAAAAAAATAAAGAACAAGATTGCTTTTTAACTATTTATTAGAGTTATTTAAAAAGTTAAGGTCTACATGGTCTTTTGTTTTTTCACAAAGAGGACAAGTTTCAAAAGCTTGCTTTGCTGTGTGAGTGTGCCCACATAGACCGCATTTCCATTCAATATCTACACCACTTTTGTATAAACACTTATCTTTTAATTTGTTATAAAGTTCGTCTAAAAGCATAAAGTGGTCATTTTCTACAAGAGCAACTAGCTTGAACTTTTCAGCAATATCTTTAAAACCCTCGTCTTCAGCAATTTTTGAAAATGTTGGATAAATGCTTGTGTTTTCAGATTTTTCGTTGTTTGAAGCACTTTTAATTAACTCTAATAATTCTCCGTCTTCAAAAGGATAACCTGCTTTAATTTCTATGTTTTTTTGAGGCTGAGATGAATGTTTTGCAATTAAATCCCAAAATATTTTAGCATGAGCCATTTCATTTTTTGCTAAATATTTAAAAAGCATTTGTATATTTTTTTTGTCTGCTTGCATTGCTTTTTGTGCAATAAATTGATACCTTGCACCCCCTTGGCATTCGCCAGCAAAGGCTCTGGCGAGATTTGTTTTTGTTTGCGATTCTTCAAAATTCATTATTTTTATATTCTCCTTTTAATTTACAAAAAAATGTTTGACATCCTTATGGTTTTTTATACTTTGTAAAATAAAAAAAGTTTTAGATAAAAAGTTTTTGTTGGTTTAAGTTAATCAGAATTGTTAAAAAAGTTGATTTATACAATAACTTTATTGTACAATTTTTTATACAAAGGAGAAATTTATGAGTATAGGTAATTTTATTGGTGGGATTGAAGGCGCTAAGCTTGTTAGCGGAAAGATAAAGCCTAATTTTTCTAAAGGCGCAGTTTTGGGTATTTTTATAATGTTTATAGCATTTTTTGCATCAATAGGTATGTTTGTAGGGGGACTAGTGGTTTTGAATTTAGATTATCTGATAGGTGGCGCTTGTGGCTTTTTGGGTTTTGGATATTTGTTATTAATAAGTCCTTATACTCAATCTTCTAAAAATTATTATATTGAGTTTAAATCAGAAAATTCAATTGAAGGTTTTAAATTATTCTATAAAGGCAAAGAAGTTGCCATAAGTTATAAAGTAGATAGTCAAGGCAAAATTGCTTATTCAAACGATAAAAATAAAAAAAGTTGTTTTTCTTACGCAGATGGCTCTAAGATGTGCAGTTTAACAAAGTATAAAATAATTAATTATTTTACAAAATGGTTGTGGAATAACGAATTAATGTCGTCAGAAATAACATCAACTTTTGAATAGAAACAACAGAAACTACCAGTTAATAATTGGTAGTTTGTTTTTTTAACTTATAACAATTTATTTATTTTATAACTTATTATAAAATGTAAACAATTAGAAAAAAATAATATTGTCTTTTTTGTTTGCTATTTAATGCAAATTTAACTAAAATAAAATTTAAGGATGTTATATATATGTTGAATATTTTTAAACAAGAAAGAAGATATGAGGTTTTTGATGAAAAAACCTTTTCACATTTTTTAAAGATTGTTAAAACAATGACTACTTATACTCTTGATGAACCGGTTCGCAAAAAAGTGGTTGATTATTATTACGATAATGATAAAAAACTTCTTGAAGAAAACGAGCTTCTTTTAAGACGTAGAGTAAGTGGTAAAAAAGCTGAACTTAAAATTAAAAGAAGATATTTTAACCCACAATATTTTTATTCAGATAATCTTCGTAGCCATGAAAGGGAAAAAGAAATAGGGTCAAAAGAACCACTTTCAAAACACTTTTTCTTCTTAAACAATGCACTAAATTCCATGTTTTCAAACACATTAAAATTTGACCCAGATAAGTTGTTTGAACAAACGAAAGTTACTTTGATTATTTCTTCATCTCAAGAAGTTCGAAAACTTTTTGGTTATGGCGGTTTAAAAATTGAAATTAAACACGAAAAGTTAAAGATAAATAACAAAAATACTAATCGTAAAGCATATACTGAAATTATCCAGCTTAAACTTTTATCACCTGACGATACTCTTCCTTTATTTGAAGATTTTATTACAAGAATAGAAAAACATTGTAAAGAAATTTTCTATACAAAAGATAGCAAGCATGAGATTGCAGTTAAAAATACAAGACCTTTACCTTCAAAAGAAGAACGTAAAAAGTTAAAAGAAGAAGCTTTAAGGCGTAAAGCACTTGAAGATGCAGGCGAGGGGCTTAATATAGATAAAAAAGAATAAAAGGGCAAAAAAATGAAAGATTATTATGTTATTATAGATTGCGACCCAGGAATAGATGACGCTATGGCAATTATGAATGCTGTAAATAGTGAAAATATTGAAGTTAAGCTTATTTCAACTGTTTCTGGCAATTTAACTATTGAAGAAACAGTTAAAAATGCTTTAAAGGTAACTGAATTTCTTAATATTGATATTCCTGTTGCAGAAGGTGCAAGAGCTCCTATTAAACGTCAAAGTGTTTATGCAACTATGGCTCAAGGTACAAAAGGAATGGGAGGCTATACTTTTAACAAAGTAAAAAAGAAACCTTTTGTTTTAAAAAGCCCAGACGCTATTCACTATTTCTTAAGCGAAAACCCAGCTAAAAATACTACACTACTTTGCATGGGACCTATGACAAATATTGCTAATTTATTAAAAAAATACCCAGATGCAAAAGACATGATTTCTCGTATTGTTTTTATGGGTGGTAGTAAAGACGAAAACGGTTCTACTGAACCTTATCGTGAATTTAACGTAGCTTATGACCCAGAAGCAATGCAAATTGTTTTTGATTCACATATTCCTCTTGTTATGGTCCCTATGGAACTTGGTCATATTGCTTATTTTACACCAGAAGAACAAGGTAAAATAAAAAGAGCAAATGCTGTTGGTGAAATTTATTATAAAATGTTTACTAAATATAAAGATTTCCATGTAGGCGAACTTGGAGCTGCAGTTCATGATAGCTGTTGTGCTTTATATTTATCTAACCCAGAAATTTTTAAAACAGAAGAAGCTTATATTAAGGTAGATTATCATACCCAAAAAGGCAAAGAGTATGGGTTTATAAATTGTAAATTTAATTCAAAAAGAGCAAATGCAACTGTTTGTGTTGATGTTGATGTTGAAAAACTTAAAAAGATTATTTATGGTAACTTGTTCAACTATAATTAATTAAAAAAATTAAAAAGATTAGCGAAATATGTTAGCTAATCTTTTTTTTGTGGGGGTTTTGCACAAAGGAAATTTTTTATTTTTGTTTTACTTGAAAATACTAATAATTTATTGTAATATATACTTATTATTACTAAACTTGGTAATTGTGTGTTTAATTTGAATAGGTTAAGCAATATTTTTAGCATAAAAAAGGAGAAAATGTTTTAGTGAAATTTAAAAAAATTGTACTTAGTATTCTTTTGTTTTTTATGTGTGTTACCATGTTTGGTTGTGCTGATGTTAACTTAAGTACTAGAATAACTGCAGATGGTATTATTGAAACAAAGTTAAATATTAAAATAGAAAACACGGGTGATGAAAACGATCATGCAGTTTTTAATATAATAACAGATTATTTTAAGCAACTTGAAAACCAGTATATAATAAGTTTAGTTGAAAAATATGAAAAAGTTTATGAGGAAGAACTTAAAGTTTATAAAGACACACAATCAAAATTTAATTACATTTATCAAAAGGAAATTGATAAATTTTTAATTAGTAAAGGAGAAAGTATTTTTGATGAATGTGTGCCTGACTACAAAAATAAAACATTAACTATTTCTAAACAATTTGGCTCTATTTACGCTTACCTTATGTATTTTTATCCAGATGCTTTTGATTACGATGAAAAGAACAATCAAGTTGTAATAAGCAATAGTTATAAATCTATGATAGATGTTCCTATGGGGGGCGAATTTGAAAAAGAAGAAAGCCTTTTTATAACCAAATATGTTCAATCTTGCAAACCTTTTTACTATAACGGGCAAGAGCCAAGATTTTTTGAAAGCACAACCACAGGAATAACAGAGGGAGATTCTTTGGTAGAACTTTTAGAAGATAGAACAGGTTTAACGCGTGATCAAGTTAAATTAATGTTTGATTTTTCTACCCCTTATAAAAGAATTCACTCAGATGGTTCGGTTTCTATTACCAACAAAGGGTACACCCACTCTTGGCAACTAAATAATTTAGGTGATAAAATTACTATTTGGAGAACATACGCTAATTATATTCCGTGGTATATTGTTGCCGGGGCTTTAGGAATTTTAATTTTTGTGGTTGGTGCAATTATAATAGTTATTATTAACAAACATAAAAAAAGACAAGGTTTAAAAGCTTTAAACAAAATAAATATATTTATGAACGATAATGAAAAAAAATAAAAGGGTTAAATAAATGTCTAAAAAAAATAAGATAGACCAAGCAAACGAAGAAATGTTTAGTATAAAAAATTTTTTTGTAAAGTATGCAAAAAGATATGGGATTGTATTATTAATTTCTGTACCTATTATTTTGGTTTTTAATTATATAATGTCAAAAAATGTTCCGGGATATACCGGCACAGTAGCATTCTTTGTAAGCTTTGCTATGTTACTTACCGCCTGTTTTATAGGCCTTATATATTTTACAAAGAAAGATGATAAAGAAAAATTAACTACTACTAAAGAAAAGGAAAGAGACCCTTTTGCAGATTAATTTTTGTTTAAAAAAGTAACAAACAAATAAAAGGAAATTACAAATGGAAAAAAGAAAACTAGCTAGAACAATACCTCATAATATTGAAGCAGAACAATCAGTACTTGGTTGTAATTTAATTGATGATAATGTTGTTTTGCAAATTATGAATATGTTAAAAGTTGAAGACTTTTATACAGAAGCTCACAAAACAATATTTGAGGCAATGAAAGAAATTTATAATGCCAACAAGCCTATTGATTATGTTACGCTAACTGATGAATTAGATAAAAAAGGTGTATTAGAAAGTGTTGGTGGTATTGATTATATAACCACCCTTACAAACATTGTTCCTAGTGCGGCAAACTATAAACACTATGCCGATATTGTTAAAAGGGATTCTGTTTTAAGAAAACTTATTCGTTCTAGCCAAGAAATTATCGATAAAGCCTATAATAACGAAGATGATAATATTTTAAGTTTTGCTGAAAAATCTATTTTTGACATTTCTCAAGAAGAAGATTTTTCTAACCTTGTTGCTATAGGGGATACTTTAGGTGATGTATTAAAGAAATTTGAAGATATTGATAAAAATGGTGGCAAAACAAGAGGTATCCCTACTGGTTTTACAGAACTTGATAAAGTTACAAATGGATTACAACGTAGCGATTTAATTTTATTAGCTGCTCGTCCTAGTGTTGGTAAAACAAGTTTTGCTATGAATGTTGTAAATAATGCAGCTCTTTTGGGTAAGTGCAAGTGTGCAGTGTTTTCACTTGAAATGCCTAAAGAACAAATTACACAACGTACACTTTGCAGTGTTAGTGGTGTAAGTATGGAAAAAGCTTTAAGTGGTAAACTTTCTCCAAGCGACTGGAAAGCTTTGTGGGAAGGAAACAAAAAACTTGGTGAAGCAAAAATATTTATTGATGACTCTTCAATGAACACACCAGTAGACGTTTTAAGTAAATGTAGGAGATTAAAAAGAGAACAAGGTGGCTTAGACCTTATTATGATAGACTACCTACAACTTATGAGTGGTTCAGGTAGAAGTAGGGAAAACCGTCAACAAGAAATAAGTGAAATGACAAGAAATTTAAAGATTGCTGCCCGTGAATTACAAGTTCCTATTATTCTTCTTTCACAGCTTTCTCGTGATATTGAAAAACGTGAAGGGCACAGACCTGTTCTTAGCGACTTGCGTGAAAGTGGTGCTATTGAACAAGACGCAGATATTGTTATGTTTATTCATAATCCAGATAGATATGGCGATATTGAAAACGAAGACGGTCCAAATATTATTGAACTTATTGTGGCAAAACATCGTAACGGTCAACTTGCTAACATTAAACTTAAATGGATTCCAGAAATTACTACTTTTGTTGATGTTGGCTCAAGTAGCGATAAAAAAAGCCTAGAAGAAATGGCTCCACCTCCACCACCTCCACCAGAATTTAGCGGAGATATTACTATGGTGGAAACAAATGACGACATAGAATTTTAAAATAACTTAGGAGAATGTTTTAATTATGAAAAAGCTTACAGCAAAAGAACTTAAAGAAATGTGGATAAATTTTTATTTAGAAAAGCAACATGCTTTAATACCATCCGCTTCTTTAGTGCCAGAAAATGACCCATCTGTTTTATTTACCACAGCAGGAATGCATCCGCTTGTTCCTTATTTATTAGGCGAAAAACACCCATGTGGCAAAAGGCTTGTAAATATACAAAAATGCATAAGAACAGGCGATATTGATGAAGTTGGCGATGACTTTCACTGCACTTTTTTTGAAATGCTTGGCAACTGGAGTTTAGGAGATTACTTTAAAAAAGAAAAAATTGCATGGAGTTATGAATTTTTAACAAGTCCTAAATATCTTAATATACCAAAAAAAGATTTAGCAGTTACAGTTTTTGCTGGCGATGAAACAGCTCCAAGAGATATGGAAAGTTTTAATGCTTGGAGAAATTGTGGGGTTGATGAAGATAAAATTTTCTTTTTGTCTAAAGAACACAACTGGTGGATTTTAGCTAGCGGAGTTGGACCATGTGGCCCAGACAGTGAAATGTTTATTGATACGGGTAAACCTAAATGTTGTGAAACATGTAGCCCGGCATGTAGTTGTGGTAAATATGTTGAAGTTGGTAATGATGTCTTTATGGAATATGTAATTACTACTAAAGATGGCCCTATTCAACAAAACCCACAAAAGAATGTAGACACGGGTTTTGGTTTTGAAAGATTACTTTGCATTTCAAATGGTTTAGAAAGTGTTTACGACACCGAACTATTTGTACCAGTTATTAAAAAGATTGAAGAATTAAGTGGAATGAGCTATTTGCAAGACGAACAAACAAAAAGAAACATGCGTGTTATTGCAGACCACATGCGCGCTTCAACATTTATTATTTGTGACGGCATTACTCCACTTAATGTTGGGCAAGGCTATGTTTTAAGAAGATTGCTTAGACGTGCTATTAATTGTGCTAGCCGTTTAGGGGTTGAGGGAGATAAGTTATCACAACTTGTTCCTGAAATTGTTAATATTTATAAAGAATATTATCCAGAGCTTGCTGAAAAACAAAATTTTATTATTGAAACAATTATCCAAGAAAGCAAAAAGTTTAGTGCTACATTAGCTCAAGGCTTAAAAGAATTTGAAAAAGTTGCGATGTATGCAAGAGAAGGTAAACTTAGCGGCAAAACTGCTTTTAGATTATATGATACATTTGGTTTTCCTTTTGAACTTACAAAAGAGCTTGCAAATGAGAAAGGGTTAACAGTAGACGAAAACGAATATAACGAAGCTTTTAAAATTCACCAAGAAAAATCTAAAGCAAATAATGATAAAGTTTTTAAGGGTGGTTTGGCAGATACAGGGGAGCAAACAACAAAACTTCATACTGCTGTTCATATTTTGCAAGCTGGTCTTAGAAAATTAATTAGCCCAGATATTTATCAAAAGGGTAGTAATATAACTTCTGAAAGATTAAGATTTGACTTTAATTGTGACCACAAACTAACAGATGATGAAAAACAAAAACTTGAAGATTTTGTAAACGATGTTATTAAAAAAGATATTCCTGTTGTTTGTGAAGAACTAACATTAGAAGAAGCAAAAAGCCAAGGCGCTTTAGGAGTATTTGAACATAAATACGGTGACAAAGTAAAAGTATATTCAATAGAAGGTGTTAGCAAAGAAATTTGTGGCGGACCACATGCAAAAAGCACAGGAGAACTTAAAAAGTTTAAAATATTAAAAGAAGAGTCTAGTAGCGCTGGTGTTAGAAGAATAAAAGCAACTATTATAAATGATTAATTTCAAAGGAGTTAGTAATGAAAGGGTTTAAAAAATTTCTTATTTATCTAGGAATATTTTTAGCGATTATAGTTGCAGTATTTGTTATTTGTATTGCTATTATGTACTTTTCTCCTAGAACTTCTATATTAGGTTTTGAATATGTAAATTATACAAATACTGAAGAATACTCGTATTCAACAGCGACCGGCTCGTCGTACGCTAATATTAAAGCAATAGAAGTTAAAACAGATAGAGCGGATGTATATATTTACCCGAACAATAATTCGAATAAAATAGAGGTAAAGCACAATCATGGGTTGTCTGGTTTCGTTAAAAGTATAAACTCTAATTTAACTTATAAAGCAGAAATTCAAACCAAATCGTTTGAAGAAAGTGTTACAAATCTTAAAACATTAGTAATAAATGTTAATGAGCCAGAGGGTTGGATAACTGAAAATAATCCTTATATAATCATATATGTTCCAACAGATTTAAATACTAGTACAAACACAGTTGAATATATAGATACTTATAAAGTTGGCTCAGAAAAAGGTGAAGTTTATTATTTTTCTGACCGTGAGTATAAAATTGATGGAGAAAAAGTTAAAAAAACAATTAAGTGCGATAACTTGTATTTAAAGTCGGGCGGTTTTTCAGATATTTATATAAATAACTCACAAAGCATTAGTAATTATTATTTAACTACCGATAAGGGTGATATTTTATTTGATAATGTTTCAACTTTAACAGCAAATAATCTTAAATTTACTACAAATGCTGGAGGTTTTAATTTAGTAAATGTAAAAGGTGATGCTACACTAAATTTGACAGGGAAGTTTATTGTAAAATCTTACGACGGCCGTATAGGACCTTATATTAGAATTAATAAACTTAATGCTAATATGGAAGTTGAAGCTTATAATGGAAAATATATAATAGATACAATCGGATCGCCAAGTTCCCACAAACAAGTTATAATGACAATGAATAAATGTTATGTTAACTTTGGTACGGTTTATGCTTATGTTTCTATCTTAAGCGAAGGTGGTGGAGTTGCTAATAGCATAAATATTAATAAACTTGAGCATACTGCTCATACAAATGTAATAGAAAGCGGGACAGGAAGTATTAATATTGATAGTTTAAAAGGCAATGCTTCACTTGATGCTACAAGTGGAAATATTAATGTTAAAAATGCATCAACTTCAAGCAGTATATATGCTTATACTACTTCGGGTAGCATTAATATAAAATATCAGTTTAGCGAAGTTAATAATTATAAAACAAAGTTAGCAGTTTTAACTCACAGGGGTGCTGTAAACTTGGAAAACGTAAGTTGCTTATTAGAACTTGAAGTTTTATCTAATAGCTCGGCAAAAGCTAACATAGTATTTTCTTTTATAGCATGTGACAATGATGGAACGGGCAGAGAAAATATTATTAACGCAAAAAATAGAAATGTAAATATTTTGTTATATGGAACAACAGATAGTTTTCAATCAAGAATGCTTTTGACAGGCGAAGTAGAGTTTGTTAGAACAGTACACTCTCAAATAGGGACAAATGATATTGATAATCCTTTAAATTTCACAGAAAAATATGAACAATATTCAAAAGCTTATAGGGTTGGTTATACTCTTAATAATGATACTTCAGTAACTCAAAACTATGATTTGTGGGGTAAAATTTTAATAAACTCTACAGGGAAAACAACTGTAGAAAAACAATTAAGCAAATAAGTGACTTTCGAAAATAAAAAATAAAAAGAGTTGATTTAAGCAACTCTTTTTTTCTTATTATAATTATTTGCAACAAATATGATTATAGACATAATAGATATAAAAAGAACTGAAAAAACAATTATATTATCTAAATTATTACTCCAAAAATCGCTATTATGATTTGCTTTATTTAAAATATTATTAACTATTTTGTCTTGTTGTTCAGGTGTTGGTGTGTCGGTAATTATTATATTATTATCTTCTTCAACAACGGTAGAAAACAAGGTTTTATCTACTATATTTGCAAGGTAAGGGACAGTTTTTAAAACAAGTTCTTTTTCTGCTAAATATGTGCCCATTTCAAATAACAAACCTTTGCTAGTTAGTTGCTGGTTATAATGACCTTTAGCATAATAAATATCTAAAAACAACCATGGACAATATTCTTCGGCAACACTTACAAGATACATGGCGAATTGTAAATTTGCTTCTTTATTAGGGTTCGCTTGCCCTACCACAATTCTAACTTTGCATCTTTCAACTCCATCAACGTTTTTAACATACACCGACCTAGATACGCCGTCTCTATGAATATCAAACAGCGCGTCAACATTTTTATTAAGTAAATTTTTGGCAGTAGAATTACTTCGAGAATAAGCGCCTGAATCATGAGGCAAGTGTAAAGTTTCATCTACATAAACGTCATAATTTAAATTTTTTAAGCAACTTGCAAATTCCTTGGTTACATCATGTATTCCGCCCTTGCCATAAACGCTAGAAGTTCCGTCGCTTGGTGTATAACTTTCGTCGTTATGCGTCATGTAAAGACCAACTGATTTTGGAATAGATTTATTCGACAAAAATAAACTTTTACTTTTTTTACTTACATTTGGTTTTTCATATCTTCCTGTATATTCAGCGTAGGCCAGGTTGTTTACGTCGTCTACATAATAAATTTCAAACTCATTTAAAGTTTTGTCTATGATTTTATCGCCAACATATACTTTATTCCCTTCGTATATGATGTTTCTATTATTATCATAGACTATGTAAATTTCTTTAGAGTTATTTGGCGTATCGGCAAAACAATTTACGGGGGGTGTTTTTAATAGGTTAAACCCTATAGTTAAAGCAAGAAAAAAACATAAAATTTTAACTGTTTTTAGTTTTGTAAATTTTTTCATATGTTTAGTATTAGTTTTTTTTGTTTAAATATATAATTTTTTATGAAAAATTTTTATTATTTTTCTTTGTAGTAGGTTTATCTTTAATTAAATTATTTTGAAAATTACTTTAATGGTGGTAATATTATTGTGTATAGGTGAAAGTGTTTATTAATTGCCTTATTATTTTTTGTTTAAAATTACAAAATTTAATTTTTAAAAATGCAAAAGATTAAAAGGAGATATTTCTAAGTGAAAAAAGGGTTTGTAAAAAGTTTTGATAATAACATTATCTATCGTTATTTATGGGATGATGTTGAAAACCCAAAAGGCATTGTACAAATTATTCATGGAATGAGTGAACATGCAAAAAGATATGAAGATTTTGCTTTATTTCTAAATAAAAACGGATACATTGTATTTGCTAACGACCTTAGGGGGCATGGTAAAACTTCAATAGATATAGATAATCTTGGTAAATATCAAGGAATTGATGTTGTTTGGGATAGCCTTATGGATGAAATGTTTTTTACAAGGCAGTTAAAAGAAAAATATAATTTACCAGTTCATATTTTAGGTCATAGCTATGGGTCGTTTTTAGCTTTGGCATATATGCAAAAAAGCAGACTTTATTCTAAATCTATTTTATGTGGTAGTGCATTACTAAAGGGTATGCCTAGCGTAAAATTAGCAAAAATAATAGCGAAAATTACAATTAAAAATAAAGGCCCTGAAGCACCTGCAGTGCTTCTAGACAAATTAACATTTGGTAGGTATGATAAGCAAACAAAAAATGGTAGCTGGTTAAACTCTAGTAACGACCTAGCAGCAAGATATTATCAAGATAAATATTGTGGTTTTATTATGAGTGCAAAATTTTATTATAATTTCTTTTCTATTTTTGACTGGTTATATAAACACGATTTTATGGATAATTTAGATAAGGACAAACCTATTTACTTAATATCTGGCAAAGAAGATAAACTTAGTAAAAATGGCAAACTGGTACAAAAATTATTTAAGTTTTTAGCCCACCAAGATGTAAAACAAGTAAAAATGAATTTGTATTCAGGTTGCAGGCACGAAATATTGCATGAAACAAATAAAGAAAAAGTATATAAAGATATTCTAAAATTTCTTGATAAATAAGGATGAATTATGTTGTTAACAGTTAATGACCTGACTATTGAAACATTAGATAAGCATAAGTTTTTAAATAAAGTTTTAGTTAAAAGATTTGTTAAACACAATATAGAAAACTTAACAGATTACTGTCCGGGTGAAGAAAATTTATTAATAAGCCTTGCAACGGGGCTTAGTTACCCACAACTAATATTGTTTAAAGATTTTGATAAAGGGTTACTTAAAAAAATAAAAAAATTTTTAATTCGAAGACTAGAGCATATGCCACTAAATAAAATAGCTAAGAAGGCATATTTTTATTTAGATGAGTTTTACATAAACAACTTTGTTTTAGCACCAAGAAAAGAAACAGAATTACTTGTTGAAAACGTACTAAAATACATAAACAAAAGCAATAATAAAAAAAGTAACATTCTTGATTTGTGTTGTGGTAGTGGAGCAATAGGTTTAACAATAGCAAAATATTGTGAAAAACCTTATAACATAGTTTTAGCAGATATTAGCACAAAAGCTTTAAAAGTTGCTGAAAAAAATCAAATAAAATTAGACCTTTTGAATAACGTTACTTTACAAAAAAGTAACATGTTTAGGGACTTGAAAATGGATAATAAATTTGATATAATTGTGTCTAATCCACCTTATATAAAAACAGGCGATTTGGTTAATTTAGATAAATCTGTAAAAAGATACGACCCTAAAAAAGCTTTAGATGGTGGGGTTGACGGGCTAAAATTTTATAAAGAAATTGCAAAAAATGCTAAAAATTATTTATCCGAAGATGGTTGTTTGTTTTTAGAAATAGGTTATGACCAAGCTAAAGATGTGCAAAAAATACTTTTAAACGATTTTGATACAAAAGTTTACAAAGATTATTCAAATAATGATAGAATTATTTACGCAAAATTAAAATAAAAAATATAATGTAATAAAAGGCTTAAAACAATGATAGAAAAACTTGACAACATAATGGAAAAATATAAAGAGTTAACGCAAAAAGTTGTAGACCCAAATATTATTGCAGATAATCGTCTTTGGCAGAAACTTGTTAAAGAGCATAGTGATTTAACTCCTATTGCTGAAAATTATGAAAAGTTAAAAAAATGCATGTCTGATATGTCTTCAGCAGAAGAACTTTTAAAAACTGAAAAAGATGCAGATATGGTAGAACTTCTTGAAGAAGAAATTAAAACTTGTAAAAAAACAAAAGAAAATTTAGAAGATGAACTTAAAGTTTTGTTATTACCAAAAGACGAAAATGACGACAAAAACGTTATTATAGAAATTCGTGCAGGAGCTGGCGGAGATGAGGCTGCTTTATTTGCAAGCGAACTTATGAGAATGTATATGATGTATGCTGAACATCATCGTTTTAAATCAGAAGTATTAAGCCTTAATGAAATTGAACTTGGCGGAATAAAAGAAGTTGTTTTTCAAATTTCAGGGAATGGTGCATATAGTAAGTTGAAGTTTGAAAGTGGAGTTCACCGCGTTCAAAGAGTGCCAGAAACAGAAAGCCAAGGTAGAGTTCACACTTCTACGGTAACAGTTGCTGTTTTACCAGAACTAGAGGAAGTTGAATTTGATATTTTAGATAAAGATTTAAGAGTTGATACTTATCGTAGTAGCGGTGCTGGTGGTCAACACGTTAATAAAACAGACTCGGCTATTCGTATGACTCACTTGCCAACTGGTATTGTTGTTACTTGTCAAGACGAACGTAGTCAGCTTAAAAACCGAGAAAAAGCCATGATGATTTTAAAGGCTAAACTTTATGATTATTATCAAGGTCAAAAAAATAAGGAATACGCTGATAGTCGTAAAGCTCAAGTAGGTACAGGGGATAGAAGTGAAAGAATAAGAACTTATAACTTCCCTCAAGGCAGGATTACTGACCATAGAATAGGTTTTACCGCTTACAATTTATTAGATTTTATGAATGGTAGTATAGATGAACTTATTTCAGAGCTTCAAATAAATGACCAAAAGCAAAAGCTAGAAAGTTTAGAAAATTAAATTTACTAGTAAAAAAACAAAGGGGAATTTGTATGGATAATAATTCTCAAAATCAAGATTATGTTTACAATCGCAAAAATGGTGAAAGTATTTTTAATGATATTGAAGCCATTGAAAGTTGCAAACGTGAACAAAGTAGAGATGTTATAGATAATGCTCGTTTAGGTAGTATCGATAAATATGGTAACTACATAATTATTCCTGACATTAAACGAGAACTTATTTCCTTGCCAAAATTAGTGTATAACACTATTATTCAAAATGGCACAACTATATATGAATTAAAATCAAACATACCTATTTTTGGTGACACTTTTTTTAAACTTACAATAGGTAAAGATAAAGCAAGCCTTGCTTTAATTGAATCGGTTAGTCGTGAAGCGGGCGGTTATAGGGAAATGTATGAAGAGGTTTTTGATTCTTACGATTTGGGCGAAGATAGACTGCCAACTTCATACTTATTTAGAATATATAATATTAGTGAAAAGCCGAGCGAAAATGGTAAAGACGATTATTTAAAATGTGATAACATTTTAATGCGTAAAGTTTACCTAAATTTACTTTCAAAAGAATTGCAAGGTGTTTCTAAGGTAGAAGAAAAGAAATCTTTTGACCAAATGGTAACCATCTTAAAAAAAGGTGGAGAATATGGTAGACGAGTTTTAACTAAATTTATTGATAGGCTTAAAGATAGGCCGGCTGTTTTTGAAATTGTAGATACAGACGGTTATCAAAAAGCAATGAACGAAGTTCTACTTAGTTCGCTTGATATTGCTACAACTAATGAAGATAAACAAAACAAAGAAAACCACAGAGTATATTTAGATGTTTTAAATGCTAGAAATGCAAACATTGAAAATGAAATTCGCCAAGCAAATAGCAGAATAGATGAAAATTATGTTAAAGCTATTGTTAAAAAAGCAACTGATAAGTATACAAGCGACCAAGAAAATCAAAAAGCTTCTATTAGTGAATATTTTGCAAAACTTGAAAAAAATAAAAAGGCTTCACAAATAAAAAAACGTACGCTTGAAAAACCTATTTTAAAACAAGGTAAAACAAGCACAAAACTTAAAGGTTTAACTAAAGAAGAAAAAGTTAAAGCATTACTTAATAAAAATAAAAAGAAAACTCCTGCAAATAAAAAGCTTAAAGCAGCAAAAGGCAAAACAGCGAATAAAAAGCTTAAAGCAAAACAAAAAAAGAAAACTGCAAGTAAGAAAAAGTCTTCAGCCAAGAAAAAAAGAGTTGTTAAAAAGCCTAAGTTAAAAAATAAAAAGAAGAAAGTAAAAAAACCTAAGAAAGCTTTAAATAAAAAGAAGAAGAAGTTTGCAAAGTCTAAAAAAGGTGCTAAAAAACTAAGAAAACCTAAAAAAGG
The DNA here is from genome assembly GCA_937891595.1 of uncultured Clostridia bacterium. Classification (GTDB taxonomy): domain Bacteria; phylum Bacillota; class Clostridia; order Christensenellales; family UBA1242; genus UBA7862. The sequence goes on from CALATF010000034.1 coordinate 32,831, forward strand.
TAAACTTAAGAACAAGAAGAAAAAGTTTAAAAAGGCTATAAACTTACAAAAAGCAAAAGGTAAAGGCGGTGAATTTAAGCCTAAACCAGCCGGTGCCGCAAATAAAAAGAAAAAGCAAGAGCAAAAAAAGAATATTACAATCCGCATGGCACTAGCAGCAGCATTTAAAAATAAAGGTCCTGCAATAAAAATAGATTATAAACAACCAACAACCGCACCATCAATAAAGCAAGGTTTAGCAAACAAAGAAAATAATAAACAGCAAGGTCAGAATTCTGAAGCAAGGGGCGTAAAACAAGAGGATACATCTTTAAACGCTAAAGATAAAGAAGGGGTACAAGACAATAATTCTAGGGGCATTCCTTTAAACCCTGCTGGTCAAGGGCAAGGAGCACAAGACAATAATTCTAGGGACATTCCTTTAAACCCTGCTGGTCAAGGGCAAGGAGCACAGGGCTATAATTTTGATGGGGGAAATTTTGACCAGTTTTTTCAAGACTTAGGAAATTTCCGTTAGATTATTTAATCTTTCTAAATAGTTTATTTCAAAGTGAAGTATAAGTAAAACTTTTAAAAATTAATAATTAATGCAATTTTTTGTCTGATATTTACATGTGCAATGTTTGTTTTTATTTGTAAGTGAGTATTGCACAAAAAAACATTTTTAAAAAATAGGGTATTTACAAACGATTTATTGTATGATAAAATTTTTTTGTAAATTATATTAAGAGGTGGTATATGGCTCTAAGAATTTATGAAGGTCAACCATTTTATGTTCCAGGAACATCAAAAGAAGCAAAGGCATATAACGAAGCTAGGGATAGACTTGATATAGAGTATTTAGGCGATTTTCAGTATGGCTCAAATTTTCCCCGTGACGCAAGGTCTAAAGATGTTGGGTCTAAATATCCTTATGAAGGATATCAGTGTCAATTTGGTTTTTGGAAAGTTATTAATAAAGGAAATTTTGAGTTCCGTAACAGACCAGGCGAAGCAAAAATGCCATCACCTACGGGCGGTAATGATGTTTTGGTTAGTTATGTAGTTACACCTAGAATATGTGCTGATAAAGACCAAAGAGGTCTTTTAAACCCTTATATTTATGAAGCTAATCATAAATATGCAGATATTGTTGACCCAGGTGCGGTTGCATTAGCTGTTAATGGCTCGGGTATAGTTAGAGAAACTGCAAGTGTTTTAGTTAATGAACTTACAGACAATGCAAAAGATAGCTTAAAGGTGGCATGTGAAGGTGAACCTGTAACTTTTACTGGGTTTGCTAATGCAAACCATTGTAGTGTAATGACAAAAATGGTATTGCGAAGTAGTTTTCCAGATGTTTATGCGTTATTTCCTGGTGAAACTGCTAGTGCTGCGTTTGATCCAAGTTTAAATCCTGGTTATTATGATCAAGCTAATAATCAAGGTTATGACTCAACTTTTGATCAAAGTTATAATCCTCTACCAGACATTTTCTCTTTTTAACTTGATATTGTAAAAAAACTCAAATATACAATTAAAAAAAGTCATTGACAAATTATTAAATATATGATATACAAAGTTAACACTCACTTTTCAAGGGGTGTTAATTTTTTGAAAAAAGGTAATTATTATGAGAGATAGAATTACTCTTGCATGCACAGAATGCAAACAAAGAAATTATGATTCATACAAAAATAAAAAGAATGACCCAGACAGAATTGAAATGAAAAAATACTGCAAATTCTGCAAAAAACACACTGCTCATAAAGAAACAAAGTAATTTGTTTTTAACTTTTAAAAAAGAAATGACTGCAATTTTTTTACCGCAGTTTTTCTTTATTGTATACGCGCTTTAAGCGTTGGAGTATTTTGGAGGTTTTAAATGGCTAAAAGTAAAAACTCTACAAAAGAAGAAAAAACACTTACTAAACAAGAGTTAAAAGAGCAACAAAAACAAGAAAAGTTAAAAAACAAAAAGCAAAAGAAAGAGAAAAAAGGCGGTTTGTTTAGAAAACTTAAAGAAGCTTGGTCTGAACTTAAAAAAGTAACTTGGCCAGGGTTTTCTAGTGTTGTAAAAAAGACAGGCGTTGTTATTGTTGTAGTATTAATTTTTACTGTTGTTATTTTTGGTATAGATTACTTATTAGGTCTTTTGTACAATTTGTTTATGGCTTAATCATAAAATTTTTATACTTTTTTATTTGGAGTAATAAATGGAAAAAGAATTAGAAGCAAAATGGTATGTATTGCACACTTTTTCAGGTTATGAAACTGTTGCAAAAACTAATCTTGAAATAGTTGTAAAAAAATATAACCTTGAAGACAGAATTTTTGACATTATTATCCCTATGGAAGAAACTATAGAGGAAAGAAATGGCAAAAAGAAATTAGTTACTCGCAAACTTATGCCTTGCTATTTGCTTGTTAAAATGAAGTATGGTGACGACCTTTGGCATAATATTACAAGAACACGTGGTATTACTGGTTTTGTGGGGCCAAAAGGTAGACCACTTGCACTTACTCAAGAAGAAATTCGCAAACTTCACCTTGAAAAAGTTGTTGTTAATATAGATTTAAGAGTTAACGATAAGGTTGAAGTTATTGACGGGCCTCTTAACAGTTTCGTAGGTACTGTTTTAAGTGTTGATACTAATGCTAAAAAATGCAGAGTAAATGTAGAAATGTTTGGTAGAGAAACTCCAGTTGATTTAGAGTTTTCTCAAATTAGAAAAATTTAATTATTTTGTTAATAACTCTTGAATTTTTAATAAGAAAAGTTTAAGATTATTAAAGTAATAAAAAATAAAAGATTAACTACCTTAAGTTTTTTGTTACTATATTGTGGGAGAACGCAAATCTTTTCATACGTTCGATAAAAACCACTTATTTGCCAATAGGCAGGAGGAAAAAATGGCAGAGAAAAAAGTGAAGGCAATTGTAAAATTACAATTACCAGCAGCAAAAGCTACACCTGGACCACCAGTTGGTTCTACATTAGGACCTCATGGTATTAACATTGCAGCTTTTACTAAAGAATTTAATGACAAAACAGCTGACAAGGCAGGTTTAGTTATACCTGTTGTTGTTACAATTATGGAGGATAGGTCTTTTACATTTGTTTTAAAAACACCACCAGCAGCAGTATTAATTAAAAAAGCTTGTGGAATTGACAAAGCAAGTGCTACTCCAAACAAACAAAAAGTCGCAAAAATTACTAAAGCTCAAATTAAGGAAATAGCAGAATTAAAAATGCCTGACCTTAATGCTGCAAGCATCGAAAGTGCAATGTCAATGATTGCTGGTGCTGCAAGAAGTATGGGCGTTGAAGTAGTTGATTAATAAGGTGGGAGAGAAAGTTTAATTTTTAAAACTTCTCATTTGAACCACAGGAGGTTATAATGAAATTAGGAAAAAGATATAAAGAAGTTTGTGAACTTGTTGACAAAACTAAAGTTTATGAACCAAAAGAAGCTATCGATTTAGTTATTAAAACAGCTAAAGCTAAGTTTGATGAAAGCGTTGAACTTCACGTAAGACTTGGTGTTGATGGCAGAAGTGCTGACCAACAAGTTAGAGGAACTGTTGTTCTTCCAGCAGGTACTGGTAAAACTAAACGTGTTTTAGTTATTGCTAAAGGTGATAAAGCTGACGAAGCTAAAAAACTTGGTGCTGATATTGTAGGTGCTGAAGAAATTATCACAAAAATCCAAGGTGGTTGGTTAGATTTTGACGTATGTATCACAACTCCAGACATGATGGGTTTTGTTGGTCGTGTTGCTAAAGTATTAGGACCTAAAGGCTTAATGCCAAACCCAAAAAGTGGAACTGTTACTATGGACGTTGCTAAAGCTATTAACGACGTTAAAGCTGGTAAAGTTGAATACAGACTTGACAAAACAAACATTGTTCACGTAGGCATCGGTAAAGTTAGCTTTGGTGCAGATAAATTATTCGAAAACTTCGATACTTTAATGAATGCACTTGTTAAAGCTAAACCAGCAGCAAGTAAAGGTACTTACTTAAAGAGCGTAACAATCAGCTCAACAATGGGACCTGGAATTAAAACAACATATAAAATGTAATTAATAAAAAGAAGCTTAGTTTTTACAGGCTTCTTTTTCTTTTTAAAAGGTATTTAAACGTGTTAATATTTTAAATAATTATTCAGTAGAAAAATTATATTTATTTTTAACAAATATTGTTTGTTTTGTTAACAAAAAAATGGTTGTATGTTAAAATAACTGAAATTGATGTTGAGGTGTAAAATATGACAAATGATAATAATATTTCATGTGCTAAAATTGTAGGGCAATCAGATAAGGGCATTGTTTTTAGTTCAGCAGGTGCTAGAATCTCTACTACAGAAGGAACTGCTTTTAGTGTTTTAGAAAAATCTCAAGAAAACAATGAAGCTAATGTTAAGCTTGTTGGCAAAGTTCTAAATTCTGGGCATAAAACAGTTATAGAACACCATTGTTTTAATATTGCTTTTAATAATGTTTCTGTTATTGTTGAGCAGTTTTTAATTGAGTTTAGATTAACTTCTTTTACAATAAAATCTAGAAGATATGTTGATTTCAGCAACGCTGGATATTTTATGCCACAAATTGAAAACGAAAAAGACAAAGAAAAATTTGAAAAAACAACTCAAGAATTATTTGCTAGTTATAATGAACTTATGAAAAAAGGTCTAATTAAAGAAGACGCTAGATTTTTGCTTCCTTATAATTTTAAAAGCAATATTCTTTGTACTTGTAATGCTAGAGAGTTATTACATATTATTTGCACAATGATTTATGGCCGTGGCAGACAATATAAGGAACTTGTTGAACTTGGCACTCAATTAAAAGAACAACTTGAAGAAATTTATCCAAAACTAGTTGAAAATGAAAAAAGTAAATATGAAAAATATGTTTTACCACAAGAAATTCAAGTAAAACAAAACCCTGTTGAGTTTGTTGAAAGTGATGTAGAATTAATTACAAATACAAAAGACATCGATAAAGTAATTGACTGCGCTTTAAAACTTGAAGGATTGCAAGAGTTTGATGTAAAAACTCTTATAACAGACGGTAAACTAGCCAGAGTTTTAGAGCAAGTAAATTTTACTTTTAAAATTACAAATATTACACTTGCTAGCCTTACTCACTTTACTCGCCATAGAATGCATTCTCACATAATTCCTAATTTAAACACTATTATTAACGATAATAAATATAAAATGGCTCCAAATATTAAAGAAAATGAAGAATATAAACAAATCTTTGTTAATGCTATTAATAAAACTTCAAATGTAATTGAAGAATTAAGCCATTTGGGTTCTCAAACACTATCTTATTTATTTGTAAGTGGTAGAACTATTGATGTTATGACAACTATGAATGCAAGAGAATTATTATGGTTCTTAAAGTTAAGAAGTTGCGATAGAGCACAATGGGAAATTAGGGAAATAGCAATTAAAATGTTAAAATTATTAAAAGCCACTAATCCAAAGATTTTTAGCGGTTTTGGGCCTAGCTGTTTGGTAGATGGTAGATGTCCAGAAGGTAGATTAACTTGTGGTAAAATGAAAACGTCTAAAGATTTTGAATAACCTTATAAATATCTTTATAAAACAAACTCTTTAAAACACAGGGGATAGTTATGAACATTATTGTTACTGTAAATAAAAGTTGGGGTATAGGTAAAGACAATAATTTATTGTTTAATTTCAGCCAGTCTAAAAACTTTTTAAAAGAAATGACTACTGATAAAATTGTAATTATGGGTAGAAATACTTTTGAAAACATTTACAATAAAAAACCTTTTAAAAGAAGAATAAATATTTGTTTAACTAATAATAAAGATTATGTTAATAACAATGTCACGGTTATAAATAATTTTGACGAATTATTTGAAAAACTTTCATTTTTTGAAAGCGACAATATTTTTGTTGTTGGTGGAGAAGAAACGTATAAATCTCTTTTACCCTATTGTAAAGTTGCTTATGTAACAAAGGTTGATGAAAATACCACTTCAGATGCTTTTTTTGAAAATTTAGATAAAAACAAAGCTTGGAAATTAATTAAAACTAGCGACCCTTATTATGAAGATTCAACAATTTTTTATACTTGTAAATATGTTAATAACAAAGTTAAAAAATATAATTATGGTTATATAAAAAAAGATTTGTTTTAATAAAATAAGAGAAGAAATTAATCATTTTCTTCTCTTTTATTTTTTAAAATCTTCTATATTTCAAATTTATTAAATTTAGAATATCAAAAGGATATTAATAAAGATTAAAAATGGAGAGATGTTTCTCTCTTTTTTTATTGATTAAAAAAATATATTATAGTAAAATTCTAATGTTTAAAAATATTAAATAAACATTAGGTAAGCTATGAACAAAATTGAATTAAATGTGGATAAACCACAAAAATTAAGTGATATTTTATATAATTATGGCTTAAAGCCTAGCCAAGTAAATAAACTTTTTAAGCAAAAAGATGTTAGGGTAGATAATGTTAGGCAAAGTGCTGATTGTTTTGTTTTATCAGGTCAAAAAATAACTTTTTTTATTAATGAAGAAGTTTCAAAGAAGTTTGAAATTTTTTATGAAGACGAGAATATTTATATTATTAATAAATTTGAAGGAATAGAGGTAACCGGCGAGCAGGGAATAGAGGGACAACTTAAAAATGCTATTGCAGTGCATAGGTTAGATAGAAATACCAAAGGTTTATTAATAATGGCAAAAAACAAAGAAAGTGAAGAAATTTTATTAAAAGCTTTTAAAGATAGAAGCATAACAAAAAAATACATTTGCGAAGTAGTAGGAAAAACTAATTTTAAAAATGAAGTTTATTCAGCTTATCTTTTTAAAGATGCTGAGAAGTCGCTTGCTTATGTTTATAAAATACAAAGGCCACATAGTGTTGAAATTAAAACAATATTTAATACTTTGCATAACGGAAGTTCTACTAGTATTGTTGAATGTCAACTTGTTACAGGTAAAACACATCAAATAAGGGCACATTTATCTTTTTTAGGTCATGCAATTTTAGGTGATGGAAAGTATGGTAAAAATGAAGATTATAAAAAATATAACGAAAAATCACAAAAATTACATTGTTATTATTTAAAGTTAAATGGTCTTTATGGGAAATTATTATACCTAAACAACAAAGAGTTTACACTTTACCCAAGCTGGTTTAACAAAGAAAAGATTTTAAAAAGTAATTAATGTTGGTGATATTATGGAAGAAACAAAAATTAATAAAAAAACTACAAAAATAAATTTTAAAACGCTTGTAATAGAAATTTTAATAATAATGCTTGGTACATTTATTACAAGTTTAGGATTTTCAATATTTTTAGAACCACATAATATTGTGCCGGGTGGCTTTATGGGTTTGGCTAAAATTATTTATGATGTTTTGGCAATTATAAATTTTGATTTTATTTCAGTTTCTTTGTGGTATATTATTTTAAACCTTTTTCTTTACTTATATGCTATTAAGTGTATGGGTTTAAAGTTTGCAATACGTGCGGGTGTTGGTATATTTTCTTATTCACTTTTTGTAGAACTTATAAATCAAACTAATTTAGTTGAAATTATAACAAATCAATTTTTAGTTGAAGAAGCTGCATTATCAGGCGTTGGGATGTATATTCTTTATGCTATTTATGGCGGACTTTTAATGGGTGCAGGCATAGGCCTTGTATTTAGGGGTAATGGCTCAACAGGTGGCAGTGATATTGTTGCGGTAGTTGTAAACAAATTTTTTCCAACGGTAACTACTGGGCAGGTTGTTATAGCTGTAGATAGCTGTGTTGTTCTTTTAAGCGCCATAGCCTATCAAAGTTTAGTTTTGCCACTTTATGCGTTTATTTCAATTTTTATTTGCGGTAAAGTTGCAGATATATTTGTTGATGGTGTAAAATCATTAAGAGCATATTATATAATAACAAGCAAAAAAGAAGAAATGTCTAAAATGATTTTTGACAAGCTTGAACGTGGTGCCACTAATATAAAATGTGAAGGCATGTTTACAAGACAAGATAGAGATATGCTTTTAATTGTTATTCGCAGGTCACAAGTTATGGCTCTTAAGAAGATTGTTAAAAAAGTTGATGAAAATTCTTTTATGATTAGTCATAATGTTAAAGAAGTTTACGGGAAAGGCTTTTTTAATTATGCTGGGAATAATAAGAAAAAGAATTTACAGCAAAAGCAAATAATAGAAAATAAAGACAATCAACAAACTAAATAAAAGGTGAGTATGGATAAATTAGAATTACTTAAACTTGCAGAAATGCAAGATGTTGAAGCTTTTGATGAATATGAATTTGAAGAAAACTCAACTAATACAGATAAATTTAAAAAAGAATATAGCGATTTTTACAATGATATAAAACAATCTAATAAATATATAAAAGAAGACTGGTAAAATAAAGTGAAATTAATTAAAAAACTTTTTATTAAAAATTATGAAAATACAACAGATAGTAAAGTTAGATTTAAGTATGGCATAGTTTCAGGTTTTTTTGGCCTTATAACAAATTTATTGTTATTTGCTTCAAAGTTTGTAATAGGTATACTTAGCGGAAGTATAACTATTGTTGCAGATGCAATAAACAATCTTTCAGACATGGGTAGTTGTTTTATTGTTTTATTAGGCTTTAAATTATCTTCAAAGCCTGCTGATTCTGAACACCCTTACGGGCATGAAAGATATGAACAAATAATGGCTTTAATTGTTGCTGTTATTGTTATAGCAATAGGAATATTACTTGCCAAAAGTTCCATTGAAAAAATTATTACACCTACAAAAACTGAAGTTAATTTATTAACCTATATTATTTTAGGTATAGCAATTTTAGTAAAATTATTTCAATTTTTATTATATAAAGATTTTGCAAAATCTATTAATAGTGATGTTTTAAAAGCAAGTAGTATTGATAGTAGGAATGATATAATTTCCACTTCTGCAGTGCTTGTTGCTATGGTTTTAATTAACATCATAGGAGACGTTGGTATTAGCATTGATGGTATCTTTGGTTTATTAGTTTCGGCATTTATTATTTTTAGTAGTATTAAATTAGTTAAAGAAACAATAGACCCTTTGCTTGGAGTAATGCCAGATGAGGACTTTATAAAAAAACTAAAAAACAAAATTTTAAGCTATGATGGCGTTTTAGGCGTTCATGATTTTTTAATACATTCATATGGTGCAAACAATTATTTTGCAAACGCACACGTAGAAGTTTCTTCAAAAGTTGATGTTATGATTTCGCATGACATGATTGATAATATTGAAAAAGAGTTTAAAGAAGATTTTAATATATCTTTATCTTTACACATGGACCCTATTGAAACAGATAACGAAGAAGTTAATTTTAACAAAAGTAAAGTAGAAGTCATATTAAAAAACTTAGATGAAAGTTTGTCTTTACACGATTTTAGAATGGTTTTTGGTGAAACTCACACAAATATTATTTTTGATGTTGTAGTTCCTTTTAATTGCAAGTTAACATTAAATGAAATTAAAGAAGAACTTAATGAAAAATATAAAAACGAAGACAAAAAATATTTTTTTGTTGTTGAATTAGATAGAATTTAATAAAATAAATAAAATATATTTTTGTCATTATTTATAAATAAATAAAAATTGATTAAAAAGCCTTGAATAAGGCTTTTTGTTTTGTTAAACTAAGAAAGTATTTTTAAGGAGGAAAAAGCATATGGCTTTTTGTAAATATTCAAGCAGTTTAATAAATTCAGCTACAATAAGTTTAGATATAAAGTTTTTAAACGACTATGTGCCTATTGCTCCTGAAAATTGTTTAAAAGTTTATTTGTTTGGATTATTAAAATGTCAAAATAGTGCAGAGTACGATAATACTATTGAAAACTTTCAAAATGTTTTAGGATTATCTAAAGAAGATATATTAAATGCCTTTCTTTACTGGCAAGACCAAAACTTAGTTCAAATTTTAGAAGTAGACCCTATTGAAATTAGATATTTACCAACTAAAGATAATTTAAAGAATTTGAAGAAGATAGAATCTAAAAAGTATTCTAGTTTTGTTAACGAAATTCAAGAAATTATAAATGGCCGTCAAATTAACCCTAACGAATACTATAAATATATAGATTTTATAGAAACTTATCATATTCAACCTTGTGATTTTAATATGATTGTTAAATATTGTGTAGATAAAAAAGGGAACAATATAAATTGCAATTATATTTTAACAGTAGCAAAAGTTTGGGCAGATGAAGGTGTAAGAACAGCTGAAAAAATTGAAGAAAAAATAGAAAGTTTAACTCTTTTAACTTCAGACATAAGTCAAGTTGCAAAAGCTTTGAAATTCAGGGGTAATTTGTCTATTGAACATCAACAAATTTATGAAAAATGGACCAAGTCTTTTGGCTTTACATTAAACAATATTTTATTACTTGCCAAAAAGGTTTCTACAAAAACAAAGAATTTTAGCTTTGAAATGTTAGATAAAATGTTAACCAAATATTATGAGCTAAAACTTATGAGTTTTGGGGAAATGGAAGAATATGAAGCTAATAAATCAGATTTAATTAATCTTGCTAAAGAAGTAAATAAAGCACTTGGTATATATTATGAATCTGTTGAAAATGAAGTTGAAACATATATTATTCCTTGGTTAAATAAAGGTTTTAATGAGCAATCTTTATTGCAAATAGCAAACTTTTGCTTTAAAACAAACATTCGTACTCTTGAGGGAATGGAACAATCTGTTCAAAAATTCTATAAGTTAGGCTTGGTATCTATTAGTAGTATTGATAACCACTTAAATGAAGTAATTGCTACAGATAAAAAGATTAAGGAATATCTAGGTGTGCTTGGTATAGATAGGCGTGTAAATAGTTTTGATAGATCTTTTTATAGAACATGGACATATTCTTATAAATTTAGTGACGATATTATTAATCATGCATTGTCTTTATCGTTATCTAAGGCAAACGGAATGCAATATGCTAATGCTTTACTTACCGACTGGTATGATAAAGGACTTAAAACTTTAGAAGAAATTAAAAAACAAACTAATAATCAAGCAAAACAAACAACTTCAACATTTGAAAGAAAATCTTTTGTTGCTAGAAGTTATAGTGAAGAAGAAGTTAATGCTTTATTTGATAATTTAGATGAAATTAATCTCTAATTAATAGGAATAAGTAATGAATAATTTACAATTAAAAAACAAAGTATTAAAAGAAATAAAACAAAGTAAACTTGAAGCAGAATCTAAAGCAGACTTAAATTTGCAAAATGCTTTAAAAAATAAAGAGTTTAGTAATTTGTATTTAAAAATAAAGACATTAAACTTTGAAATAGTAAAAAAAGATTTTTTGAATTTAAGTACTTGTGAGGAAAAACAAGAGTTAAAAAAAGTTGAAAAAAAATATGAAGAACTTTTAAAAAGTTTAAATTTAAATGCAACTGATTTTGAACCTCATTATGCATGCCATGAATGTAAGGATACGGGAATAAATGGTACCAAATTTTGTAAGTGTTATTTTAAAAAACTAAATCAAGAGGTTATAAACAATTTAGGAATAAAAGTGGACAACTCTCACACTTTTTATAATGCAGATTTTAGATTATTTGATAATCCACAACAAATAAAGACTATTTATACAAAACTTGAAAGCTGGTGTAATAGTTTACCTAATACTAAATATAAAAATTTAATGCTATCAGGTGCTCCTGGAGTTGGAAAGACATATCTTGTTGAAAGTATATGTAATAATTTAATAAATAAAAATATGTACATAAACTATTATACTTCTTTTAATTTAAGTGATTTATTTTTAAAATATCGTACTTCTTTTAATGAAAACAAAGCAGGTATGTTAGACGGAATTTTGAATTGCGACGTTTTAATAATTGATGACTTTGGTTCAGAGCCTAATATGAAAAATACAGAAGAATATTTTTATTTGGTTTTTAACGAACGTCTTGTTAAAAATAAGTCTACAATAATTACTACAAATTTAAATCTTGAACAAATTTTAGTTAGATATGGTGAAAGAACTTTTAGTAGGCTTTGCAATAAATCAAATTCGTTAACTATAAAAATTGATAATAGCGATTTAAGATTAAAAAGAAAATAAATAAAAAAAAGACATTCTTAAAATTTAAGTTTGTCTTTTTTCGTTATATGAATTAAAGGTATTATAAGAGTTTTTTATTTGAGTTAAAATATATTTTCTTACAAATAAAACTTAATTTCATTTTTAAGTATTAAACCTTTTTTAGATTCAAGACCTATAATTCTTGTATTATCTTCTTCATCTAAAATTGTTGTTAAATTTAAAGGCATTGCATTATATTTAACTTCAGTCCAGTTTCTGCAATCTAATAAATTAAGTAAGTTTTGTTTATATTTATTAGCATTGTCATTTGTCATTATACTTGAAAGCAAAATGCTTTCTTGCCCGTTTTTATCAAAGAAACATATAGAAACTTGATGGTTTCTGGCGTTTTCAGTAACATCTTTTTTAATATCATAAATTTCTACTTTTGATATAAATACGTTTTTATCCACAAATTACCTCTTTTATAATAAAAATTATAGCATAAAGAGAATAATAACAAAAATAAAAAAACATAATAAAAATATTTTTGTTAGGTTATACAACTAAATAAAAACTTTGACTTTTAATAAAAAATGAATATAACAAAAATAGAGGCTAAAAATATGCAACTTATTAAAGAAATTTGGAAGCAAGAAGATTTAATTAGTTTTAGAGAATATTTAAATAACTTTAGTAAAGGTGAAGAAAAATCAGAATGGGAAAGAAAAATAGTTAATACAAATTTAAAATGTATTGCTGTTCCAAGCAAGGAAATTAATAATATTGTTAAACGAATTTCCAAAGGTAATTTTATTTCTTTTATAAAACTTTGGCCGTGGGAAAATCATAGTGAGGTTGTAATAATAGGTAACTTAATATGCAAAATTGAAGATTTTGATGTTTTTAAGATATTTTTAAAAAAATATACACAAAAAATTGACAACTGGTCAGCATGCGATTGCTTAAAATTTAATATAACAAACAAAAACAAACATGTTTTTTTCAAATTATCTAAAGAGCTTTTATTAAATAGGCTTCCTTTCGTAAGACGGGTTGGATTATTAATTTTATTAAAAATGTTAAAGTATAAAGAGTTTTTAACTGAAATTTTTAACATATTAAACAGTTTTACAAATGAAAAAGAATATTATGTAAATATGATTATAGCCTGGATAGTTTGTGAAGCTTTTATAAAATATAAAGATGAAACAATTTCATTTTTATATAATAACAAGTTAAACAAGTTTTCAATTAATAAAGCAATATCTAAATGTAGGGATAGCTTTCGTGTTAGTAAACAAGATAAAGAATTTTTAATAAAGTTTAGAAGAAAAGAGGATTGACAATTTCCTCTTTTCTTTTTTTTAACTAAATCACTAAACTAATCTAGTAACTAATAATTTATTATCAAAATCTTTAATGAACTTATCTTCTATTCTAGACATCTAATTCACCCCTTTCATAATATTTTTTTAATTTAACTTTCAGAACTATGAAAAAACTTTTGATGGCTGTCGCAGCATGTGGTATGCTGTTGACATCTTGCGCAAAG
>CALATF010000035.1 GCA_937891595.1 uncultured Clostridia bacterium
CTTGAATCAATGAAATTCCCTGAGCCAGTAATCTCTCTTTCTGTAGAACCAAAATCTAAAGCTGACCAAGATAAAATGGGTCAAGCATTAGCTAAACTACAAGAAGAAGATCCAACTTTCCGTGCTCACACTGACACAGAAACTGGACAAACTATCATCTCTGGTATGGGTGAGTTACACTTAGACATCCTAGTTGACCGTATGCGCCGTGAATTTAAAGTAGAAGCTAACGTAGGTGCTCCAATGGTATCTTACCGTGAAACATTCCGTGGCTCTGCTAAAGTTCAAGGTAAATTCACTCGTCAATCAGGTGGTCGCGGTCAATACGGTGACGTAACGATCGAGTTCTCTCCAAATGAAGAGGGTAAAGGCTTTGAATTCGAAAACGCTATCGTTGGTGGTGTAGTACCTCGTGAATACATTCCTGCAGTAGAAGCGGGTCTTCGTGACTCTCTTGACCGCGGTGTAGTTGCTGGTTACCCACTAATCGACATTAAAGCGAAATTAGTATTCGGTTCTTACCATGACGTTGACTCGAATGAGATGGCGTTCAAAATTGCTGCATCTATGGCATTAAAAGAAGCTGCTAAACGTTGTGACGCAGTAATCTTAGAGCCAATGATGAAAGTTGAAGTTGTAATTCCAGAAGAGTATCTTGGTGATATCATGGGTAACATTACTTCTCGTCGCGGACGCGTTGAGGGTATGGAAGCTCGCGGTAACTCTCAAGTAGTACGTTCTATGGTACCATTATCTGAAATGTTCGGATATGCTACAACTTTACGTTCTGCAACTCAAGGTCGCGGTGTATTCTCAATGACATTTGATCATTATGAAGAAGTACCAAAATCAATTGCTGCAGATATCATCAAAAAAAATAAAGGTGAATAATTGAAATTTCATCTTGTTTAAAGTATAACTAATTTGTAAACTATGATTGTATGATTATGGTTGGGGCCCCTTCCATAATCAACAATTTTAGAATAAATTTTAAAAAATAAAACATATCTCTGAGGAGGCATTTTCAAATGGCTAAAGAAAAATTTGACCGTTCAAAAACACATGCTAACGTTGGTACTATCGGACACGTTGACCATGGTAAAACTACTTTAACTGCTGCAATCGCAACAGTATTATCAAAAGCAATGGGTGGAGAAGCTAAATCTTACGCTGACATCGACAACGCACCAGAAGAAAAAGAGCGTGGTATCACAATCAACACTTCTCACGTTGAATATGAAACTGCAACTCGTCACTATGCACACGTTGACTGCCCAGGACACGCTGACTATGTTAAAAACATGATCACTGGTGCTGCTCAAATGGACGGCGCTATCCTTGTTGTTGCTTCAACTGATGGCCCAATGCCTCAAACAAGAGAACACATTCTTCTTGCACGTCAAGTAGGTGTTCCATACATCGTTGTATTTATGAACAAAGTTGACCAAGTTGACGATCCAGAACTTCTTGAACTTGTTGAAATGGATATTCGTGATCTTCTTAGCGAATATGGTTTCCCAGGGGATGAAACTCCAATCATCAAAGGTTCAGCATTAAAAGCTTTAGAAGCAGCTCAAGCTGGTAACCCAGATGATCCTGCATGTGCTTGTATCGCAGAACTTCTTAACGCTGTTGATACATTCATTCCACAACCTACAAGAGCTATTGACCAACCATTCTTAATGCCTGTTGAAGATGTTTTCACAATCACAGGCCGTGGTACAGTTGCTACTGGTAGAGTAGAAAGAGGCGTTGTTAAAGTTGGTGACAACGTTGCTATCGTTGGTATGGGTTCAGATAAATCAAGCGTTGTAACAGGCGTTGAAATGTTCAGAAAACTTCTTGACGAAGCTCAAGCTGGTGACAATATTGGTGTTCTTCTTCGTGGTATTCAAAGAACAGATATCGAAAGAGGTCAAGTTCTTTGCAAACCAGGTTCAATTGCACCTCATACAAAATTTACTGCTGAAGTTTACGTATTAAAGAAAGAAGAAGGCGGAAGACATACTCCATTCTTCAATGGATATCGTCCACAATTCTATTTCAGAACAACAGACGTTACAGGTTCTATTGAACTTGCTAAAGGTGTTGAAATGGTTATGCCTGGCGACAACGTAGCTATGACTATTAGCCTTATCACTCCTATCGCTATTGAACAAGGTTTAAGATTTGCTATCCGTGAAGGTGGCAGAACTGTTGGTTCAGGTGTTGTTTCTCAAATTTTAGAATAAGAAATAATTGAATCTTCTAAAAAAGCTCTTTAGAAATAAAGGGCTTTTTTTATTTATTCATAACCATAAATTTAATATGTACATTTTGACTATTGTATTTTTAACCATTATATTATATACTTGAAAGGTAGGAGATTTTTTATGTCTATTTGTGTAAATATTAATACAGGAAGCGAAGAAGCTATATATTATAGAAATGAATTAATGAATTATAGTAATGTTGTAAGTAATAGAATTTTTCATTTAGGGTCAAATGATATTGAACAAGGAATAACTGCGTTTAACGACGGGAAAAGAATTATAGTTGAACAAGAAGATTATACAAATAAAAATGCAGATATTATAACTTCATATTCTTGCTATGATAATGGTATTTTTACAAAATCAAGTAAATTAGTTAAAGGTTCTATGCATCAGGAATATATAGGCTTTCAGGTTGATACAGATGGATTTGTTTATTCTTTTGATGAAACTATTGCAAAAGAAGTTTATAGAGATTTGCTTGATAGAACAACCTTATTAAATGAAGAATTTGTTGAAGAAGAAGATCCTATACTTAAAAATCCTATTATAGATAATGATAAATATACTACAATATTAGAAAGTGTTCAATAATTATAGCTATTTTATGAGGAAAATTAATGAAACTTAATGATAAGGCTGTAAAGCTTAAACATACAAAAGATAGAATTGATTTATATAATAATATCTTATCTAATAACAATATTGAAATGGGTATGAAAGATATCGAAAATGGAGTAACATCTTTTTATGATGGGGAAAGGTGTATTATTCAAATTCGCGAAGGAAATTCATGTAGACCAACAGTAACTGAAACATATATTACAGAGTATTTTGATGATGATTCGGGGCATAATTTTATTTTAGGTGCAACTCAAATGACTAATTTTAAAGGCGTGGTTGGATATAATGCTTTTGAAATGGATACTTTTGATGATAAGATTTCTTTTTTACCATCTATAGATTCAGAACACAAATATTCAGAATTGTTTAATGAAACAATGAATATTGTAGGAAAAGCTATTTTACAACGAACACAAGAAAATATAGAAAGCCAAGATATGACAGAATAAAATGTATTTAAAGAACTTATTTAAATAAATAAGTTCTTTTTTAATAAGACGTTAAATTAATATGTTTTTTTATGAATTTTATGCCATTTATTTATTTTAATTTATTTTCTAAATTAAAAAAATGATTGCAAATTTTTTCAATTCCTTATATACTATCAAAGTATGGAAGATAAAGATTTTAATCAAAAAGTTAAGGATAGCAAAGGTAATAGTCCGTTTAGAATTAAATGGGCTGGTTTGTTTATTGCTATGTTTTGGGCTTTCTTTTTTGCTATGGCATTAAGTAATGTTTTAAGCCCATATTTTTCTCAAATTATAGGTGGTTTATTATCTGGTATAACCCCTATATTGTTGGGAATTGTTATAGCTTTTGTTTTTTATAAACTTGTTGATTTTATAGAAAAAGTTATATTAAAAAATGCATTTACTTCAAGTCCTTATAAATTTGCAATAAAAAGGGCAATTTCAATTACATCTGTAATTTTGATAATAGTTGGTATAGTAGCTCTTGTTTTTTCTATATTGGTTCCTAAAATAGTTGAAATCGTAGAAAGGTTAACCGCTGGTGGTGGTGATGGTGGTGTTCAACTTTACAATCAAAGGGTTAATGAAATTTGTGCATTAATACAAAGAGTTTTTGGGGCTGAAATTTCACAAGATAGTATTAAAAATATTTTAAATACTGTTTTTGAATCTTTTATGGAAACAATAGGGTATTTAAATAACTTGTTAGAATTATCAATGAGTGTTTTGTCAGCCTTACTTAATGTTTTAATGGGGTTACTTATTGGTATTTTAATTTTAAAAGACAAAGAAAAAATTAGTAGATTTTCAAGAAGATTTACTTATGCTAATTTCAGAAAAGATAGAGCAGATGAACTTTGCGTAATGGCTGGTAATGCAAATAAAATTTTATATAATTATATTATTTCAAAATTAATTGAATTTGCCATTATATTTGTTTCTTTAGGCCTTACATTTGTAATAATAGGTTTAGAGTTTACTTGGGAAATTGCATTAATTATTGGTTTATTTAACTTTATTCCTTATTTTGGTATTTACATTGGTGCAATACCTGCTATACTCATTACATTAATATTTGACTCTATGAGCGCAGCTTTATATATGACTTTAGCAACAATTATTATTACAACCATTGAACTTAACACTATTGTTCCGTTTATCACCGGTAAAAAACTTAAAGTTAATTCTTTACTAATAGTTACATCTATTATTATAGGCGGAGCTATGTTTGGGGTAGTAGGAATGCTTTTTGCTCCTCCTATTATTGCTTTAATAAGTGTTATTATAACAAGTAATATAGAACTTAAAGAAAATCATAGAAAATACATGGAAGAACTTAAAAAAGCTAGAGAAAAGAGTGAACAAGAAGAACTTGAAAGACTTGGTTTGATAGACTCGGCATCTGGTGAACAAAATGATAAAATTAAAGCAAATGATAATAAGGAAGAAATTAAAACAGAAAAGATAGATGTAACAGATAGCTCTAAAATAGAAAAACAAGAAGATAAAAAACAATCAAAAGTCAAAAAAACAAAAAACACTGATACAAAACAAAAAAGTGAAAAGAAAGAAAAATTGAAAGAATAGTTAATTAGTAAAAAAGGAGGATATAAAACAATGGAAAAAGAAATTTTATATAGTGCTACTAAACCAACGGGTAAATTAACTCTTGGTAATTATATAGGGGCTATTAAAAACTGGAATGAAATGCAAGAAAATTATAACTCTATTTTTTGTGTTGCAGATTTGCACTCTTTAACTGTAGATATTGACAAGCAAGAGTTAAAAGATAACATATATAGCCAAATTGCAACTTTTTTAGCCTTTGGGTTAGATCCTCAAAAAAGCATAATTTATTGTCAATCTCATGTAAAAGAGCATGCCGAACTTGCTTGGATAATGAATTGTACAACTTACTTTGGGGAAGCTAGTCGTATGACTCAATACAAAGATGCAAAAGCAAAAAATAAAAACATTTCAGTAGGACTTTTTACTTACCCTATGCTTATGGCTGCAGACATACTATTGTATGATACCAACGTAGTTCCTGTTGGACAAGACCAAATGCAACATGTTGAAATTTGTAGAGATATAGCTACAAGATTTAATAACAAATACGGAGAAACTTTTATAATACCTAAAGGAATAGTGCCTAAGGTTGGTGCAAAAATAAAAGGATTGCAAGATCCAACAAAGAAAATGTCTAAATCTGACGATAATGAAAACGATGTAATTTTAATTGAAGATGATGACGATACAATTAGAAGAAAATTCAAAAGAGCAGTAACAGATAGTTTAAATAGAATTAAATATTGCGAGGAACAACCAGGGGTTTCAAATTTATTAACAATTTATTCATCAATGAAAAAAATATCTATTGAACAAGCTGAAAAAGAATTTGAAGGCTGTGGATATGGTGATTTAAAAACTAGAACGGCTGAAGCAGTTATTGAAGTTTTAAGCCCTGTAAGAAAACGCTTGTTAGAATTAAAAAGTAACAAAAAGTATTTGGAAGAAGTTATGTCTCAAGGTGCTGAAAAGGCTAGGTTATTTGCAAGACGTAAATTAGCAAAAGTTTATAAAAAAGTGGGCTTAGTTACCTTATAATTTATTAAAATAAAGAAAAACGTATTAATGGCACGTTTTTCTTTTTTTATTTACCTAAAAATTATATTTAAAGTAAAAAATAATTTTTAGTTTTTACATTAGAAGAAAACTCTATTACATCTATTGCATGAGTTGCAATTATTGCAAGACCCGCAAGTATTACATCCATTATTCCCGCAACAATTATTTTGACACGAATTACACCCGCCGGTTCCAGAAAGAGATAATAGTAGTAGAAGTAGGAAATTTGTGTTAGTGTTTAAATTTGTGTCTGTAGCTGATGTAAATATTGAAATAAGTAATGTAAGTATTATAAAAAAAGTATTATCCATTATTTTCTCCTTTTTTTCAAAATACAATTTTTTAAAGCCTTTTTATCAAATTTTCGATAAAGTTATTACTTGATATAAAATAAATTAATTTTTATACTAAATTTAAAGGAGAAGAAATTTTGAGCACAGAACAACTTTATGTAAACATTGATAAAAATACTTTGTTAAATCTGCAGTATTATATGCCAGAAAATGATACTTTGCGACAACTTGCAGATATGTTTAGCATTTTTTCAGATTATACTCGTTTAAGAATTATATCTGCATTAGCTTTAAGTGAAATGTGTGTAAATGATTTATCCAAATATTTAGATATAAACCAAACAACTATTAGCCATCAGTTAAGATTGCTAAAAAATTTTAATGTGGTGGTGGACAGAAGAAAAGGGAAAGTTGTTTTTTATAGTTTAGGTAATATAATGGTAAATAATATAATGGCTGACGGGGTAGATTATATTCTAGGTTAAAATTATTTATACATTTGATTAAAAATAAAAATTGTGATAATCTCTAATTATAGAGTGTCACAATTTTTTTATGGGGAATGTTTATGGATATTAAAGATAGATTGAAAAAGTTGCCATTATCGCCAGGCGTTTATATTATGAAAGATAGATTTGGTAATATTATTTACGTAGGAAAGGCAAGAAAATTAAAGAATAGAGTTAGTCAATATTTTTTAAATAAAAATCACCCTGACAAAGTTAAAAGCATGGTTTCTCAGGTTTCTGATTTTTCTTATATTTTAACTAATTCGGAATTAGATGCATTAATATTAGAATGTAACTTAATTAAAAAACACCAACCTTTTTTTAATATTTTATTAAAAGATGGTAAATCTTATCCTTACATTAAAATTGATACTAGTGAAGACTTCCCAAAGCTTGAAGTTGTAAGAAAGGTTAAAAAAGATAATGCTAAATATTTTGGGCCTTACTTTGGATTAAATGCTTATGATATTATCAATGCGGTTAACTATGCATATCCAGTAAGAACATGTGATAAGAAGATTAAAGCTAATAATAAAATGCACAAGGGGTGCTTAAATTATTCTTTAGGTTTATGTTCTGCACCTTGCATGTGTAAAATAACAAAAGAAGATTATTCTAAGATGTTACCTAATATCTACGATTTCTTAAATGGAAAAGATTCCGCTGTATATAGTATTATTAGTGAAAAAATGGAGCAGGCTGTTGCTATTGAAAATTTTGAGCTGGCTATAAAGTTAAGAGATTTAAAGTTTATGTTATTAAAGCTTAGAGATAAAACAATTACAGCATTGCCTAATACCTCAAATATAGATGTTTTTGGTTTTGCAAAAAGTGATAATTTTATTGTTTTTTCAGTTTTAATTATTAGACAGGGTAAAATGATGGGCGTTAAGAACTATCATTTTGACAACTCTTTTATAGATAAGGAACAAATATTAATTTCTTTTTTAACTCAATATTATTCATTGAATACGTTGCTACCTGAAAAGATATTATTACCTTTTGAAGTTGATTTGCAAGATGCATTATTCAAATCTTTAAGCAATCAATTAGGCAAAAAATTAGAAGTTATTGTGCCAACTAAATCTATTAATAAACAGCTTATAACTCAAGCAAACATGAATGCTGAAGAATATTTAAATAAAAATTGTGAATTAGAAAATGTCAAAAAGTCTAAAAAGCTTGCTATATTACAATCTGTTAAGGATAAATTAGGCCTTAAAAATTTACCGCTTAGAATTGAAGGTTTTGATATTTCAAATATTTCAGGAACAAGCTCCGTTTGTAGCATGGTAGTTTTTGTAAATGGCAGTAAGGAGTCTAAGCATTATAGAAAATTTAAAATAAAAGAAGTTGTAGGCCCAAATGATTTTGAAAGTCTAAAAGAAAGTATTACAAGAAGACTAGAAAAATTAAATAGTGAAGATATTAGTTTTTCTTCTATGCCTAGTCTTATTTTAATAGATGGTGGTAAAGGGCAAATAAATATTTGCAGGGATGTGATTAAAAGTTATAATCAAAATATAGATGTTATTAGTTTGGCAGAAAAACATGAGGAAATATTTGTAGAGGATAATAATTTATCTATTAAACTTTCAAAAGATGATGAAGTGTTAAAATTATTGCAAAAGGTGAGAGATGAGGCTCACCGCTTTGCAGTTACTTATCATAAAAAATTAAGAAGAAAAAACCAAATTCATAGTATTTTAGATGATATTGAGGGGTTAGGTAAGATAAAAAAAGAGAACTTAATAGCTGAGTTTAAAACTATTAAACGTATTAAAAAGGCTACAATAGATGATTTGTTGTTAGTTCCAGGTATTACGCCTAAACTTGCTAAACAAATTATGAATAAAATTCAAGGGGAATAAAAGTCCTAAAACTAATAATGAACTGCATATACTTATGTATGCAGTTTTTTATTTTTTTTAAAAACTTTTTTGTTAAATTATTTTTGATATTTAAAAATATTACTATTTTTTTATTTTCTAAAAAAATATTAAAAATTATTTTTTGTTGTATTGTTTTAATATTTTTAATTTTTTCTCCTGCAATTATTTTTAACAAGGACAAATATCAACTTGATTTGAATAAATACTTAAATTTAAATAACAATAAAAAAATAGTATTAACAATATGGCATGTAGAAAGTTTCGAAGGTGGCACTAATAGTAGAGAAAAATATTTAGAAAAGCAAGCAATTAAATTTAATAAACTAAACAATAATTGTTTTATTAATATAGAAACGATGTCGGAAGAACAGTTGTGGTTAAATCTTAAAGAAAATAAATGTCCTGATATATTTTCATTTGGTACAGGAGTGGGGTATATGTTATCTAGCATGCTAACTTCTTTAGGAGAAAATAATGCAATAAGAGAAGACTTGAAACAATATTGTATGATATCTAAAGACATAATGGCATATCCCTTTTTATTGTCGGGATATTGTGCGATTACAAAAGAAATATATAATCAAGGAAATCAACTTTTAAAAGAGAAAAAATTTAATAACATAATAAAAAATAAAAAAGAAATTAAAGGAATAGGTTTTTCGCAAACAAGTTTTAATGATATAAGCCAAGTTTTAATTAAAAATGGAGTAGAAAGTTTAAAAGAGGATAATTTATATTCATGCAACTCTACTTATGAAGCATATACTAATTTTTTATCCAATAAATTTATAACTTTAATAGGTACGGCTAGAGATGTTGCAAGGTGTAAGAATAGGGAAAGTAATGGCAATTTAAGTTGTTGTTCGTATGAGTTTTTAGGTGGCTTTAGCGATTTAATACAATTTGTAGGTGTTTGTAAAAACAGCAGTAAAGAAAGGAAAATTTATGCTAAGAGCTTTGCTAAATTTTTAACAACTGAAACTTGCCAAAAAGATATAAAAAACTATGGATTATTTTCAACTACTAATTTAAGCTTGTATGAAAATGGATACATGGTGGAATTTGAAAAAGTTTTAAAAAAAGAATTAACATCAATTAATGCTTTTATGGATATTCAGCAAATTAATAAGCAAAAAGAAATTTCATTTAAAAATTTATTTAAAAATAATTAACTTAAATATAAAAAATTACATATAAAATTTTATGGATAAAAATAAAATTTCAATGAATAATTTTATAAGAATATTACAAAAAGAAGTTAAAAATATAATCATAAAAAATAATTTATCTTTTAAAGATTTAACCACATTTAAAATAGGTGGAAAAATAAAATATTTGATTGAAATTAAAGAGATTAATATTTTGTTAAAAATATTGCATTTTGCAAATTATTATGGAATACCTTATTTAATTTTAGGACAGGGCAGTAATTTGCTAGTCAGTGACAAAACATGTAAAATTTTAGTTTTAAAAATTTTACTTAATGATATTGTTGTAAGAGATAATAAAATTATTTGCGGGGCAGGTGTTAATTTATTTAAGTTAAATCACGTTGCTATAAAAAGTAATTTGTCTGGTTTGGAATGGAGTTATGGTATACCCGGTAGTGTAGGTGGGGCTGTTAAAATGAATGCCGGTAGTTTTGGTGGAGAAATAAAAAATATTGTAAGTTGTGTATACTATACAGATGGAAATAAAATTTATAAAAAAAATTGTGATGCATTAATGTTTAGTTATCGCAAAAGTTTTTTCACTAATAATAATTATGTAATATTAAAAGTAGTTTTTAATCTTAAAAAAGATGAAAAAAATAATATAGAAAGATTGTGTTTTGATAACTTAAAAAAACGACAAAATACGCAACCTTATAACTACCCAAGCGCCGGTAGCGTCTTTAAAAGGCCTTTAAATGAGTTTGCGCCTGTTTTAATAGAAAGATGCAAATTAAAAGGTGTAAGCTGTGGAGGGGCTAAAATATCCTCTAAACATTGTGGTTTTATTATAAATAAAAACAATCAGGCAACTTTTGTGCAAGTTTTAAAATTAATTACTAAAATTAAAAAGACAGTTTTAAAAAAGTTTGATATAATGTTAGAAGAAGAAATTATTATTATAAGGTAACATATTATGAACTTTTTTGGAGACTATCATACTCATTCAATTTATAGTAGGAAAAAATATATTCCTTTTAATCATGCTAAAGGAACATTAGAAGAAAATATTTTAGAAGCGAAGATTAAAGGCCTTAAAGAAGTTGGAATTTCTGACCATGGTTTTTCACATAGATTTTTTGGTTGCGATAGAAAAAAATTAAAAGAGATTAAAAGTGAATTAAACAGGCTTTCTCAAAAATACCAATTAAAAACTTATTTAGGGGTAGAGGCTAATTTTATTAGTCTAGACGGAACAATAGACGTTACTGAAGAAGATAGAAAAAATTTAGATATTGTTCTTTGTGGGTTTCATAGCTCTGCAAGACCTAAAACTTTTAAAGAACAATTCACATTATTTTTACCAAATTTTTTTGCTAAGTTTTTTGGGACAAGCAAGAAGTTAAAAGAAAAAAATACTATTATGGTTTTAAATGCTTTGGAAAAAAATAAGATAGATGTTTTAACTCATTTAAACAGAAAGATGAAATGTAATGTTTATGAAATTGCAAAAAA
The DNA here is from genome assembly GCA_937891595.1 of uncultured Clostridia bacterium. Classification (GTDB taxonomy): domain Bacteria; phylum Bacillota; class Clostridia; order Christensenellales; family UBA1242; genus UBA7862. The sequence goes on from CALATF010000035.1 coordinate 11,338, forward strand.
AGCAGCAGAAAAGGGAACGTTAATAGAGCTTAATGAAAAGAAGTGTGATTTTAGCAAAGAAGAAATAAAATTAATTCTTGAAGCAGGTGCAAATTTTATTGTAAATAGCGACTCTCATAAACCATATACCATAGGCGTATTTAAAAATATAGAGAAGATAATTTTAGATAATAATATTCCTGAAGATAGAATAGTAAATTTAAATAAAGTACCTAAATTTATAAGCTTAAACAATAATACTAAGGAGGAGTAATATAACTATGTCTTTTGCTCATGATGTAAAGCTTGAAGTTCTTGAAAATGCAACAAAAAATGAGTGTTGTAAATTATCTTTTTTATCAGCCGTAATTCATTCATGTGGTGAGTTGACAAAAAGTGGAAGTGAATTTTATTTGGAATTAAAAACTGATATAGATAAGATTTATGATGAAGTAAATAAATGTTTACACACTTTATATGGGGAGTATGCAGAAGTTAATTTAGATGAGGATGCTAATATAAATAAATCGGTAAGATATGTTATAAGTTTGCCAAAATCTATAACTAACCAAATTATGTTTGATTGTGGAATTGCTAAGTTTAGTTTAAATAATGAATTTACACTTGTTCAAGGAATTGATGAACATATTATAGAAAATGATTGCTGTGCAAAAAATTATATAAGGGGTGTTTTTGCTACAGCATCTACTTCGAATATTATTCTAAACGAGAGCGGTAACGACAATAGAAGTTTTAGTGGCTATCACTGGGAGTTTGTTTTTTCAAATGAACCTTTTGCGGACGATTTTTCAAATTTGCTTTTTTCACAAGGCATTCCTAATAAAAAAAGCAAAAGGAAAAACCTTTATATTTTGTATATTAAGGAATCTGAAGTTGTTAGTGACTTATTTGCTTTGGTAGGAGCTTTTAAAAATTTATTGAAACTTCAAAATGAGATTGCTTTAAGGGAAGTTAGAAATAATATCAATAGGCAAAATAATTGCTTAAATGCTAATATAACTAAAACAGTAAACGCAAGTATTAAACAAATAAATGCTATTAACAAAATTCAAAATACAATAGGTTTAGATAAATTGCCGCAAAACTTAAGGGAGTTGTGCTTAGTAAGGCTTGCTAATCCTGAAGAGTCGCTTGATAACTTGACAAAATTGTTATCAACAGCTATAACTAAAAGTGGAATTAATCATCAATTTAGAAGACTGATAAAAATTGCAGATAAAATTGCATTTTCGTCACAAGAAAAAATTGATTAAAAACTAAAGAAAAGTCGCTTAATGTTAATTTTTTTAGTAAAAACAAACTTAATTAAATTAATTTAGTTTGTTTTTATTTTAAATTTTCAGGTTAAAATATGGAAAATTTTGTTCATTTACATGTTCATACAGAGTATAGTTTGCTAGATGGCGTAGCAAGGGTTAAAAAATTAGTTAAAACAATAAAAGAACGTGGCGGAAAGGCTGTAGCAATGACAGACCATGGAACTATGGCGGGCTCGCTACAGTTTTTTGCCGAGTGTTATAAAAATGGTATTAAACCTATTATAGGGTGTGAGTTTTATGTTGCTCATGATAGGTCTTTAAAACAAGGTAGACCAGATAACGCTCACTTGGTTTTACTTGCAAAAAACAATGAAGGTTATAGCAATTTGTTAAAACTTAATGCTATAGCTTGTAAAGAAGGCTTTTACTATAAACCAAGAATTGATTATGATGTACTTGAAAAACATTCAAAAGGTCTTATTTGTTTAAGTGCTTGTTTAGCAGGGCATATACCTTCTTTATTATTAAATAGAAGATATGATGAAGCTTATCAATTAGGTTTAAGGCTTAAAAATATGTTTGATGAAGGAGATTTTTATATTGAACTTCAAAATCATGGTTTGCCTGAACAAATTGAAGTTTTAGAGCCATTAAATGAACTTGCAAAAAAACTTGGCGTTAAAACAGTTGCTACTAACGATGCTCACTATATAAATAAAGAAGATGCTGAAATGCAAGATGTTTTAATGTGTATTCAAATGGGTAAGTTTGTTGATGATACGGATAGAATGAAATTTTCTACCGACGAATTTTACATTAAAACTCGCGAAGAAATGGAACAAGTTTTAGGTGCTTATCCTGAAGCACTTGATGCTACTAATGAAATTGCTGATAAATGTTTTGTAACTATTAAGGCAAAAAGTCACAAATTTGTTCCTAATATTCCAGATAATTGTTCATTAAGGGATAATGAAAATTTTATTCCTAAATATCAACCAGAAGGAATGACTTCTTTTGAGTTTTTGCAAAAGCTATGTTATGACGGTTTAAAAGATAGATATCCTGTTATTACTCCTGAAATTCAAGCTAGGGCAGATGAAGAACTTTCTATTATTAGAGATCAAGGCTTTGTTGAATATTTCCTTGTTGTGTGGGATTATATTAACTATGCTCGACTTAATGGTATTCCTGTTGGACCAGGTAGGGGTAGTGGTGCTGGAAGTATTGTCGCTTATACTTCTGGTATTACAAGGGTAGACCCTATTAAATATAATTTGCTTTTTGAAAGGTTTATTCATAAAGAAAGGGTTTCTATGCCTGATTTCGACGTAGACTTTTGTTATGATAGACGAAACGAAGTTATTGAATATGCTAAAAGAAAATATGGCGTAGATAACGTAGCATATATAGGCACATTTGGTACTATGGCTGCAAAAAACGCTATTAGAGATGTTGGTAGAGTTTTAAGATTACCTCTTACTGATGTTAATAGAATTTGCAAAGATATACCTTTCAAATTACCAGACGGTATTAAAAAACCACCTGTATTAAAATACTATTTTGGTACTACTGGTGAACCTGAAAATGAAAAGTATATAATTCCTTCATTAAGAAAAATTTATGACGAAGACGAAAGAATAAGACGTGTTATAGATATGAGTATTAAGCTTGAAGGAATGCCAAGACAAACTTCCACACACGCTTGTGGTATTTTAATTGCTCCAGAACCGGTAGATAATTTTGTTCCACTTGCAAGAAATGGTGATGAAATTGCCACGCAATATTCTATGATAGAGCTTGAAGACTTAGGCTTGTTAAAAATGGACTTTTTAGGTTTAAGAACTTTAACAGATATTGATAAAGCTTTAAAACTTATAAAACGTATTCATGGTAAAGACATAGATTTCTATAATATGGAATACGATGACCAAAACGTATATAAATTAATTTCATCAGGGGATACAGATGCTGTATTCCAACTTGAAAGTGGTGGAATGAAACGCTTTATGAAAAAATTAAAACCAGATACTTTAGAAGATATTATTGCTGGTATTTCACTTTATAGACCTGGCCCTATGAAATATATAGATTCTTATGTAGATAATAAACACAATCCAAGTAAAATTGTATACGACCATGATTGCCTAAAACCTATTTTACAAGCTACCTATGGCATTATTGTTTACCAAGAGCAAGTTATGAAAATTGTTCAAGAAATGGCAGGTTATACGCTGGGTCAGGCAGATATGGTTCGCCGTATTATGGGCAAGAAAAAAGTTGAAAAAATGGCTGAAGAAAAAGAGAAGTTTATTTTTGGCTGGCAAGACCCTAAAGGTGAAAAGAGTATAGATGGTGCTTTAAAACGTGGAGTGTCTGAAGAAGTTGCTCGTAAAGTTTTTGCAGATATGGAAGACTTTGCAAAGTATGCTTTTAATAAATCTCACGCAGCTGCTTATGCTTATTTATCCTATCAAACAGCCTATTTAAAGTGTTATTATCCAGTAGAATTTTTGGTTGCTGTTTTAAACAATAGAATAACAAACATAGATGAAATTAAAAAATACACTATTTATGCCAAACAAAATAATTATGAAGTATTACCACCAAATGTTAATAAAAGTGAAACTTATTTTAGCGTGGAAAATAATAAAATAAGGTTTGGGTTGGCTGCTCTTAAAAATGTAGGCATAGGTGTTGTTGAAGAAATTATAAAAGAAAGAGAATCTCGTGGAGATTTTAAAGACTTATATGATTTTATTGAAAGAATGCAAGGTGGCGCAGTAAATAAGAGATGTCTTGAAAGTATGATTCTTAGTGGGGCATTTGATTGCTTTGGTGCAACAAGGTCTCAAATGGTGAGCGTGTATGAGTCAGTTGTAGATACTGTTGCTAAAGATAATAAAAATAAAGCCAATGGTCAATTTAGTTTATTTGATGATGTTTCTTTTAGCTCAACAGATAAAAACTATGTAAAAATGCCGGATATAAAAGAATACGCTGAACAAGCAAAACTAAAATTTGAAAAGCAAGTTCTTGGTATTTATTTAACAGGACACCCATTAGATAATTACATGAGCGAATTTAATAAATTTACCTTTAATGCTTCTATGATACCTGAAGAAAATGAAGAAGGTATAGAAGAAGACGAGGAGTTTGTTGAAGAAAACAAAGAAGAATCTATAAAAAATGATGCTGTTGTTGATTGTGGTGGAAGCATTGAAGAAATTAAAAAGATATTTACCAAAAATGGTAATAAAGAAATGGCTATTCTTAAGGTAGAAGACTTGTATGGAACATATGATGTAATGGTAATACCTAAAGTTTATGACCGTGTAAAAACAAAAATTCAAGATGATGCTTTAATAAAAATACATGGGAAGGTTTCTATTAAAGATGATAATAGTGTTATAATAATTGCAGACGACATTATTTTATTAAATTCTGAAAAGCCTAAACAAGATGAATTTGTTGAAAATATAACAAAGGAAGAAATTGTTAAAACTTTATATTTAAGGTATGATACTACTAATTCTTTAATTCATGCCAGAATTTTGAATATCGTAAAAAGTTATCCTGGTAATAGCCCTGTAATAATTAAATGCACAGGAAGTAACAAATCATTTAAATTGTCATATAAAATTAATCCAAGCAATTATTTATTAAATGAGTTAAATGCATTGTTGTCGGATGAAAATATAAAATTGCTTTAATAAAAAGGAGAAATATATTATGAAAGTAAAAAACATAGCTATTTTAACAAGCGGTGGCGATTGTCAAGGCATGAATGCAACAATTAATATTGTGGTTAGAGTTGCTACTTTAAAAGGTTTAAATGTTTATGGTGTTAAGCAAGGTTATAAAGGTTTGTATGATAATAACTTTGTAAAACTAACTAATAGTAATGTAGAGAATATTTCTTCAATAGGCGGAACTATTTTAAAAACAGCTAGATTTCCGGAGTTTAAGGAAGAAGAAGTTGTGGACGTTGCAGTCCAAAACCTTAAGAAAAATAAAATTGATGCTTTAATTATTATAGGTGGGGATGGTTCTTTTAGAGGGGCTAAAACATTAATGCAAAAAGGTGTTAATTTAGTTGCTATTCCAGGTACTATTGATAATGACCTAAGATATACTGACAAATGTTTAGGGTTTGATACTGCTGTAAATAATGCTTGTAACTTTATCGAAAATGTAAAACAAACAATGTCAGCTCTTGACAGAGGTGTAATTTTTGAAGTTATGGGAAGATATTGTGGTGATATAGCTTTACATGCGGCGGCTGCAACAGCTTGCGATATTGTTGCTGTTCCAGAAAAACCAACTTCAGAAGAAGAATTTATTCAAAAAATTAAAGATAGTATAATTAACAATAAAAAGATACCTACAGTTGTTATAGCAGAAAAATTATATGATATTAATAATATCACAAAAAGATTAAATGAAGAAACAGGGATAGAGTTTAAAAGCTCAGTAGTAGGGTATATTCAAAGAGGCGGAGCTCCTTCTGTTTTAGATAGAACACTTGCAATGCAATTTGGTGTTAGAGCAGTAGAGCTTATTTTAAAAGGTATATTTGATAAAGCTATAGGTATTAAAGGTAATAATATTTTTGAAATTGACATAGATGATGCTTTGCATTGTGAATATAACTATAATTATGAGCTATTAAATTTATTTTATTTGCTTAATAATAAAGTTGAAAATTAATAAAAAACTCGCTTAATTAAAAGCGAGTTTTAAATTAATAGTTTGATGCTTCTTCTATAATAAATTTATCAAAATCTATTTCTTCGGGGAAGTCATTTGGTAAAAAAGTTGCGTTATTAAAGTTTATATAATGAAATATGTGTTTTGATAATATCACAGGAGTTGCAATATCTAAAGCTTCACAAATTCTTGAAATATAATCATAAAACAAATCAGGATTAAACTGAATAAAATCTTCAAAAATCATATCTTTTAAAATTTTTTCTTCTTTAACTACTTTTGCCCAAATTCTTACCATTACCTTAGTTCCTTTAATAAAATACTTTTTTATAATAATTAAAAAAGTTAATTTGAGCAACTTTTTTTAAAAAATTTTTAAAATATATAAATAAAAAAAATATTCTTGACATATAATATTTTAATCATTATAATCAGTTATACAAAAAATATTTTTTTAGGTATTTTTTATATAAGTGATTAAAATTGTATTGCTTTAGGGATTTGGCGATACATTCTTTTTTTAAGTTTTTTTAGAAAAAAGAATCATAAAATTTAGGAGGCGTGTATAATTACTATGGAAACTGAAATTTATTTAACAAAAGATGGCTATAAGGCTTTACAAGAAAAACTTGACTATTTAAAATCTACAAAAAGAGAGGAAATTTCTAAAAAAATAGGTGTAGCAAGGGAATTTGGCGATTTAAGTGAAAATTCTGAATATGATGCTGCTAAAGAAGAACAAGCTCAAGTTGAAGCTGAAATTGCTGAAATTGAAAATAAATTACGTTTTGGTAAAATTATTAATCAAAAGAAACTTGATACTAGCAAAGTTAATGCTGGATGTTATGTTAAACTTTTAGATTTAGATTTCGATGATGAGTTTGAATATCAAATTGTTGGCTCAACTGAAAGTGACCCTTCGAAAGGTATTATTTCTAATGAAAGTCCAGTAGGGCAAGCATTGCTTGGTAAAAAAGTGGGAGATACAGTTCAAATAGTTCTTCCACAAAACAATAATGCAACAATTAGGCTTAAAGTTTTAAATATAAGAGCATAATAAAATAGTAAGCACCTTAAAAAAATAAGGTGTTTATTTTTTTATTATTTTAAAACATTTCAACAATTTGCAGATTATTTTTTTCTTGTGTATATATTTAAATTATGTTAAACTAAATAACGTTAAAGGAAATATTTATTAATTTAAATGATTAATTATCAAGATTTAATTTTAAACAATAATCAATTTAAAGAACTTTGCAATCAAGAAATTAATTGCAATTCTTTTTTGTTTGAAAGTATGGATGATTTATTTCTTGAAAATTTTTCATATTGTTATGCTCAAAGATTATTATGTACTAACAATTCATATAAGCCATGTAAAACTTGTATTCAGTGCCAAAAGGTTACTTTATTAAAACATTCAGATTTGCATATTTACCCTAAAAATAATAAAAATATTGTGGTAGATGACATAAAAGATCTTATAGAAAATATTAATTTAACCCCTATTGAAAGTAATATTAAGGTTTTTATTTTAAATGATTTTTCTACAGCTACAACGCAAGCGCAAAACAAATTATTAAAAATATTAGAAGAACCACCTAAAAACACATATATCTTTTTAAATGTAACTAACATAAATAAGGTTTTGCCTACTGTTATTTCAAGGTGTAAAAAAATAAGATTATTACCGCTTTCAAAAAATGAGATACAAAATGGTTTAAATAATTATTCAAATGAAAAAGTTTCCAACATAATTGACGTTTGTCAAGGTTCTTTAACAAAGGCCGTTAATTATGTTGAAAATGATGATTTTTCTAAAATATTTGAGTTTTGTTTGAACACGTTAATTAATATGCAAGATAGTAGGAAATTAATTAAGTTTTCTAATTTGTTTAATAACAATAAAAAACACTTTGAAATTGCTTTAGAAATTTTTGAAAGCTTTTTTAGAGATGTTTTAATGTTAAGGTTAAACAAAAATGAACTTGTGCAAAACAAAAATATTATTAATGACCTTATTAATTTTTCGCAATTTTTAGACGCAGATGCGGTAGATTTATTAATTAAAAAAATTTATTCAATAAAAAAACAAATGGAATTTAATTGTAATTTTGTTTTGTTAGTAGATAACTTTTTACTTTATTATTTGGAGGTTAAGTACTTATGCAACAAAAAGTAGGTGTTAAATTTAAAATAGGCACTAAAGTTTATGATTTTTTATCTGAAATAGAACTTAAAAAAGGGGACTACGTTATTGTTGAAACTTCTTTAGGTCAGGGTTTTGGTGTTGTTGATAAAGTTGAAAATATTGATAAATTAGAAGAAAGTCTAAAACAAGTTGTAAGAAAAGCAACTAAAGATGATATAAAACAAAATGAAATTAATTGTGAAAAAGAAAAAGAAGCTATACAAACAACAAAACAATTAGTAGAAGAAATGAAACTAGATATGAATGTTGTTAATGCGGAATATTCTTTTGATGGCTCTAAAGTTATAATTGACTTTATTTCAGATAATCGTGTAGATTTCAGAGATTTAGTTAAAGACCTTGCAACAAAATTAAAAACAAGAATAGAACTTCGCCAAATAGGAATTAGAGATCAAGCTAAAATGGTTGGTGGTATAGGAATTTGTGGTAGAGTGTGTTGTTGTGCTTCGCATTTAAAAGATTTTGAAAAAGTTTCTATTAAAATGGCAAAAGTTCAAGGTTTGGCATTAAACCCTACTAAAATTAGTGGTTCTTGTGGTAGATTAATGTGTTGTTTAGAATATGAAAATGATTATTATAGCGAAGTATATCCAAAAATACCTAAATTAAATAGTGAAGTAAAAACTCCAGATGGTGTGGGTACTGTGCAATATACTAATGCATTAAAACAAATAGCTTCGGTTAAAATTGTTGGTAAAGATGATAGCGTTTCTATTAAGGACTATACATTTGACCAAATATCAAAAGCTCCAGTTGTAGAAAGACAAGAAATTGCAGAACAAAAGGAACAAAAAATTAAAGTTAATATCAAACCTATTTCAAAAGAAGATGGAAAAGCATCTGCAAATTCAACTTTAGATAGTAATAACAACAAAAACAAGAATTTTAATAAAAAAAACAAGTAAAACTAAAAGGCTAACTTAAAAATTTAGCCTATTTTTAATAAATTTTTATTTTTTATATGTAAAATCTAAGAGAGATATATGGAAGAATTAACTAATATTTTAAAAGAAAATGAAGTTTTAGATGATTTGCAACTAAATAATTTGTTTATTATTCAAAATAAAAAAGATTATTGTTTTACTAGCGATAGTGTATTGCTTTCTAATTTTGTTAAGGTTGGGTATAAAGATAACGTTGTGGAGTTTTGTTCTGGTAGTGGGGTAATATCTATCTTAGTTAATGAAAAATACAAACCTAAAAGCATTGTAGGTTTTGAAATTCAACCACAACTATGTGATATGTCTAATAGAACTTTGAAGTATAACAATATTAATAATGTTAAATTTTTAAATGATAATCTATCTAATGCCATAAATTTTGTGGGAAATGAAAAAACTGATGTTTTAATTTGTAATCCACCTTATTTTACATGTTCAAATATGAATGAACAAACAAAAGAAAAATTTAAAATTACTAAATATGAATTATGCACTAATTTAGAAGAAATTTTTATTAGTGCACAAAAAATATTAAAGTTTGGTGGTAAGTTTTTTTTAATACATATTTCTAGTAGAGTTCAGGAAATTTTATATTTGGCACAAAAATACAACTTTTTTTGCAAAGAAATGCAGGTTGTTTATCCTAATAAAAATAAAATTAGCCATTTAACAATGTTTTATTTTACTAAAAAGGGTAAGCCAGAATGTAAAATTCTTTCTCCTATTGTTTTAAATTAAATAAATTTTATTTAAAAAATAAAAGGGTTAGAAATTTATTTCTAGCCCTTTAAAAATTATTTTAATAAAAGTTTTAATAATTTTATTTGTGTTTTTGTTGGGAGCATATTTAAAAGTTTTAACTTTATACTTGTATTTTTTTTATATATGATTTTTGCATTTTTCTTATTTAAAATCTTTAATACTATTTTTGCAATCTTCTCTGGGGGTATGCCTTTATTGTGTTCTTTATTAACTATATTTTTAAATTTGTGAATAGTATTTTTGTATAAAACAGTATTATTGTTTAATTTGTTCATTTGATTACTTGATGAATTTATTATAGGTGTAGCAACAGCTCCTGGTCTTAAAGTTATAACAGGAATATTTAATAAACCTAATTCAGCAGTAAGTCCTTGTGCATATGCATCTAGTGCTTTTTTAGAAATTGCGTATATTGCATTAAAAGGCAATACTTTGTTTTCTGCTAGTTCACTAGTTGTAATAATTATTTTACCCTTTGCATTTTTTACGAGAGGGAAGAATGTTTTATTTATTCTATAAACACCAAATAAGTTTATATTAAAAATATTTGTAAATTCTTCCTCGCTTATTTCTATTAGAGAGTTCATTAATATTATTCCAGCAAAGTTAATTACTGCATCAAGTTTGTTTGTGTGCTTTAAAACTTGTTTGTATGCACTAGTTATGCTATCAAGACTTGTTACATCTGTTTTAATTTGTATAATATTTTCTTTTTCTTCTGGGTTCAAGTTGATGTCGCAACTAAAAACTATGTAGCCATTATTTGAAAGTTCTATAGCGGTTGCACGTCCCATACCACTTGCTCCACCTGTTATTAAAGCATATTTCATTTTAAAATAATCCTCTTTAAATTTATCTTATTATAATATTTTAAAAGTCAATAGTAAACTAATCTTAAAATGAAAAAGGTAAAAATTAATTTGATTTTAAAAGAATTTAATTTATTTTTTATCTTCTTATTAATGAATTGAATAATATTTTAATTTAAAACGTTTTACATAATTTTGCAGAATAAACAACTTAAAATTGCTCCTGCTAAAGTAGCTATTAATGAAACTGGTATTGCATATAATAATTTTTTTACTTTGGTTTGAGAGCAATATAAGGTTGTTACATAAAAAACTGTATCGCAACTACCTACAATAACACTTGCACTTCTACCTATGTAACTATCAACCCCGTAAGTAGTATAAATATCATTAAGTATTGCAAGACTACCATTTCCGCTAAAAGGTTTTAATAATACAAGTTCGCACAATTCAGAGGGTATACCTATTAAATTAAAAACTGGTGATACTAAATTAGCTAGTAAACTAGCTAGTCCACTTATTTTAATAAATTGAACCATAATCATTATGGTAACTAAATAAGGGAAAATGCTTACAACAATACCTACGCTTTGTTTTGCACCATTAATAAAACTATTGTAAACATTTACCTTTTTCAGTTTTGCGTATATAAAGGTAGCTAAAATTAGTACAGGTAGAAGGTAAATACTCATTTATTTTGATGTTTCCTTTTTTTTAATTTTTCAATAATAAGAGCAAGTCCTATTCCTATTACAGTTGTTAATATGGCTACAAATATAGTAGGTAAAATTATATTGCTTGCATTTTCGCTTCCAGCTGTAATTCTAAGCCCTATAACAGTGGTAGGTAATATTTGCATAGAAGTTGAAGCAAAAATTATTAGCATAATCATAGCTCGATTTGCTTGTCCACTACCATCGTCTAACCTTTGCATTGCTTTCATGCCAAGTGGAGTAGCGGCACCGCCCATTCCAAGAATATTGCAAGAAATATTCATGCACAAAAGTTCGTTGGTTGTCTCGTCAACGTTTCCAAATATTTTTTTAGTAATGGGGGATAAAAGTTTTGATAGTTTTTTGTTAATTCCGCTATCTTCCATTACTTGCAAAATTCCCATCCATACAGAATAAATAGCACAAAGATTTAAACATAATTTTAATGTGCTTTCACTTGCTTCTAACATAGAAGGTAAAACTATTTCAGGGTTGAGATATAAAAGTATGCAAATACTTGTTGCAATAAGCCAAAACCAAATTTTATTCATAATAAATGTTTATGAAAGATGATAAAAAGGTATGCAATTAAAAATAAAGTGTGTTACAATAAACATATGATTATAGATTCGCATTGTCACATATACAGTGAAAAATTAAATGATATTAGACAGGAAATTTTGCAAAATATAAACAAAAACAATCAACTTTGTATTTGTAATGCAGATAGTATTGAAACTTCAAATTTATGCATACAACTAGCAAATAATAACGCTAATGTTTATGCAACAGTTGGTGTTCACCCACACGAAGCTAATACATTTGATAAAGATGCAATATCTCAATTAGAAAAATTAGTTAAACAAAATAAAAAAGTTGTTGCTATAGGAGAAATAGGTTTAGATTACTATTATGATTTTTCTCCAAGAGAATTGCAAAAAGAAGCATTAAAAAGACAGATTGAGTTAGCAAGTAACACTAATATGCCATGTGTTTTTCATGTGAGGGAGGCTACTGAAGATTTTTTAAACATTCTTGAAGAAATGTCTCAAAAATATAATATTTCTGGGGTAGTTCATAGCTTTAGTGGGAGTATTGAAACAGCTAAAATTTTGTTGAAGTATGACTTGTATTTAGGTATAAATGGGATTATTACTTTTAATAATGCTAATAAAATGTTAGATGTAGTTAAGTTTTTGCCATTAAACAAAATACTAATAGAAACAGATTGCCCATATTTAACACCGGTACCCTTTAGAGGTCAGGTTAATAGACCGGAATATGTAGAACTTGTGGCGGAAAAAATAGCGCAACTAAAAAATATTTCAAAAGAAGAAGTTGTTAAACAAACTACTATAAATGCAATTAAAATATTTAATATTAAAAGGTAAATATTATGGCAGAGTTATCTAAAGATTTTAAATTTAAAAAACAATTTGGACAAAATTTTATATTTGATAAAAACTTTATAAATTCTATTGTCTCAAGTTTGAATTTAGATAAAGAAACATGTGTATTAGAAATAGGTGCAGGCGCGGGTGTTCTAACTGAAGTTTTAGCTAATAATTTTAAAAAAGTTATTAGTTTTGAAATAGATAAAACTTTAAAAGAAACACTAAATACTTTAAAAGAAAAATATAATAATTTAAATTTTATTTTTGAAGATGTTTTGAATGTAAAAACTCAACAAATAGATGATATGTTCGAGCAAGATTTTGTAATGATTGCAAATTTACCATATTATATTACTTCTCAAATTATTTTTAAGTTTTTATTTGAATCTAAAAAAATATCAAAACTATTTGTTATGGTTCAAAAGGAAGTAGGGTATAGATTTTGTGCTGAGCATTCCACTAAAGATTACGGAATACCAACTGTACTTATAAATTGTTTTGGTAATTGTAAAATTGTAAAAAATGTAAGTAGAACAGTTTTTACACCTGTTCCAAATGTAGATTCATGTATAATACAAATAGAAATAGATAGACAAAAATTTCAAATAAAGGAAAAAGAAAGTTTTATAAAATTTGTTTCTAATTGTTTTAAAATGAAAAGGAAGACCTTATATAATAATTTGCTTAGTGCAGGTTTTTCTAAGGATAAAATATTAAATTCAATTAGTAAATTAAATTTAATAGAAACCGTTAGACCAGAAAATTTAACGGCTAAAAACTATGAAGATTTATTTGAAATTTTAAATAATAATAAATAGTAAATTAGCAAAATGCTATTTTTAAAGCATATATATTATAAAAATATATATGTTTCTTTTTTTTTACTTAAAAATCGACACTTCATATATGTTATTATTTTCAAGAATATTTTAAAGGAAGTGTAAAATGGAAAATGCCAAAACATTAATTTTGAATAATAAAAAAAATCCTAATTTTAAAGCTGTTTTAAACTTAAAAAATTATGATTATTGTGCCATCAAGTTTTTTAACATGGCTAATAATGACAAAAATTTTGCACTAGGTATTAAACAAAAAACAGGCGTTATTAAAATTCCTTTGCAACTAAATAGTGGAAAAGGAGAATTTGTTTTACCTAAAAAAATTGATTTGGAAGATAATATGGTATGTGCAGTAGTAGATGTTTCTAATGCTTTTTGCCCAGAAATAGTTTTAAGTGGAAGTATAAATAATGCCATAGAAAACACTACTATAGAGAATGCTTTTGTGCAATCTAAACCTGATGATGTGTCTGTATTATATGAAATTGAAGAAAGTGAACAAATAGAAAATCTAATTGATAAAAATTTAGATGATGATTTAAACACTACATATTTTGATTCATGCGCTAATTGTAAATATCGTAAAGCTTTTTATGAAGGCGGAGAATGTGCATGTATAAAAAGCCAACAAACTGATGAAAATAATAACTTTGAGTTGACGGATAACACTATAAAAAATTATTCAACCGAACAAATTGTTAGTAATATAGAACAAGCAAAAAATGTAATAGAAGAAGATAACATAGAAGAAAGCGAGAGTTTTTATCTTCAAATTAAAAATCAGCTTAATAGTTTATTTAATAAATACCAAAAACATGATTTATTAGAAAGAATAATACCAAATTCTAAGTGGGTAAAAGTTGATTATGATCAAACAGAGAATTTTTATGTTATAGGCTTAATTTATGATGGCAATAATCAAGATATATTATATATTTCTTACGGCGTTCCTTCTAAAGATTTTAATAACCCTCCGGAAGATTTAAAAGAATATGCTCAATGGTTGCCTATTGATTTTAATAAACCAAAGGATGAAGGTTTTTGGATTGTTTATCAAGATGCTAAAGACGGCCAGACTTTAAAAATAGACTTTATTTAAACTAGCTAATAACTGCTAGTTTTTTTTAACAATATCATTGTTAATTATGTGTATAAAAAAATGTTTAAAAGTAATAATTATTTTTAAGTCTTATTAGGATATGAGTATAAATTAATATATTTATTTGCATTGACAAAATTAGTAATATTTGATAATATTCTTTGTATTGTAAGAGAGGTTTACTAGATTGAAAAAGAAAATTTTATTTGTAATTTCATTTGTATTATTATTTGCAATATCTCTTTTTGGTTGTGGTGTTGTAAATTTAAAAGATGGTCCAGATTATAAAGATACTGTTTATGGTAATGGGGGAAATGCCGTTGTAAAAGGAGATTATTTATATTTCTCAAATGCTTATGTAGACTATAATACCATTTCACAAGGTGAAAACGAGTATAAAGCTAACAATCCTTTAAAAATTTATGGTATTTATAGAACAAAACTTAATAAACAAGGCGTAGTTTCTGTAAATGAACAAGGTTTTTCTCAGGGTGCTGAACTTTTAGTTCCACTTGCTAGCGGTTTTAAAAATTCTGGAATTTATATTTGCGATAATTATTTATATTATACAACCGTTTATACAGAATTTGAGGCAAATGGAAACACAGATCCAACTAAAGGTTTTCTTAATTTTGAAAGGGTGGATTTAAATGGTGAAAATCGCATGGAACTTTCTAAAAAGGGAGATTTCCAAATAGGTTGCGAATATAGCATAAATTACATTGATGGTGTAACATATATTACTGTTTTAAATAATGAAAAAATTACTGTTATTAAATCTAGAAAAGGTGACATTTCAAAATATGAACTTGCTTCTTCTGTAAAAGAAATGGCAGTTGCTTCTCAACGAAAAAATGTGTATGGTCAATCAGTCTTAAATTTTAATAAATATGTTTATTACACAAAAATGGAGAATGAAGAATATTCATTATATAGAAAGCCTTTAACAAATGGAAAAGAAGAGACTTTAATTTCGTTATCATCTTCTGAGATTTCTGGTTTAGAAGTTAAAAACAATAGAGTTTACTTTAAACATGACAATATTTTAAAATCCTCCTCATTTGAAGAAAATGAAATGCCTGTAGAATATTCAAAACTTTCAATAGTTGCAGATTCTTCTTCTATGGGAATTGTTGATTATATTGCTTTAGAAGATACTTTGGGATATCCTCTTGATAGGGGTGTTGTATTTGTTTTATATACAGACTCAGGCTACGTTTTGACATATAAAAATGATAATTTATTACACTCTGAAAAACAAATAAATATTTTATTTTCAGTAGGTAATGATGTATTTTATCAAATAGCTGAAGATAATGCTTTGTATTCAGTTAATCTACAAACTAAAACTTCTAAAAAAGTAATAACAGAATTTACTGCTAATATAAATGAAGAAGGTGATAATTACACTTTTGATTTTGATAGTGAAAGAGTTTATTTCTTTGCAAAATCAACAAAGTCAAATGGTAAATTAAATTATTTACATTTAGCACTTTTAAGTAATAATGTTTATAAAGATGATTCTTATCAATCAGTTGCTCAATATGTAGGTGTTTTAAGAGCAGATGATGTTTTAGCAGAAGATAATGACTAAAATTTATTTAAATTATCAAGGTTAAAAAAAAGAGACAAAAATATTGTCTCTTTTATTTTTTTAATAATGCAGTTACTTCTATTTCTATTTTTGCTCCGTCGCAAACCATTCTGTTTACTTCTACTAAAGTTGATACAGGTAATGAATTTTTAAAATAATCTGCTCTTATTTTCGAAATTTTTTGGAAGTCATTCATGTCAGTAACATAAATAACCGCTTTTATTACATTATCAAAACTGGCACCGGCAGATTTTAAAATATCGCCGATGTCTGAAAAGACTTGATGCGTTTGAACTTCAATATCGTCGCTGTCTACCTTATTTCCATTTGAAGCATGGGCTTGTATTCCTGAAACAAAAATTAAATAATAATCTCCGCAATCAATCTTTTTAGCTGGGGAATAAACTCCTATTTTTTTATATCCGTTTGGATTAATATTTTCTATCATAAATAACTCCTAAGTTTAAAAATTTTTATATTATTATAGCACATAATTTTAAAAGATTAATCGTTTTTATAATGCTTTGTTAAACTTAATATTTCTAATATTAATATTTACTAATTTTTTAATTATTTTGCCTTTAATGTAAAATAACAATTAAAATCGATAATAAACGATATTTTTTTAACTATCTTTACAAAAGAAGACAATTTTCTTGCGTGTATAAATAAGTAAGATTTTGCATTTTATGCTAAAATTTTATCATATTTAAAAGCGGAGGTTAAATAAATGGAAAAGGTTAAAGTTCTAATATTAGATGACAATGATGTTTATAGGTCTAAGTTAGAAACTATTTTACAAGCAAATGAAGAATTTGAAGTTGTGGGTGTATCTAATAACGGGTTAGAAGGTTATAATATGTGTTGTCAAAACAAACCTAATGTTATAGTTAGTGATATTGTTTTGCAAGATTATGACGGTTTTGAATTACTTGAAAAATTACAAAACTTTGAAAGCGAAAATAAGCCTAAAGTTTTAATTGTTTCTTCTTTAAAAGGTGAAGATTTTGCACAAAAAGCAGTTGATTTAGGGGCAGGTTATTACATGGTAAAACCTGTTGCAGAAGAGGTTTTAATTAAAAGAATAAAGAATTTAATTCAAAATGATATTAGTGATAGGAAAATAACTTCTTTAAAAACAACTAAAAATAGGGCATTAGAAGAAAAGATAAGCAATGTTTTTATAACAGTTGGTATACCTGCACATATTAAGGGTTATCAGTTTTTAAGAGAAGCTATTAAAATGGCTATTGAAGAACCAGATATTATTAATTCTATTACTAAACAATTATATCCTTCTATAGCTAGTAGATTTGCAACTAGTGCAAGCAAGGTAGAAAGGGCAATAAGGCATGCTATTGAAGTTGCATGGAATAGAGGCAAAATTGAAAATATTAATTCGTTGTTCGGAATTAAAGTTTATAATAGTAATGAAAAACCAACTAATGGAGAGTTTATTGCATTAGTTGCTGATAAGATGCTTATAGAAGGGGCTTAATTATATTAAACTTTTAACATAAACCATAATAAATAGCATATTATTATCTACTTAATGAGTAATATTTAATAGTAAAATCAATAAATTAAAATATTTTTTAAAAAAAATGAAAAACTATAAAAAAACACTTGTAAATAATTAAAAAATATGGTAATACTTGCTAAGTAATTTATGGAGAAAATTTTATGAAAAATCAAACTTATATTAGATGTCCTAGATGTGAATTGAATTATATTTTAAAGAAGGATAAGTTTTGTAACGTTTGCAAACAAGAGATGAAAGCCATAGGTGCTTTGGGTGCTGAAGAAGATATGGATTTAGATTTATGTCCTATTTGCAAAATTAACTATATTAACCCAGACGAAGATATTTGCCCTGCTTGTGCTAAGGAAAGAGAACTTGAAGAAGGTGAAAACGGAAGTAAATTTAATAGGGAAGATGAATGGTCTTCTTATACTAATTCGGATGATGACGATTCAAGCTTTGGCGATGAAGAAACAGGCGATATGGTTTCTATAACTAATTTAGACGATACTCCATTAGATGATGATATGGATTTAGATTTATCTGATGATGACGCTACTGATGATGAAACGTTTGATGGTGACTTTGACGACTCTTTTAATGATTTAGACGATGATGAAGACTTTGATGATGACGATGAAGACATGGAAGATGATTTTGATGATGAAGACTATGAAGAACCAAAAAGAAAGAAAAAATAATTTTTAAAAGGCTTGCGTTCAACAAGCCTTTTTTAATACTAGGAGTTTTTTTATATGAATAATTATGTTGTTTTAGTAGATTACAAAGATAATCCTTTAGGGGTTTGTAGTAAAGAAGATGCACACAAAAAACCCCTCTTACATCGTGCTTTTTCTATTTTTTTATATAATGGGACAAAAGTGTTATTGCAAAAACGTGCCGAAACTAAGTATCATTCGGCAGGGTTAATTACTAATTCTTGTTGCTCTCATCCTAAAATGGAAGAGGATATAATACTAAATGCTAAAGATAGGCTTGTCGAAGAAATTAATATTAAAGTAGAAGAATTAAAAGAAATAGGAACTTTTGTTTACTATAATAAGTTTAATGATAATTTATATGAATATGAATACGACCATGTTTTAATAGGAAAATATAATGGGGCATTTAAAGAAAATTTAGAAGAAGCTAGTTGGACTGGCTGGGTTGAAGTAGAAGATGTTAAAAAAGATGTTGTTGAAAATCCTAGTAAATATTGTGTATGGTTTTTAACTGCTTTTAAAATGTTTTTAGATTATTTAAAAATTTAAATAAAATGTTGTTTAATATTTTTAAAGCTGGTAATAATTTCTTTAGGAGATGTTATGCGAAAAAATTTATTGAACTTAACAGATATAAAAAATAGGATAGTTGAAATTAAAGGTAAAAGTATAGGTATTTCAATAAACAGAGGTAGAAAAAAAATTGATAAATATAGCGGAATAGTAGAAAATATTTATCCTTCTGTTTTTACTGTAAAAATTTTAAATGATAACCAGTTAAAGAATGTTACTTGTTCTTATTCTGATGTTTTGTGTGGTGATGTTAAAATAGACGAAAAATAATTTTAAAAAAATATCATAAAAATTAAAGTTGCGTTATATCCATATAACATATGGGCATAGCAACTTTTTTTTGTTGCGTGTTATTTTAAAGGGGGTATAAATTTGGATATCTTAGAAACGGATAAACTAAACATTGCCACAAAGACAAAATTAGGAGTATGTCAAATTAAAAATACTGCTATTATAAATTCCTTGGACAATGTAAAAATTACAAAAGTACTAACAGTTAGTGCTAAACCAAGAATTGAAAATGTTTCAGTGGTTAATGCGGAGATAAAGTTTGATGGCGTGGTTGAATATGATTTATTAGTAGCCCTAGAAAACAGCGAAATTGTGCCATTTACTCAAAAATCAAATTTCACACAAGTTTTTGAAAATGCGGAAATTACCCCTGAAACTATAGTAAACATTTACCCAGAGCTAATAGAATTAAATGATGTTTCTAGCATGAATGGAGATATTGCATATTCTACGTTGGTAAATTTTGAAATTTACGCTATAGGAATTAACTCGTCTGTGAGTTGTGCAAAGCCTTTAGATAATATTTTTTCAAAGGAAAGTGAAATTTCTTATAATGTGTTAGGGGGGGATATTGTATACGATGCAACTATTAATTTTGAAATACCAAAAGACTCAAAGGTAAATAAAGTTCTTTTTGTTAATAGCTTTGCTTCTATAAAATCTATTATTCCTTCTAATGGCTATTTTGTAGCATCAGGTGATATATATTCTAGCATAATTTATCAATCAGACGATGGTCTTATTAAAAGCATTAATAAGGAAACAAGTTTTTCAGAAGAAATTGAAAACCAAAATGTAAATAAAGAATCTGTTATACAAACATGTATTTCTACTAAAGAAACTATTGTAGTGGAAAATAGTGATAAAAATTCTTTTGGTTTTGATACACCTATTCAGATTATTGCACAAATTTATAACAAAAGCACAAAGAGTTGTATTGTAGACGCCTTTAGTTTAACTCACGAAGTTAACTTAACCACAGTGTCTTTTGAAGAAGATGAGTTTGTTACTACTAGGCAAGCAGAGGAAAACATTATAACAAACTTTGTGTTAGCTGATAATATTCCTATTGTAGATAAAATATTAGCTATTGCTCCTATTAATATTTCTATAGTAAATCAAATAGTAAAAAGCGGTGAGTTATTACTTGAGGGGATAGCAACAATTAATTTAATTTATTATTTTGAAGATGATGATGGTAATAATATTCTTAACTCAATAGATGTTGAAGTGCCATATTCTCTTTCAATACCTATACAAGATTTAGGAGAAACAGATAAAGTTATTACTAAAATTATTCTTGGGGATATTAGCATAAAGAATAAACGAGGTAAAGAATTAGAAATTTTAGCAGAAGCTAAAATTAATTATGATATTATTAAAAGTAATGTTTCAGCTTTAACAACTTCTATATGTTTAGGAGAAGAAAAGCAACCAAAAGACTATGCTTTAGAAATTTATTTGGCAAAAGAGGGTCAAACTTTGTGGGATGTTGCTAAAGAGTTAAATATAGCAACAACTGATATTGTAAATCAAAATAGTGACTTGACGTTACCGTTAACTGCAGGAGAAAATATTATTGCTTATAGGCAGAGACAAGTAGATTTTGAATAACAAATTATATGTATATATATATTAATATGGTAAATACTTTTTTCATAAAAGGAAAGGTTATTATTTATGAAAAAGATTTTTACCATATTTTTTTTGCTTGCTATTATTTTTATTTTAGTTTTTGTTAATGGCGGTTTTGAAAGTAAACAGTATCATAAGGAATATTTAAGAATACATATCAGAGCTAATAGTAATTTGAGTATAGACCAAGATATTAAATATAAAATTAAAGATAGTATTGTAGACTTTTTAACTCCTGTTATTTCATCTTGTAATACAAAGAGTGATTTTGAAAAAAAGTTAAATGAAAATATAAAAAATATTGAATGTATAGCTAATAATATTCTTGCACAAAATAACTTTGACTATAAGGCTAATGCTAAAATAAATAATGAGTATTTCCCTGTAAGAAGTTATGATAATTTAACTTTAGAAAATGGATATTATGATGCTTTAATTGTAAATTTGGGAAGTGGAGAAGGAGATAACTGGTGGTGTGTTGTATATCCGCCCTTATGTTTTTTAAATTCTAATGCTGATTATTGTTACAAAAGCCGTATTGTTGAAATAATTAAAAAATATTTAGGAGGATAAATGAAAAGGTTTATATTACTTTTATCAATGTGTTTATGTCTTATAATAGGTATTTCTTATTTAGTAACTAATGTAATAATTTCTAATAACATAAGTTCTAATGCAATGTATGTTGCTACAACTTCGTCGCAAAATAAAGTTATTCAGCAAAGGTTAAAACAGTGGGGATATTACACGGGTGCAATAGATGGTATTTTAGGACCCAAAAGTATTGCTGCAATAAAAAAATTTCAAAAAAATAATGGCTTAGTTGTAGATGGTATTGTAGGCCCAAAAACGGCTGCTAAAATAGGCATTTCTTTAAATTCAACTTCATCAAATAAACAATCTTCGAGTGATTTATATTTACTTGCTAAATGTGTTTATGCTGAAGCAAGAGGGGAAAGTTATAAAGGACAAGTTGCCGTAGCTGCCGTAATATTAAATCGTGTAAAAAGTCCTGACTTTCCAAACACTATTTCTGGTGTAATTTATCAACCTTGGGCATTCACTGCTGTTCATGATGGGCAAATTAATTTAGAGCCTAATCAGACGGCTTATAATGCAGCAAGAGATGCTATGAATGGCTGGGACCCTACTTATGGCTCTTTATATTATTATAATCCCGCAACAGCTACTAGTAAGTGGATTTATTCAAGACAAACAGTAGTTCAAATAGGAAAGCATGTTTTTGCTTTATAAAGGGAGTATGAAATGAAAAAAGCTTTTATAATAACTGTTACTATTTTAAGCGTAGCTGTATTTGTATTAACTGCTATGTTAATTTCTTCTAATAATGCTTTAACTTCAGCTAATATGAATTTAGAGAACTTATATCAAAGGTCTTTTTATGAACTTGTAAATAATGTTAATAATATGGAAGTTGAAGTTAGTAAATTAATGGTTACAAATGACTCGATTTCTCAACAAAAGTCATTATCAAAGTTAAAGCAACAAACAAGCGATGCTGAAAGTTCTCTTAGCTTATTACCAGTTAATTCAAATGTCTTGGAAAAAACAACAAGATTTATGAATCAGTTAAATGGATATTGTTCTTCTTTAATATCTTATAAAGATGGCAAAATTAGTCAAGATGATTATGATACATTGTCAAAAGCTCATAGTAGCATTGATAAAATAAAAAAAGAATTAAATGCTATTATGGATAAAATTATGCATGGCTATAAAATTTCCGAGCATCTTGACGATGGCGGAGAAAACGCAGATTTTTCTTTAAGTTTTGCACCTATTTCTAATGACACGGTAGAATATCCCTCTCTTATTTATGATGGACCATTTTCTGATAGTACTATAAATAAAAAGATAAAAGGCTTAAGTAGTACTGAAATATCACAAAATGATGCCGAAAGTCTTATAACAAAGATTTTTGAGAATAAAATAACTAACTTAAACTATTTGGGTACAACAACTGGAAAATTTGAAACATTTGATTTTGGTGTTAATACGGAAGATGGTAGGAACTATTTTATTCAAATAACAAAAAAAGGTGGTTTTTTATTAACTATTAGTGCTAATGTTGAAAATGATAGCGCTAATAATGATGAAAGTACTCAAATAATTAAAGATAATACTTCTTCTGGCAAGCAATTACAAGACAATACAAATACAACTCAAACGGCTGAAAAAAATGCTGTTGAAGACTCGGAAAAAGTTAAACTAGAAAGTGTTAATAATGTTAATGAAGAAACAAAATCTGCTATAGGAGTAGCCGAAACTTTTGCTAAAAAATTAGGCTTAGAAGATATGAAGTGTGTTTGGAGCGCATCTTCTGAAGATATTAGTTATATAAATCTTGCTCCTGTTATTGATGATATAACAATGTACCCAGATTTAATTAAAGTTAAGGTAGATTTAAGCAATTATTCTATTGCAGGTTGGGAAGCTTCGTCTTATGCATATAATCACACTGTAAGAGATGATTTAATTCCGCAATTATCTGAAAACGAAGCTAAAAAGCTAGTTAGCTCAAACTTAACTATCAATTCGCAAAGATTATGTGTAATACCTTTAGAATATAGTGGAGAAGCCTTGGCTTATGAATTTTCAGGAAATTATAACGATTCATTATATTATGTTTATATAGATGCTGATAATGGAACTCAAATAAGAGTTTTAAAAGTTGTTCAAACGGATGAGGGTGAATTAATTTTATAAAAAATATTTTAAATATTTTTTTAAAATATAATTCAAAATTAAAAATTTTTCTTTACTTTTACTTTTTAGTTTTATATACTTAATGTGAAAAAAGGTAAAAATATGAAAAATTATTTAGATGAATATGCTATGCGTCAAGCTAGTATTTTTGAACTTAGGAATATAGCTAGAGAAATGGGGGTTAATTCTCCTACTATTTATAAAAAAGAAACATTAATCGAAAAGATTTTGAAAATTATGAATGGGGAAGAAAAACCTCAAATGCCTAAAAGTAGACAAGGGCGTCCTCCTAAAAAATCTTTAAACGATGTGAGCAGTTTTAATAGCCAGCCTCTAAATGAAAATATTGTAAGTTTTAAAGATTTACTTATAAGTCAACAACCTTTGGCAGAAGATCAGCAATATGATTTTTCTAAACCAAGTACAGGTGGTAACTGGATTATTGCTAGCCCTGGTTTTGTTTATGGCGAAAAGGAAAATGAAAACTCTTTAAAACTTGAAAAATTAGAAGGCTACTTTTTAATTGTTGATAAAGGCTATGGGTATATATTTGAACCGGGAAGAATAACTAATGTTGACAATGTGGTTTTTGTTCCAGAAAACTATATAAATGGTTATGGCTTTAGGTCGGGAGACAAAGTTAATTGCAGTAGTAGAACAGTAGCTTCTACTGGGACAAAATATTTGGCAATGGTTCAAGACATTAATGGCTATACCGAAGTAGGCTTTAAAAGACAAGATTTTGATGATTTAGAATTAGATTTAAATTTAAATAATAAAAATTCTAATTATTTCAAAGGTGAATTTGCGTCAAACATAGGTATAAATAAATGTATAACTGGCACAAGAAATGTAATTTTAACGCCTTCTTTGAAGTGCTATTCTATGCTTTTAAAAAGTATTGAAAATTCTGAAAATGAAGTAAGTATAATTAATTTATGTTTAGATGCTTTACCAGAAGACATATATATATTTAAAAACAAGCCAAATTTTGAAAATTTTTATACAATTTTTGGAGATTCTGAAAAACAAAATAATATTACAATTAATTTAGCTATAGAAAGAGCAAAACGTTTAGCAGAAGAAAATAAAAAAGTTTTAATAATTGTTAATGAACTTAAAAAGATTATCAAATATCAAAATTTTTCACTTGGATATAATGTAGAAGATTTAAAATATAAATCGCTTAATACATGTTATTCATTATTATCATTAGCAAGAAATTTAAAAAATAATACTAATATTACAATATGTGCATTATGTAAATCAGATAACACAAGTTTTGATAAGGCTATTATAAGTGAATTTGACAACATGAATTGTAATTTTTATAACTTTAATTAATAATATATTTAAGTTTTATATATTAAATATGTTTCTTAATTAAAAAAATATTTAAAAATTTAGTAGTTTAAGTTAACTTTTAAAACAAACTTAAAAATACATTAAAAATGTAAAGAAAAAAAATAAAAGTCGTCGAAAACCGATGACTTTTATTTTTTGTTAGCGTAAATTAATTACTTAATTTTCATTCTATTTCTTAATTTAAGCACAACAATAATAAGAACAACTACTGCTATTATAGAAACAACAATAATTATAATCGCTACAACGTTAAGAGGATCTGTTTTGTTAACCCTGAAACTTGAAATGGTGTTTCCACTTTTTGTTTCTACTTGAATGAAGTATGAGTTAGATTGTGTAATATCAAAACTTCTTGAGTTAGAATTAGCATTATTCTCATCTATTGTAAATACAGCATAAGTATAGAAAGATTTGCTATCATTATTGTAAGTTAAAACTTTAATATAACATACTCCAAGTTGCTCATAAATCATATTAGGGTTATATGAAATTGTAATACTACCTTTTGTTGTTTCGCCGTGTGCAACGTTGCAGGAGATAGTAGGTACATAATCGTTAATGGTAAAACTAAAAGTTAAAATATCAGTTGGATTTTTACCATATTTTAAAGTTATAGTATAAAAACCATTACCACTTTTACTTGAAGTAGAGGAAATAAACAATTCAGTAATTTTACCATTAACCTTAAAGTTAGAAGTAATGTCTTCATTATTTCTTAAAACTTTGGTAATTTCATAACCTGGTATTCCTGTAAATTCATAAGCAAGTCTTGCAGAATTACTATCTATAATAGTAAAGTTATAAATAGCTTTATTCAATGCTGTTTTATTTGGTGCATATAATGCAGTTATTTGAATAACATATCTACCTGAAGCTTCAAAAGTATAAACGTTATCTGTATTAGTATAGCCTTTGTAATTAACACCGTTTCGGGTTACATAAACTGTTAGTCCATCGTAATAGCTAAGATATTCTTTGTCTATTATAAATTTTAAACTATCGTTAAATACGCCGTAGTTAATAGGATTGTAATCTTTTTCTTCATAATTTATGTGATAAATTACAGAATCTATAAGTAAAATAGAGAAGTAATCTTGTTGAGAAGATGTTGATGCAAACTTATGAATGTTACCAGCTAAATCACAATATTGTAAATTGTGATTGCCAGAACCTGAAATATTCGCTGTTAAATAAGTTGTTTGTTGTTCGGTAACTTTTTCAAAATCTAATACTTGATAATTATTTGAAACCCCGTATCTATCGCTTATATAAATGTTATTACCTTGATTATACCATTTTGTATTGCTTTGGGTAGTAGAAGTAGGTACCCAGTAAAGAGTAATGTCATTATTCTTAATTTCTTCATTAGTTAAAGTGTAATTTGTCTCGTTTGTTCTTAAGTTAATTGAAGAAATAGAATTTGATTTTTCATTTTTATAATTAATAGAACCATTAATTAATGTTGTTATTTTAGGTACTTTAGTAACGGCAAATAATTCAATTCTTATAGGCATGTCTAAATTATAAACTAAATAAATTGTTGTCCAGTAGTTTGTTCCAACATTATCAGGAACTGGGCTTATTTCACCTCCGCCTAACTTATAAGCTTTATTAAGTACTTGATTGTTAAAGTGGAATTCAATAATGTTCAATTCAATGTTACTATTATAAACGATATCTGCATTATAGATGGTGTAGTAGTGAGGTATATTAGTTAAATTGCAAATGCCTAAGTTGTTTGAACTAAAACCATCTGAAGTAAAACCTAATTGATTTAACAAAAAAGTTTTTTCTTCTGTATTTAAGCTACTATTTAAATCATTTGTTAATGTATCGCCTATAATATTGATAATGGAAGTCGGACTGGCTAAATCTAATTTTGTAGCTAAATTAGAATCTCCTTCATTTAAAGTTAAATTAAATTGTTCTGTTGATGAAGGATTTATAGCTTTTCCGTCTACTTCAACGGTATAAAGAGGGAGGTCGCCATATTGAATTACAAAATAAATTTCTCTGTAATTTCCAAGTAGATTGTTCTTTATTTGAAGTTTATAATAGCCTTCTTCTACAATCTTTTGTCCTCTTTTTATTTGAACACCATTTTTGTATTCACCATTTTGATTTCTTGTATATAAAATACCTATTGTTACTTCATTGTAATTTGCGTAGTTATTACTTGTATCAAGATTATCAAATAGTTTAGAATATAAATTTCTTAAATTACCGTTATTATCTGATTCATCAATAGTTCCCCAGTTTACGTTTATTAAAGAACTATTAATTTGAGAAGAACTTTCTTTTAATGTAGAAGTTACATCTCCTCCAAAACCATTAGTTAAATTTATTTCAGGTAAATAGTCTAAAATATAAAAGTGTATAGTTTTTTGGCTAGAGTTGTTTGTAATGTCAAAATACTCAATTTGATAATAAGTTAAACCACCTACATCTTTGTAAGCAGGGATATTATCATAAAGGAAATTTGAAGAAATTGTAAATGTTTTGCAGTTGTATTCGCTTAAAGTAGGAGATATACTTTCGTACCTATCGTTGCCAGAAATCATAACACCGTTAACTGTTACTTTGTATATGTTGGCTTCATATGTTACTGTTATGTCACCGCCAGTATAATAGGTGTTTTGATTAAGAGGGGCTGGGTCTTCAATATAACTGCCAAATTCAAAGTTAAATTCTTTATCAAAATCGTTAATATAATGTTCTCCAACGTAAAGAATATGTGGATATTCACTTGCGTTATAATTGTCTTTATAAAGGGCTTGATAAATTCCTTTTGTTAGCCCCGTGATTTCAGAAGGAATTCCTTGTTCTCTTGTTTTATCAATAATAACTTGTGGTGATGATGAATTATTTAATTTAGTTAAAACTAATTTTTCCAAATAAATAACTGATTTGCTAGAATAGGTTGGGAACTTAAGTGTATAAGTTGTTTTTCCAGTTGAAGCATCTATAACCTCTTGTATAGTTGGAGGACCTAATTTAGCTTCAGCCGTAGTTATTATATTTATATATCTAGTAGATGCAGGGAAGGAAGAATTATATTTAGATAATGTTAAACTAAATCTAGTATTATATTCACAACTAAAGAACTCATTTAAACTATCTATTCTATTTAATATTGTTGTTGGGTTATCAAAAGGTGTTAATTTTACGGTTTGACTAAATGTATTTTCTAATGTTTCGTTTTTAACAATCATTGAACCCCAACCGAAATTTGAAGATAATTGTGTTAATTCAAACTCGTTTGATATAGTAAGGTTATCGCTTGTATTATTTGTAATTAAATGAGGAATATTGTTAGGAAACTCATAACCACTAATATTAAGAGTTAAATAATTCGGATGGTTTGCAAAATATACAGTATAGTTTCTAAAGTTTCCAGCAGTGTCTTTTTCTATAATTTCATAGAAGCCAGCTGGGTTTTTGCCGGTAGCTTGAGAGATTTGAGAATATAAAGTTTGGTTTGTGTTGTAATTTATTTTGTACCAACTATTAGAACCTATTTTTATTTGGTTATTTATTATATTAATTTCAGAAAATCTAGGGTAGGTTATAGCAAATTTTTCATAATCAGTAAAATAAGATTTTTCTACATCATAAACGGTATTAACCATGTCTGGAGTTATACTTATATTCTCTCCATCATATTTTTGATAACTTCTTACATAGAAATATGGGGAAGTATCTTCAGAATTGTATTTTAAAGTAAAGTTATTATTTACACCAAAAGTATAAGTAAAAGCTGAAGGCACTTCTTCAAGAGATGTTACGTTAAATAATTCTTCTTTAAATTCATTAATATTATTGCTATAGCTACCTGTAGAGCTATAAAATTCTTTTAAATAATCTTCGTTAGCTAAAAGTGAATCTATATTAGTAAAAGGCTTAGTTCTATCTATTCTTAGGTTATATAAAGATTCAGCAAAACTTTTTCCATTTTCATCTAAGTAAGCTTGATTAGAAGATGATTGTGAAATATAAGATAATGTAATGTCATAAATATATTCTTTTTCTATGTTTACGTATAAAGTATATGTAAATCTATAATATTCTTTGCCATCATATATTGTTGGGGTTGTTATATCTTTATAGTAGGAAACATAAAAGGCATTAATATAGTTATTAGCATTTGCAATATCGCTTAAGTTCAATAAAGCCCAATTAACTTGTTTATTTTCATTTTCTTCTTGTGCGACTAATTGCAATTCACCATTATTTTGGTTGTCGCTAGGCTTATTAGCATTTGCTAATTCGCTTAATATATTAAAATTATTTAAATCGATGATGATGTTTTTATAAATTACTGAGCCATTATTATTTTCATCATAAACCTTAATATTAACTTGGTTAACTTTTGCGTTATATGGAGTAAGTGAATCATTCCAAGTAATTAAAACTTGATTACTTTTAATAGAATTATCCTCTGAGTTCTTTTCTTTTATGTTTGTAGCAAAATTAAGAGAATTATCTTCATTTGTTAATTTTTCGGTAACAAATTCTTTTTTATCAAGGTAATATGTTGAAGTGTACATATCAGCAGATGGGGAAGTGTGAGAAATTTGAAAGCTATATTTATATGTAGTTGGGTTTATATTATCAGCGTTATCATTATTTAATGATACGTCAGCATAACCAGTTCTATCGTTTATTTCTATAGTATAAGTTCCTTGTGCTTTAAAAATTAAATAACCTTTTGTGTTAGTTGCTGATATTAATTTACTGCATGTACAATACCCATTAGCTACATCATATCCGTCTACAATATATTCAAATATTTCAGTATTTTGATTTTTTTGGTAAGAAATTTTAATTTCTAATTGAGCAAAATTTAGCTTTGAATATAAAATATCGCTTTCTTGCATTGATTTGTAATATGCAAAATATTTACTTAAAGGGATATTTATTCTAACTGGAACTTTGTTTGTATTTAATGATAAAGTGCTAGAAGAAGTTAAGAAGAACTCTTTAAACAACCATTCATTATCATAAGAATAACTAAGAGATATAGAAATGTTGTCGCCAACCTCTCTTTTTTCTGGGTTAGTAACCATGTATGAAGTCGTAATAATTCCATTGTGGTCAACATATACAATGTATTTTCTTGTAATGGTATCTCCGTTTTTAAATAAATCTTCGAATGTCTTATTTTCTTCATCATAATAATGAGTTCCACCAGTTCCGTCTGGAGTAGGGTCGTACTTTGGTGTTCCGTCTTCGTTAAATAAATAATTCCCGTCAGGGTCAGTAGCACGCACGTGTGTTCCACCAACATAAGTTCTTGTTAGAACATATTTTCCTGCAGAAGTTTTGCCGTCAAGACCTATATTAATATCTTTGATAATGTATTTAGTTCTTGCGTCATTTTCTATTTGAGAAGACAATAAGTCTATATTTAACTTAGTTGCAACATTAGCAAAAGGATAAGACTTTTTATCTGATAAAGCGTTTTCATAATCTAACATAAATGGGTAATAAGTGTAAGTTAAAGAGCTAAGCTTATAGAATTTAGCTGTATTATCTGTTATCTTATTATATTCAAATTTTAAATTATTTAAATTAGTACCAGAATTCTTTTTAATGTAGTGGTCGATATTATCATCAGGGTTATTATCATTTCCATAAGCATAGAAAGTTCCTTTAATAATATCAAAATTCATACTAATTTGTCTTAAAGATCTTTCTGTATTGCAGTTTGTAATATAGAAATTATAGTCTGCTTCTCCTTCAAAATCGTAAGGGGATAGTCCTTCTTCAGCGTAAATTTTTATTTTATAAACATCTTTTAATGTTCCGCTTGTTGGTTGACCTATAACTTCTTCTGTTTCATTATCTATTTGAGTAGGAGTTCTTTTGTACTCAAGTTTTGTGTTAGGTAATGTTAAGAAACTGCCAGCTTGAGTAGTACCTATTAAAGCTTTCTTGTTTGTAGTTCTAACATAGTCAGTAAGCTTTTCAAGAACATCATTAAAAAATTCAAAAGAAATAGGAGGTTTTTTATTAACAATTTGGAAAGAAGTATATCCATAAGCATCTGTAGAGCTCGTATAAGCCCTTATAAAGCTTTTATCATCAAAAGAGATAGTTATATCTTCTGACAAATTAGGTAATGAAATGGCCTTATGAGACCCAAAATAAATTGTATTAGTTTCGTCTACATAGTTAGCATCGTTATTAACAGGGTCGTAAGTATTTATCCAAGTAGAAGCTTCTTCGTCACCACTCCAGTAACCTTGTAGGGCAGTTGTAAGAGATGAATCAATTAAAACTAATCTTGTAAAATAATTACCGGCATCGTCATAAACATAAAAATAATATAAGCCATCTTTATAAAAGTATTGATTATCTTCAAGTGATGCATTTTCACTGCTTGCGTTTACTTCAATACTATTCACATAATCAAAATCACTACTTAATGAAGAAAATTTCAAACCATTAGTTAGCCAGTATTCAGAATTACTTATTTTAAATAAAGAAGGTTCACTGCCAACATCATCAGTAATTTCCATGTAATATACATTTGCATATGATTTTGCTTGGCTAGCTTTTTCTTGCCAACCTAAAGTAAAACCCCCGTTAGTTATATATAAATTGTGTTTTAAATAATTGCCAGCTTCGTCTAAAAGGGAAGTAGATAAAGTGTTAATACTCTTAACATATTTAGTCCCATTAAATTGAGCTTCATTTACGCTTATTCCTGTAAAACTAGTTTTATCAATGACAAAAGAATAAGACCTTGGGGCATTAGATATTGCATTCTTTATTGAAACTTTATAGTAACCACTATTTTTAAAGGTATAACTTTGATTATTGTCTGTAACAAAATATGAGTAAGTTTTTGTAATGTTGTTATTATCTATAATATCAAATTCAACAGGTTGATTTTGTGAATTTGTTTTTAACATTAAATTTCCGTTTTGAGTAAATTCATCAGCCCTAAAAGAAGAAGAATATGAATAAGTAACAGTTACAGGGGCAAAGAAAGTATTAGGCTTTTGTTCTAAATTGATTCTTACGTTTTTATTTGTAAAGTAAGTGAAGTCAAAAGAACTATTATTAGTATCATCATAAGCCTGTACATATAGGTTTTGAACTGTGTTATTTATTTCAAAAACAATATACTGTGTACCTGAAATGGTTTCGTTAGAAAATTTAGGATTTCCATTTTCATCATAAATTTTTATAGGTAAATATAAGTTGTATTCTAATTTTATTATTCTTATTCCGTCGCCTGAAATAGGTGAGCCTTGATAATAAGTGTTTCCTTTGCTTGATATTTCGCTATCAATGTCTGCACTTAAATAACTTAAAGCTTCTGAAACTGAGTAATAAGAGTTTGTATTATAGTTGTATATTGCACTATTAAAATCATCTAAAATATTATTTTCAGCATCGTTTTCTAAGTAAGATTTATTAATAAATTTAGAAGAATAATTATCACCAGATAAATTACCGTAACCATGGAATCTTAAAGGAGCTTGGTCGGTAATAGCAATATATTCAGGTATGTTGAATAAATATCCAAAACTATCTTCTGTTGTTTCGGTTGTTAAAGGCTCTTTTGTAGTAGGATTTTGAATTAATGAAGCATTGTTATATGAAATAAAGTTATTATGAGTTACATCATTTTTAAGATTAACGTCTTTTTTATATGTTTGAGTATTGTTTGGGTTTTGGTCTGGATATTTTAATTCATATCCAAATATAACTAATTTTTGTTCAGAAATTTTTTCAGGTACATTAGAAAAAAGTTCTTTATCTACAACAGAGTAGGAAACATTATTTTTAATTAAAAAGTCTAAATCAAAAGCATAAGTTCCTTGGAAAGTTGTGTTTATATTATTTTTAATTAAAAACAACTCAAAATCATCTAAATCGAATTTAGCTTTATAGTATGTGCCGTTGTCATAATAAGTGTATACGTTGTAAGTTAAATTATATTTTTTTAATTCAAGAACTATTTTCCCTGTTTGTATGCCTTGTTTGTCAGCCATTGATTGAATTTCACTAATCGAGTAATTTTGTAAAAAGTCTTTGTATTCAAACAAGTAAGAAATATCATCTTTTGGTCTTGTATAGGTAAAGTTTAAGCCAAATTTATCTGCATCTATTTGTACGTTTGGAGATTTTAAATAATTGTAGTTGTAAATTTCATAATTAGAATCTGTTTTAGAAGCAGTAGAAACATATGTATTTGTATTTTTAAATGTAAAAGGAGATGCTTCATCTTGAGGGATGTAATCTTGATAATCTAAAATATAAAAAGCAAATCTAAAAACACATTCGTTAGAAATGTTAGCAATATTATCCTTGTAACTATAACGAATTTTAAAATTATATAAACCTGTTCTAAAAGAAACGTCATTGTTATCCCCGTTACCGCCAAGTTTATCAAATTCGTTAACGTCAGGGCATTGAACTGTAGTGCTATTTTCAGTTAAATCTTGTAAGTTAACGGCAAATAGAATAGAAGCATCGTTAGTAGTGGCATTTGTAGAAGTATCTCTTTCTACTAATATAGTTTGTTTTCCAACACTTGCTTCTATGGACATATAACCAGCTGATGTAGGAATGGTGTTGTCTGTAATGCTTTTAATATCTGGGTCGTTAAATTTAAAATATACGGTGCTATTAAATAATTTTTTAGAGCCATCTCTATCATCTTCAAAATATTTAGAAGATAATAAAATATAAGGGATAGCTTCGTCTTTAAGTTCATAATGGTAAATTACAGCAGAACTACTATTTTCTCTTTGAGTGTTCCAAGAATCTTTATTAGGAATGTAATCTGTAATAAAATAGTCGTTTGGACCGTTTTGTGCACTAACAAACAATGAAAAAGGAATAGCACCCGTTTCATCACTGGTATTTTGTTTAGAACCTGTTTTATTTTCGCTTGCGCTAGGAGTTTCTTTTTTATCATAACTACTTGCTTTAGTAGTTATTGTTTCTATTTGTGTAGGGTAGCCTATAAAAAACATAGAAATAGCGCTTAATAAAATAATTACGCAAAATACTAAGTTTTTAATTTTAAAGTTTTTCATAAAAACCCCTCCGTTTTTTTGGAAAAAACGGAGGTTTTTATCACTTTTTTAGGTCAAGGAGATCTTATGATACACCTTTTTACCCTTTTTGATGATGGCAACACCATCGGTGAAGTCGGCATCGGTCAGCGCGGTGGTGGGGTCGGTGACCTTTTGGTCGTTGACCGATACGCCACCCTGCTGAACCAGACAACGGGCCTCACCCTTGGAAGCAGCCAGACCGGCATTCACCA
>CALATF010000036.1 GCA_937891595.1 uncultured Clostridia bacterium
TCTTTTGCTTCCAGCTTCAACCATTTTGTTTAAAACTTCTCTAGCAAATGCTTTTTCTCCTTCAAAAGTTCTTAATACTCCTGCAACTTCTCTGTAGTTTGCGTTCATTCCAACCATTTTAGCCATATTTTTCACCCTAATCAATACCTATGACTTAGTATTGACCCTTTCCTTTAAAATATTTTTCTTTTCTTTACATATATATTATATCATATATGTGAGTGAAAGTCAACTCTTTTTTAGAAATTTCTTGGAAAAGATTTTAAGTTTTCTTCTTTTCTCATCTTTTCTATATATATTATATCATATATAGAACCGATTGTCAACTATTTTTTTTATTTTTTGGAAGAAACTTTTTTAATCTCTAATCCTTTTCTCATTTTCTATATATATTATACCATAAACTTTTGCAAAAGTCAATATTTTTTTGCTTAATTTTTTTAAATTATTTTTGCAAAAACACTTGACAAAAGCCCAGCTCCTATGGTATAATATATAGTGGGGGGATTATAGGGGGGATAGGCATACGCCTACCCTACTACCATTTTTTCTTTTCCTTTCTCTTAATTTCTATAATAATTATACCATATCAGAAAGCAAAAGTCAATAGAAAAATGAAAAATTTTTTTAAAAAAGTTTTTGAAAAATACTTGACAAACGCCACCAAAATGTGATATAATAAAAGGGGGAATATAATAAAAAAAAAAAAAAAATTTTTTTCAAAAAAGACTTGACAAGACGCAGCTCCTTGTGATATAATAGAAGGTTGGGGGGTTGGGGGGGCTACGCCCCTGCTCAGCTCCCAGCTCCACAGCTCCTGGGGGCGGGACCGGAGGTGGCACCTATTAGGATACCTAACCGGACCATTTGGTTACCTACCTTGTCCTGTGGTTGAGGCGAACGTTTGTTCGGTCATGCGACAAAAAAAATAAAGACAAAAAAAGAGAGAGTTTAGAACTCTCTTAACAATTCTTTCAAGTCCTTAAACTCTCTTAATTCCTTTATATTAAAGCATTTGTGAACGCCTTTTTTGTCATTTATTTCATTGATATATTTTATTACCTTACCCCCTTTGACTTTCCACTTTATCAAGTTTGGTGTGTGGTCGTCAATAAGTATTGCATTTGATATATCTTGCATGAAATCGGCTTTGTCTTGTCCGTTTCTACAAAAGATTATTTTATCGTTTGGCAAGTTTGGTATATATTTATTAAGCCATGCCAACTTGTCTTTATCGGCTTTGTCATTTGGGCTTGAACTTAATACATAAATATCAAGTCCAATGTCAATAAACCTTTGCACATATTTATAATTGTTTTTAATAGGGGCTAACCTTTTAAAAAACCCCTTTTCGTTTTCAAATCTTGCCATGTAATTTTCTTCTTTGAAGAAATCGGCAAGAACTCCGTCCATGTCTAAAACTATTTTTTTCACAAAATCACAACCTTTCTTATTATCTATATATATTATAACACAATAAAAAAGGGCTTGTCAACCCTTTTAATCATATTTTTTAAAGTTTACTATTTCAAAGTATATCAAGAAATTATCTTCCAACTCGTCTTTTACTAGGCTGTCATAACCTATTTTGTTATTGTATGCGTCCATGATAACTTTATTGTCTTGTATTTCGTCATTTCCATATTCATTGACTAAATAATAAAGCATATCATAAAACCTTAAAAAATAGCCTAAATCGTGGCACTCGTCCCATAAGTGATAACCCATATAATCACAACCTTTCTTTTTTATTAACTATATTATACTACTAATTTTTTTATGTGTCAATACCTTTTTTAATAAAAACTTTAATTTTACCCTATCAAAAAAAGTAAGTCCTAAATTATCTTTAACGAACATTTGTTTGCCACCTTTCCTTTCGTGCATTGTCTATAATATCACAAAAGAAAAAACTTGTCAATACTTTTTGACAAGTCTTTTCCACTCTCTATATATAAAGGTTGTGATATATAGGGGGCTTAATAATTCCGGTTTATGTTTGCATAGAAAGGTAAGTTACCATAATAAACAAATCTATCACAAAGAAATATAAGCCCATTATTCCTTTGTTAATTATATTATAACATAAAAAAAAGAGTTTGTCAACCCTTTTTTAATCATTTTTTAAAGTTATTACAACCCAAGCAATACCCAATATAAACGGGCTAATAAATAAGATAGCACCAATTATTACTCCCATGTGTCCTTTGTCCTTTCTATGAGATAAAGGGCTTTAAATTAGCCCTTTTTCTCTCAATTCTTCTTTGAAGGTTTCCACTGTTCGCCAGTTTCCGTTTTTGTTTAATACTAAACTATTGTTTCGGTCAAGTGTGTTTTGTATGATACTTGCAATAAATATTGTGTATTCAATTTGCAAGTCCTCAATTCCAAAGTGTGTTTCTTCAAAGCCCTCGTTTTCGGTTAGGTATTGAAATAAACTTTCGGCACTTGACTTGATTTTGTTTTTTGGTGTAAGTTTCTTGTTTGCAATAGCCCATTTGATATAGTCTTTTGTGCAATATATTTTTTTGCCATATTCCCAAAGACAAAGTTTTTTAAGTCCTAAAAGTTTGTTGCTTTCTTTGTAGTCCTTTCTTTTGTCTATTCCGTATCTATGGTAAGTCTTTTCTATTGCATTATAATCAAAGCCAACATTGTAAGCACTAAATATATTTACTTGCTTATCTATTATGGTTTTATTGATTATATCATATAGTCGGTAAATTGATACAACTTGTGCCGTTCCGTTGTCAATCATTTCTTGCCAATGTGCCAATTTTTCAATAGCATATTTGCCGTTGCGATATTCTTCGTTTTCCCAAACTTCCTTTATTATGTAGCATTTTTCTTTCTTTTTTCCCATCAATTTATTGATTACCAAAAAAGATAATTCCATAATAATTCTTTGGTCGTTGCAAGTTTCTACATCTACCAAAAGATAAGTATTTGACTTTTTAAGACTTGTCTTGTCTTGTGTTTTTTCGTTTGTTTTTAATAATTCCATTTTTTCTCTTACCTTTCTTTTTTAAATTATGAAGAAAGCAACTTTTTAGTTGCTTTCTTTTACTAAGTCAATTAGACTTTGAGTTGCTTGATAATTTGTTACCATTTTATCATTATAAGCAACTTTTGTCTTTGTAGCAAGTTCCTTACTTGCCAAACTAGCCAAAGTAGCATTTACAGAGTTTATTTTGTCAATGCTTATTCCATTGTCTTTTAACTCTTTTGCATAGTCTTTGATTATTTGGTAGCAAGTAGCACCTTTCTCGTAGGTAATTAGCAACTTTCCTACAAAGATTTGTTTTTGTGTCATTTTAACTTTTTCCATAATTTCACAACCTTTCTTTTATTAAATTTTCAATGAACACTTGCAAGTTATTAAGTCATTGACTTTCTTAACTTACATACTTATTATAACATTTTACTTTTTAAAAGTCAAGTACTTTTTAAAAAGTTTTTAAAGTTTTTTTGTATGCCCGTTTTAGTCTTGCCCTTAACTAACTTACATATATATAATAACATATATATTATAATAAGTCAATACTTTTTTTGCAATTTGTGAAAAAACTTTTTAGTCAAACATTTGTTCGTATGATATAACAAACATTTGTTTGTATGTAAAAAAAGTTAAAAAAAGTAAAAAACTTTTAAAAAAATGCTTGACAATATAAAATATATTTAGTATAATATATATATAAGATAAAGAAAGGTTGTGAATAGTTATGAATAACAAAAGAGTTATTAAAAACAAAAGAAATCAAATGAAAGGAAGAAGAAAAAAAGTTTATATTAAAATGTGGTTAGAACACTTGTTCGCATTTCTAATGGTTATGTCATTTAGTTTAATTATAATGAGTGTTGATAGTCAATGGACTTTACAATATTGGCAATTTGTGGGAGTAAACGCCTTAATTTGCTTTGTAAGTTATCAAATACTAAAACACTTTGGAAGATATTACTTGCAAGATATAGAAGATTAAAACAAATAAAAAAGACTTGAAAAAGTCTTTTTCTTTTACCTACGGACACGAACGAACGTTCGCACAAACAAATGTTCGTAAGGGTGGGGGTGGGTTTAGTAAAATACCGAACAAATGTTCGTATATGGGGCAGAGCCCCTACCCGAAATTAGAAAATATTTTTTTAAATGTTCG
>CALATF010000037.1 GCA_937891595.1 uncultured Clostridia bacterium
AAGTTAGTAAAAAGCAAAAACAGGGTAGCGTACATAAATGTAAAAAATTACGAAAATAAAGAAAAAACAAAAGTAATATATTAACTATTATTTCTCTTTTTTCTACATAATATTTAGCATTTATATAATATATAATATATATTAACATATAGAAGGCTAAACACAAAACAAAATAGGTATATTTTTATTACTTACTATGCAAAAATTTTAAACATACAATTATCATAAAAATTAATTGTAGTGAACTTTTTAGCATAAATTAGTTTTAAAATTGTGCCATATTGAATTTTTAAACAATTATTAACAAAAAAAATTTTAACAAAACTACAAATAAATATTTTTAATTTATTGTAGTATTTCAAATAAAAAATTATAAAGTTGTAAGGTATTTCTTATTAAATTAATGGTTATAATCAAATTTTTTAAAAACAAATTTAAAATAAAAAAACGCTAGTAAAATTTCTAGCGTTTTTTATTTTAGAAATCGTTAACTCCCGGAGGGGTTACAGGGGTAGTTGGTTTTGGTTTAAATATAATAGTATTTCTGTTAGCAATACTATAGGATACAGTTGCTTCGTCAAGTGAGCGTGAAGGAACATAATCGTTAGAAGCTTGTATGGTCGAACATAGGTGTAGCCCATGCCATTGTAGAGTTAATTCTAATAGGAAATTCATTAAGAATTTTAATAATTATTTCACCAGTACCATCTTTGTTGCCTAAGTGACCAAGTTCGTCAGGATAAATAAGTGGACGAGAAGTTGTTGATAAACTTGTTGTTTTATTAGGGTTTTCTTTGCCTTTTTCATCTTTTTGACGACTTTCTGAAGTAGAAGTAGTTTCAAGTGTAATGTCACCGCAAAGTTTACTAAATTCTTCACAAGTTTTAGCATCGTCAGTACCGATGAATATTTTAATAGGGCAGTTGCCTTTAAGTGTTGCGGCAACGTCGTCGCCATATTTAGCATTTAACTGACTGAAAGATTGAATAACTAACGAGAAGAAAACATTTCTACTTCTTGATACCGTAATCATTGTGTCTATCTTTTCAATTTTAGGTAAGTTTGCGAATTCGTCTAATAAGAAATAAACAGCTCGTGGTAATTTGTTATCTGGATAATTATTAGCAAGGTCAACAAGTTTTTTGTAAAGTTGAGAAATCATCATAGTAGCAATACCGTGACGAGATTCTTTTTCATCAGGGATAATAATGAATAGGGCAGTAGGTTTAGCACCAAAACTATCAAAATCCATTTCGTTACAACTTGTGGCAAAACACATACCGCTATCGTTGAATATACCAAGACGAGCAGAAACAATACCCATGTAAGATTTTGTTGTTGTAGGAGCATTGTTAATAGCTGTAGTAACAAGTTGTAAAACTTTACTAAAATTGCTTCTTCCTAAATAATATTGTCTAAGTGTTTTATAAGGGTTGTCTGGATCTGGGTCTTTAAAGTTAGCAATTCTAGCAAGGTTATAGAAGTTAAATCTTTCTCTTGTCATACCAAGTTCAGGAATTAAACTATCTTCAAGCATAGCCATCATAGTACCATAAACAAATTCTTGAGCACCTCTATCCCAGCTAGAGTCATTTTTATTTTCAATAGGGCATAGAATAGTTGCAATTTCACGAAGTTCGTTTTCAGCAAGGTCAATAAGCTCTGCTTTTTTAGAAGCTAAATCCATGTCTAATGCTTCTTTGCTAGGGTAGGCAACACCATCATATTCATACCATTGATGTTCATATTCCTTAGCAATAATTTTTAATTTTAAGTCTGCAGGATTTACGCCCACGTGAGTTTTAACATTTTCATAAAGGTGATGAGCTTTATGGTACATTTGGTAAGCATTGTCAAGTGGATTCCAGCGAGTAGAAGCATAAGGTTGTCTTAAGTTAAATACTTTAACATCGTATCCTTCAGCTCTAAGTTTGTGGCTATGTTTTTCATAAATTTCGCCTTTAGGGTCGGCAATAACAAAACTTGGTTTTGTTTTTGTTGATGAAAGTATTTGTAAACTTGGCTCAATGTATTTTTGTGTTTTACCAGTACCAGTAGTACCTATAATCATTGCGTGAATAGGTTTGTACATATTTATATTTAAGTTTCCGCCCTTAAGTTCACTTCTTAATAAAATGCCGTCGCTCGAGCTACCTAAAGTATTCCAAGTGCAAAACATGAACTTCTTTTCAGACTTAAGTTCTTTTTCTGTTACCCAACGAGAATCAAAGAATTGTGCAACTTCTTTACCTTCTTTGTTTTTAGCACCTAATTTACCTTT
The DNA here is from genome assembly GCA_937891595.1 of uncultured Clostridia bacterium. Taxonomy (GTDB): domain Bacteria; phylum Bacillota; class Clostridia; order Christensenellales; family UBA1242; genus UBA7862. The sequence goes on from CALATF010000037.1 coordinate 2,282, forward strand.
GTTTTTACTATCACCGTCGCCAAGTTTATTTAAAAAATAAATTAAATACATGCCACCGCCAAGTATAACAGGTAGCATTGTATAAGAATTATTAACTAAATTCATAAAATGTCTGCCATCTTCCTCAGCTGTCATGAAATAAGATAGTGCAAGACCACCAGCAAAACATAAAGCAATAACAAGTAAAAGTGTTAAAAATCTTTTAAACATTTTAATTCGTCCTTTTAAAATAAGATAAAATAAAATATATTCTTTAATATTTAGTAGTATAAAACGAACAGAAAAATAACACAAATATTTTTAAGTATTTTTTGTTAAGTTTAATTAATATTATTGAATTTTTTTAAGCATAGGTTGTACTTAATAAATTGTTTTTCAAAAATTATGCAATTTTAATAAAAATATCAAAAAAGTTGTAAAAATATTAAAATTTTGTTTGTTTTTTTAAAAAAATGTGCTATAGTCTAATCAACAAACATTTTTTTGGAGGTTTCGTATGAACTTTTTATCAATGTTGGGAGCAGCAGAAAAGACATCAAGTGGTATTTTTAATTTGTCATCAGATTCTTTTGAAGGATTTGATTGGCTATATCCTATTGCTAAGTTTTTGGAAAGCTTATTAGTTCCTATTACTATAATTGTAGCGGTTGCTGGTGCAATATGGGTAATTTTCTTAGGAATAAATTTAGCAAGAGCAGAAAGTGCAGATAAAGCACAAGAAGCAAAAAAACGTTTAATTAACGTAGCTGTTGCTATGGTTTGTGTAATTATCTTTATTTGGTTATTAACTTGGTTTGTTACTCAAGTTCCTACACTTTTTAGTTCTAGTCCTATTTCAACAGAAACAGAAGAAGCAGAATCAATTATCAAAGCATTTTTTAGAATGTAAAATATGAAAAGTTAATTTAAAGCCTAGTTTTTACTAGGCTTTTAGTCTTTAACAATAAAAAGGGAACTAGCTATTAGTTTTCTTTTTTTTTATTATGTTTTTTTAAAAATATTAATTAATGATAAAACAATTAACCTAAAATATTTGTAAAAATATGAAAAATATGTTAATATACATTAAATAAAAATTTGGGAGTGATTTTGCATGAGCAATTTTTTAAATAGCTTAGGTGCTATATTTTCAAGTGCTAATTTGGGTGATTATCAATATTTAAAAAGCATAGTTGACTTCTTAGATATGATTATTATTCCTTTAACTGTTACTTTATCTGTGGCTGGTGCTGTTTTTGCAGTAGTTATTGCTTTTATGATTATTAAAGCAGAAAGTGCTGATAGAGCTGATGAAATGAAAAGACGCCTTTTAGGACTTATTATTACGGTAATTACAGTTACTGCAGTTGTATGGATTTTTGGTTTATTCCTTTCTAATTTTAGTTCAATTATGAAAGTTATTAGAGGTCTTGGTGAAGGAATTGCAGGAAGCTTTAGAGTAATATTTTAAAAGTTTTAAAATTAACAACTTTTAAAAGTAGCTACAATTAAAAATTCGACAAAGTAAAGGTTTATTTATTAATTCGTTATAAAAACCAACAAAAATACAAAGAATAAAAAACAAGGGGACAATGATGAAAAATTTATTTAAGTCAAAAAAAATACAAAGTTTTTTGATTATGATAGTTTTGTTTGTATCATTGTTCTTTTTTTCTGCTTGCGATGTTTTAGATGATATAGATGAAAATGGTAATAAAATTAGTTCAACTATATTAAAAGTAATTTACAAACCTTATGCATCTTCTAAACCTGATTTACTTAGCACTAAAACGTATGGCGAAATAATATATGATGGGTTAGTAGAGCAATCAGAAGACTTTTTAACAAGGGCAGTAGCGAGTTATGGCTTAGGGGAAGTAGAAGTTAAGGACGCTAACGGCAATAAGGTTGATGTAAGTCCTAATATTGAAACAGACTTTGAATATTTGCTTGCATGTTCAAGTTTAAACCAAGCTCAAAAAACAGAATTAGCTAAAGATGTTTCTAAATTTACACATATTTATTATCATTCAAGTAATAAAGTAATGATTTTGGCAAACACTGCACCAAAAGCAAATATACTTTCTTCTATTCTTACAATAGATAATGCTGATGGCACAATTACATATAAGTCAAATTCTTCATTAAAAAACCTTACTAAAAATATAAATGTTTCAAGTTCTGCAACCCTTGACAATAATTGTGTTTATAAATATTCATCAGGTAGCAATATCGCTTTTGTTTTCGTGGGTGGATATATAGGTAATAACTCTGGTACAAATAGTTTTTCTAACAGTAGTAATGCTTTAAACTATATCAAAAACTTTTTTAATAGTGACTATAACAATATTCAAAAAAGTTATGCTGGCGTAGTTGGTGGTAGCCTTTCATCAAGTGGAGAAGATAAAAACTTAAATTTTAATAGTTGGAAATATAGTTTAACTCAAACGGAATATAATTCAGCAAATGGTAATGCTGAAAATTATTTGCAAAAGTATTTGGATAAATTTTCATTGTCTTTTGCAACTGAATTAGCAAAAATAATTTTGTTAAGAGTAGAAAATACTGTAATGCCACAAGAGCTTGAAGATTTATATTCTTCTGCTTTAAATGAAACAAATTCTTGTATTGCCGGCACAACATCTTCAACAACAAGTAGGGAAGCGTTTTTAACCGCAAGTTGTGAATATATAGACCATTTAGGCTATTTAAAAGAAGAAAAATTATCAATTATCAATTACATATTAAATGACATAATAGGTTCAAATATAGTTACAGCAAGTGATTTATCAAAAGTAAATTTAGATAAAGCTGTTCAAGATAACTTAGAAACTTTAAACGTAACGGGATTGAATAAATTTATTTCAAAAACTTGGGTTATAACGGGCGAAACTTATAGTAAATATCCCGCAAATCCTATTCTTGAATACAAAACGATTAGAAAAAGTTATATAGAAAATTTAGAAATAGATGGTTACATTCAATCTATTGTAATAATGGATACTAAATCTGCCGTGTTAGATTCGTCTATTCTAGATTTTGAATTAAAAGGTGATGTTAACAAAAATATTGATATATTACTAACATTAATTTCTTTTGTGGATGGTGAATATGAGGAATCTCCTATAGAGTTAGTTGAAAAAGATTTAGAAGGCGGAACTATAGGTTTTGATTACACAAAACAAAATAATAAAACTATAGTTGTTGAAAATAGTGACGACAATTTAAAAGGAAATAATACAATTAGTGATGAAACAGGAAATATGTTCCTTCATTCTTCTAATTTATTTAAAAATGCAAACACTACTTTTGAAAAAGGTTTTGGTTGGTATTTTAATGATAATTTAAATGATTATGTTCAAATTGTTTTTGCTAGTAAAGATATTTTTAGTTCAGTAGATATAAACATTAATATGTTTGGTTAAGGGAGTTAATCAAAATTTAAATTAACACAAATAAAAAACTTGTTATATCTTAAATTTTAAAAAAATATTAGATTTGTAATATTAAATAAAGAATTTTGTTTGTTAATAAAATAAAATGTTGCTATAATAAATTTATATATCTGATTTTTTAACTTATTGTTAATTTTTAAATTAAAAGGAGGTAAAGCTTTTATATGTTATCCATGTTGTCTTCTTTAAATGGCTTTTTTAATTTGTTCGCCTCTTTGCCAACTATTTTAGGTCAATTAATATTAGCTCTTTTGTGTTGGCCTGTATCTTTATTGTATATAGCAGTAATGGGAATTGCTTATTTTTCTGAAATTGTTTTTAAAAAATTAGCAGGCATAGATCCTATATATTTAAACGGCGAACAACTTACAGGTGCTTCCGGTGATGGTAAGGACCTTGTTTATGGCTTTATTACAGATCCTGCCATTCAAAATGTATTTTGGTCTATAGTAGCTTTATCTATTGTTCTTTTATTTGTTTGTACTCTTATTGCATTAATAAAATCTGAATTTACTTTAGAATTAAAAGGTTCTGCTAAAGGTCCTATCATCGGTAGGGCTTTTAAGTCGTTGGTTAATTTTTTAACAGTTCCTGTTGTTACTATAATTGCAATACTTGGAACAAACTTTTTAACCAAGTCTATATACGATATGTTTGGTGGTGAAGATGCCACAATAGTAACAAAGTGTTTTTATGTTGGTGCATACAATGCTAATCGTGCTAGAATTGATGAAAATTTTGCAAAAGTATTGTCCACTGGTGAATATGGATACTTAGAAAGTAATACAAATGAAGTTTTTGCAAATGGAACCAACCCATTTGCTGGCAAAAGCCAAAAAGAGGTTGCTAATTTAATTGATAGTCTTTTTATTAATGGATCCAAGATAGAAGGGTTAAAGTATAACGATATAAATTGGATTAAAGAAATTACTGATGACGCAGTTATTTTACTCGATGATGTTGTTGAGGGGAACATAGAACTAGGTACTAAATTGGCTGATATTAACTGGGCTCTTGTTGTTTTTGATTATCCTGATGAAAATTTTAGTATTATTGATACTGTTTCAATAAATTTTTATTATGATTTAGCAAAATTTGATTATGTTTTGTCCATAGGTTCTGCAGTTGCTATGTCTTGGTTATTATTAACTGTAGGAATGGTACTTTTAAAAAGGGTTTTTGAACTAACTATTTTATTTCTTTTAGCACCAGCAATGACGGCTATAGCTCCGCTTGATGGTGGCCAAGCTGAAAAGAAGTGGCGTGGCGAGTTTATGAAGAGGTTACTCGCAGTTATAGGTCCTATTTTTGCTTATAACATGTATTTCCTAATGGTCCCTCTTTTTGAGAATATAGATTTATTTGGTAGTGTAATAAGTGATGATAATAAAAAAGAGGTACTTGCTTTTTTTGATTCTATTGGTATT
>CALATF010000038.1 GCA_937891595.1 uncultured Clostridia bacterium
CAGCTACAACTATTTAACAGATGCAAACCCTTATGTAGTACTTATTAATGAAGTTAGTGCAACTATAGATGTTGTAGGTGAAATTTCTTATAGTAATGGTTATGGTTTAAGAATAAATAATTCTACTGTAAATATTAAAGGAGCTACTATTCAATATAATACTCATGGTATTTGCGCTAATGATGGCACTAAAGAAATTAACGTAATATCGGGGGATATTTCAAATAACGAAAAACGAGGCATTAGTATTTATGGAAACAATACTAAAATTACCGGAGGAAATTTCAACAACAACTATTATGGTATATTTGTGGTAGATGGATTAGAATTTACAATTACTGGTGCTGTTGTAAGTGACAATGATAGGGGTATATATTTATATGAATCAGATGATATTAATAAAAAGACTCAAATAACCATTAGACATTGTATTTTAAGCAACAACACTATAGGCATAGATGTTTTAGGTAACAATAAAATTGTTGTTGGTGCTGAAGGTGAGGTTGATAATACAGTTATAAGTAGAAGTGCTATTGAAGCAAGCACTGTAGGTATAAGACTTCAAACTCAAGCTTCCGGAATTATTTATGATGTAGATATTTCTAATTATAATTATGGATTACATATAAAAGATTCTTCAACCTTAACAATGCATGGTGGTACAATATCTAGTTGTAACTATGGTATGGTACTTACATCAACATCTTCTTTCATAATGAATGAAGATGCAACAATTTCAGGTAGTATTAAATATGCAGTATATGCTGGCAATAATGATGAAAAAGCTACAGAAATTACCATTAAAGGTACATTAACTAATAATACTAAAGCTATATTTTCTCGTTCAAATGTAACTTTAAATGGAGCTACTTTAACTGATAATGGTACATCTTTAACTGCTTTAGCAAATGTTGATGGTAATACAACCATGATATTTATAGGTAATGGTTCAACATTAACAGTTACAGGTGGAACAACTATTACTAATAAAAGTAAAAAAATAACTTCAGCCACACCTACATATGGTATTGCTTTAGCAAGTAAATCTACTATAAACATTCAAAATGCTGAAATAAATATTACAAATGTGGATTATGGTATATATGTTCCAAAAGGTTGTATGGTTACAATAGGGCAAACTGTTGGGAAAAATCCAACTCTTGCTAATGTAAATATTGAAAAAACATGTTTATATCTTGGCGAAGATGTTGTTATTGACCTTAATGGTGGCTATTCAACAAAGAAACATTTAATTAATTTGGCCCATGAGATTGATGAAGAAAACACTGTTGTTGCTAGATATAGGAACAGTAATAAAATTGATTACACTAATGGCGAACAGTTATTTGTTGAAAAAGATCTTACTTACATGATGGGTGACGACGAAGACCCAAGAGCTGTTATTATAGGCGAAAAGAATATTTATAATCACACAACTGGTAAATATTATTCAAGTTTTGCTAGGGCGTTTAAAAAATTAGATGGTACTCAAGATAACGTATTGCAAATTGCTAAATCAAAACTTGTTTGTGAAGAAACAGGAACGTTACCAAGTACATTTACTAAAACAGTAAAATTTGTAACTGTTTCACCTGAAGGAAGCAAATTAAGTCTTTCTTTAGCCCCTACAATAGAAAGGGCTAGCGAGTTTACCAAAAACATTATTAAAGGTACTACTGGAAAAATTATGTTTGTGGGCACAAATAGTTATAAGTTTACTTTTAAAGGAACAAATTCTTCTAGCAATCTTTGTATTATTAATGTTACTGGTGGAAGCTTAAGTTTAGATTATGCTGAATTTAATGGTAATAATGGTAATAACGGCGGAGCAATTTATTTTGAAGGCAAGGGAACACTTACAATTTCTAATTGTACATTTGATAAATTGTCCGCAAGAAAAAGTGGTGGAGCTATTAGAGTTCTTGGCGATGGTAGTTCAACTGTCAAAGTAAAAATTACAGATTCAACCTTTACTAATAATACTGCAGTGGAATACGGTGGAGCTATATCTGTAGTAAATACAACTATGACAATAACTGGTGGCACTATTTCTTCTAATAAAGCTTCTAATGGCGGTGCTATTAATATAACCAGTGGTAAAGCTACATTAAAGGATATTGCAAATATAGATAGTAATAAGGCAACGGATGCTGAAGATAAAGCAGGTAAAGGTGGCGGTGCTATACGTATAACAGAAAGTGACGATTATACTAAATCTGCAGATGTAATAATTGATGGCTGTGGATTTACAGGTAATGAGACGAAAAGAAATGGTGGTGCTATTTTTATAATTAAGGGTTCTTTAACTTTGAAAGGTGGAACTCTTATAGGAAGAACTGATAATAAGCTAGCAAAATCTAATGATTTCGCTAACAAAGCTGAAAATAATGGCGGTGGGATATGTGTAGCAAGTGATGCAACGTTAAAACTTCAAGGAGCAACTATAAAAGGAAACTATTCAAAAGATAGCGGTGGTGGTATTTTAAGTAAAGGTAAAATAGAAACTCAGTCTGGTACAACTAATGAGATTTCTTATAACTACACTGAAGCAAATAGTGGCGGAATTAGTTTATCTGGAAGTCAAGAAATTTCACTATCTGGAATTACAGTCAAAAACAACAAAGCTAATGTTTCAGCTGGCGGTATAGGTTCTAGCATAACTGAACTTACAATTTCGGGTGGAACAATTAGTAATAATACAGCGGTTAAAAATGGTGGTGGTGTAGTTGCTTTTGCTGGAATAATAAACTTACAAGGTAATGTAATAGTTGGATATAGTGATACAACTCTTGCTACTAGTGGAGATAATTCAAACACTGCAGTAGATGGTGCGGGGGTATATGTTACTGCAGATGCAACAGTTAATATTTATCAAGCTACTATAGGTGGAAATTATGCAAGTGGTAATGGTGGCGGTGTATTTGCTTCAGGTAACTGTTATTTCCGTTATGACAAAACAGGTAATGTTGTATATAACTTAGCAAAAAATAATGGTGGCGGTATTTATGTAAATAGTAAAGAAACCATATTAAATAATGTTAATGTTAACAATAATAAGGCTGTAAATGGTGGCGGTATTTATTTCAAAGAAGGAACTTTAAAAAATTCAGATGCCCAAAATAAAGTACAAATTGCAAATAATACAGCTACAAGTAATGGTGGAGGAATATATTTTGAAAGTGGTACTTGGAAATCAGGTGGAGATAATAAATATATTATTAATGGTATAAAAGGTAACACAGCTCTTAACGGTGGTGGTATTTGTGTGGGTGGCAGTGCTAGTGTTATAATTCAAGATGGTACTTTATCAGGAAACACAGCTAAAAACAGTGGTTCAACAAACTCATTTGGTGGTGGTATTGAAAGCTTAGGCTATTTGGAAATGACAGGTGGAACAATCTCTGGCAATACGGCAGGTTTCTGTGGTGGTGGTGTGCATGTAAGAAAAGGCGAATTTAAATTTAGCAATGGCACGATAAAAGAAAATAGTTCTGCTCATGGTGGTGGCATTCGTGTTAATGAAGGTGCTACATTAAATATGAGCAATAAAGCTGTATTAAATAAGAATGAAGCTACAACTAATAATGGTGGTGGTATTCAATCTTACAAAGGTACTATAAATATATCGGGTGGTGAAATATCAGAAAACTTTGCTACTGCAGCTAATGGTGGTGGAATATATGTGGTTTCAGCTAAATTAACAATGTCGGGCGGTACTATAAAAAATAACAAAGCTACAAAAGGTTATGGCGGTGGTATTTATGCCTCAGGTGAAAACATTACTATAAGTGGTGGAACAATAACAGCAAATACAGCTCCTTATGGTGCGGGTGTTTATTTGTACGATAAAACTTTAGCTTTATCTGCAACCACTATAAGTGAAAATGTTGCAACAAATAATGGCGGTGCTATTTATATGTATTCCGGAACTATAAATATGAGTTCTGGTGTTATAGGTGTAGTGGCTACTGAAGTTGCAACAACAAACAGTTCTAAGAATTCAAACAGAGCTGTTAATGGTGCAGGTATTTATGTAAATAGTGGTACGTTTAACTTTAATGGTGGACAAATAGAATATAACTATGCATCTGGTGATGGTGGCGCAATTTATAACAATAATGGAACTGTTAACCTAAAATCACGTATTGCATACAACTTAGCTGGAAGTGATGGCGGTGGTATTTATCAAGCAAATGGTAAGTTAGTAGATGCTTCAGTTAAAGGCACAGTGGCTTTAGTTGGCGCAAATAATGCTGATACTGGTGGTGGAATATATTTAGCAGCTGGAACTTATACTGGTAGTAGTGCTGCTCCTATGAACATTCAATATAACAAAGCTACTAATGGTAGCGGTGGCGGAATTAAAACTTTAATTTCCATCAATACTAAAATTAATGTTCACCATAATAGTGCTAGTGCTAATGGTGGTGGTATAGCTGCATATAACTCTGCGGTAATAACTATTATAGGCGATTCTGCTATCTATTATAATAAAGCTACTGACGGTGCTGGTATTTATTTAAGTCACAATAATTCTGGATCTGCTGGCAGATTTGAAATGACAGGTGGTAAAATTTATAATAATACAGCTTCTCGATATGGTGGTGGTATTTGTATTGTTTCAAAAAATGCAAACAACAAGATGACAGGTGGTAGTATTTACAATAACAAAGCAAAAAGCGCGGGCGGTGTTTGGTTTAATGGTGTTTCTAACTCTGAAGGTAAATTTACTTTATCTGGCGGTGTTATAGGAACAAATAGAGAAGATGGTGTAACAAGTAAGGCTAAAAGTGATAATTGTTCTAACTATGCTAGTGAAAACGGTGGCGGACTATATTTGAATGGTGGTAAGTTTGTTTTGAATGGTGGTGATATAAGATATAACTACTCAAATTCTAATGGTGGTGGTATTTATGTAGCATCAGGAACTTTAATAGATTCCTGTGATACTGGTACTTCTGATGAATCTTATATTCAATATAATAGAGCTAAAACAAGTGGTGGTGGAATATTCTTTAATGGTGGGGCTTATTCAACTGAAAAGACATCAAATGAAAAGAGTTTTAAAGTAAGTCTTAATATAGCTAGCAACGGTGGTGGTATTTATTCAAAACTTGCTCTTGGTAACTTTAAGGCAAATGTTTATAAGAATGAAGCAACTGCCAAAGGTGGCGGTATTTATATGGATAGTAAAAACCTTACATTAATAATGAAATCAACTATTTATAGCAATACAGTAACAAGTACTTCAAATGGTAACGGTGGTGCGGGTGTATATATTAATAAAGGTACAATAAAATTATCAACAGCTTATAATCAGATTTATAGTAATGTGTCGGATAGAATAGGTGGTGGTATTTTAGCTGTTGGTGGCGCTAAGGTAGATTTTAATAAAGGATTTATTAGAAATAATACTGCTAAATTTAAAGATTATGGTGGCGGCGGTGTTTATTTAAATGATTCAACGATAGAAATGTCTGGCGGTGAACTTCATACCAACAAAGCCTCAAATAATTATGGTGGTGGTATATATGCTTATGGCAAATCTACTGTAAAAATATCTGGTGGTGAGATTTATAAGAATGAAAGCAAAAACTATGGTGGCGGTATTTATTTGTCTAAAAATTCAACATGTACTATAAGTGGTGGAAAAATTTATAGCCATTCAAATGGAACACACGGTGGTGGTGTTTTTGGTGCGAAAGGTTCTAAGTTAACGATGACTGGTGGTAATATATATAGTAACAATGTTTCTAAACAAGGTGGTGGTGTTTATGTTACTGATGCTACTTTTACTATGAGTGGTGGAAAAATTTATAATCATACAAAGGGAACACACGGTGGTGGTGTTTATATTGCCACAGGCTCTACATTTACATTAAGTGGTGGAAGTATTTATAACAATAAGGTAAGTGAACATGGTGGCGGTGTATATATTTCAGCAGCAACGTTTACTATGAAAGGTGGAAGTATATATAAAAATGAAGCCAAAAAACGTGGTGGTGGTGTTTGCTTAGTAGGTGCTTCAACATTTAATGGCTCTGCTGGTGTAATCGGTGATACTAATAAAACTAGAGCTTCAAAAAATAGTTATTCTAACTATGCAGGTGGAAGTGGTGGTGGTGTTTTTGTAGGTGGCTCTACAAAAATGACATTATCTGGTAGTATTAAAATTAACAGAAACTTTGCATATGGTGGTAAGACATATATGAAGGCTGGCTATCATGCTGCATCTGACTCATATTTCTACTCTACTGAACATGAAAGCGGTGATTACGGTGGTGGTGGTATTTGTTACTATAGTTCAAATACTAAATCTACTATTTCAGGTTCTAGTGTACAAGTTTCTTATAATGCTGCTGGTACTCAAAGAAGCTCTGACTTGCCTTATTATGTTGGTGAATATGATACTTTGAATGGAGTAGGTTTTGGCGGAGGGTTATTAATGCATGCTGGAACGGTAACGGTAAATAATAATCCTGTATTTGCTCAAAATGATGCTACATTTGGGCTTGTTGTAAGCGGATTTAACTTAGGCAGTACAATAAATATAGTTATTAATGCTATTAATGATTCTAACTTATACACTCCACCTGATTTGGAAGATGGTGTTGGAAAGAGATTCTATTTAAATAGAATTAAAGGAACTATTAATGTGAAATATGAAAATTTAGGTATACCTACATTTAATTATGCATGGCATCATTAATAATTAAAACGTAAAGTGAACAAGATTGATGATTTAAAAGCATATACTAATTAGGGGTTTTTGTTTGATGAATGAGAATTTCTTAAATAGTTTTGCTTTTGAACAAATGGTAAGGGAATATCATAAAAGGTATTCGGGTAGCATTGTAAATGCCTTACAAATAAATAAAGGCGAAGGACTTTTATTAAAGGTTGAAAATATCTTTAATAAGGTTTTTCGCCTTTTTTATTTGTTTGATAGAAACTTTAAATGTGATAAAAATTTTAATGATTTTTTTAAGTTTAAAGATAAATTTGTAATTAAATTAAAAGAAGATTTTAAAAATTGCTTTGGTAAAGATTATATTTCAAACTTTAATTTTCAAGAAAACGAGAAGCTTAACCATAAGATTTGTATTAATTTGATATTAGAAATATTTAAAGATATATTACATATAAATATCTATTACCTTAGTAACTATTTTAAAGAAAGAGTGTTTAATGGTTTTTGTTCTGATAAATTAAAAAATTATGATAATGGGATAATTGATGAAAATGAATCTTTTAAACAACTAGAAGGAAGTAATAACGAAGAAAAAGAATTTTATTTAATTGAAGAATATAAAATTTTTAAAATTATGAACAAATTATTTGATGGGATTATTGAAGTTTTTTGTTTTTTTTACAAGTGTATTTAAAAGTAAAAAAACGAAATATATCTATAGTTTTTAATAAAAATTAAGTTTTTTATAAAAAATATTAAATTTTTAAAAATCTTTTTGTAGCCATGTAAAATTTATTAAGAATTTCTACAATGCTTATAAATAAAGGAAAGTAGCGTTATTTGTAAAATTAAATATTATTTAAAAAAGTAGACACACCGGGCGTAGTGTTCGATTTTTTTAAAAAAAACGAAAAAAAACCGTAAAATTTCAAAAAAAAGTTGTTGACACCGCCTTATGGTTGTGATATTCTAACACCGTCACTGTGAGAGACACGGTGGCTGTTCCATTAAAATTTAATAGTTAAGGTTTATACAAAGTTCTTGGAAATTTCAAGGATTTTAATCAAGCAAAACTTTAAACAAATAGTCAATGATTTGTTTTGAGCAGAAGCTTTAAATACGATAATATAATCACAAAGATTTTATTATACAAATTTATTTAGAGTTTGATTCTGGCTCAGGACGAACGCTGGCGGCGTGCTTAATACATGCAAGTCGAACGGGATTTGTTTGTTGCACAAAGCATTTTAATTTAAGATGTTTTGTGCAACAATCATATCTAGTGGCGGACGGGTGAGTAACGCGTGAATAATCTGCCTTTTACAGGGGGATAACAGTT
>CALATF010000039.1 GCA_937891595.1 uncultured Clostridia bacterium
TATATTGTAAGTATCATTTTCCCAACAGATTCCCCAAAAATCCAACGCTCTTGCAGGTGAAAAGGAATAAACTTTTTCATTGGTTTCTGTTTCGTATATAGTTACAACTATATAATCATATTCATTTACAGTTTGCAAAGCATAAAATTTATTATCATAGCTTGTGGTTTTGTTTGGTGAAAAGCTTCCCCATTCTTGTGGGTCAACTTCAATTTCTCTATTGCTACAACTTGCAAAAGTCAAGAGGATAGTTAAAACTAAAAATAAACAAATAACTTTTTTCATAATATCTCCTCCTGAAAATGAGTATATCATAAACACAACATTTTTTCAAATAAACTTGACAAATGCCCGTGTTTTTGTAAATATAGATATAGTAAAAAACAAAGGAGAAATTTTTATGTCCGCATTTTTTATGAGCGTTGTTGCTTTTTTTACTTCACTTGCAACTATAGTAACATCATTTTTAGGTTTTGATATAGGTAGTAAAGAAAAACAAGTAGAAAGCTTTAAAGTTACAACTTACATAAGGGGTGACTATATTCAGGAAGAAAACAGTCTTTATAGTGAAGATTTTGATATTATTACAGATGTTATTCTTTTTGAATGTGCTTCTTTTGATAATAATGGTAATGTTGTTTATGAAAAAGATAAATTAGAAACAGCGCTGAAAAACATCAGAAATGCAATAGGTGAAAGAGATGTCAACATAACACTGAACCTTTTAGGGCCTGAATGGCATTCAGAGTCAGATGTGTGGGAAGAACAGATGGAAGCACAGAGTGATGAGTATAATAAGGCTTTTGCAAGTGGTGTTTTAGAAGATAATATAATTAAAGTTTTAGATGAATATAACTTTGATGGTGTGCATTTTGATTATGAGTATCCACTTTCAAAAAAGGCGTGGAAAGAATATAACAAATTTTTAGTTTCTCTTAATGAAAAGTTAGGAGATTATACATTAGGTGTTGCTTGTAGTGACTGGAATATAAAATTCAGTTTATCTGCTATAGAAGCGGTTGATACTTTTGAACTTATGGTTTATGACTTTAACGATGAAGAAGGTAAGCACGCAACTTACGAAGAAACTGTTAAGCTTGTTAATACAGTCGGGTTTCACGGAATACCACAAGAAAAAGTAAATGTAGGTCTTCCTTTTTACTCAAGACCTACCGATATGTCAGGCTACTGGTATGGTTATAATGGTTACTATGAAAAAATAGATGAAAACGGTTGGTATCACTGCAATGATACTGATAAGGATTTTTGGTTCAATACACCGGAAGTTATAGAACAGAAAACAGAGTATGCTATAAATAATGGTTTCGGTGGTGTAATGATATGGCACTATAACTGCGATTTACCTTCAACTCACGAAGATTCACTATTAAAAGCAATTGATAATGCATTAAACAGTAATCAGGCATAAGAAAGTTAAAAAATAACTCTATCATTTAAGTTTACAAAAAACTTTAAATGATAGAGTCTTTTCTATTTTATAACACTTGCAACTAGCCATACTAGCCACTAGCAACTGCAAACGAAAGTTAAAACTTAAAGTTTTAACTTCTCGTTTGCCGCTTTCATCATTTCAGGTGAAACCTTGATAACCTCACGGTCGTAAGTGAGAAGTCCGTTTAATTCATCTTCTACGTCACTTACTTCAGTATAAATTGTTGCAGAAAGACCTTTTTCTTTCATACATTTATAAATTCTGTCTTCGTAAAGGTGTTTTATTGCAGCGTCAAATTTTTCTTGAGTGTAATATTTTCTGTAACCAAAGAATTTTTCTTTGTTGTAGGTGTGACCTCTGAATCTCATTGAATAGCCACCAAATTCTGTAAGACCAATTGGTCGTCTGTCTTCTTTATTGAATTTAGGGAACATAAATGGTGTAAAGTAAATGTGGAAACTGTTTACGTCACCAGCGCCGTGGTCAACCCAACCACTTGCGTGGTCAATGAGCCTTGTCGGGTCTTTTTCTCTATAGAATTCACAAGCTTTAACTGAGTCAAACTGTCCCCATGCTTCGTTGAATGGAGTCCAGAGAGCGAGAGAAGGAACGTTGTAAAGAAGATTAATCATATCTTCTGAATCTTTATAATATTCTTCTTTGCCTTTTTCATCTGTTCTTGCATAGAATAAATTATTCTTTTTACCATCAGGCACTCTACCAACTTTTTTATTGTTGAAGAGCATACCTAAGAATGGTAATGTACCAATAGCAAGGATGTTATATTTTCCACCGCCGTTAATCATATCCTGCCAAACAATCATACCGAGTCTGTCGCAGTGGTAATACCAACGAAGTGGTTCAATTTTAATGTGCTTTCTTAACGTGTTGAAGCCTAAATCTTTCATTGTCTGAATGTCATAAATCAAAGCATCGTCAGAAGGTGCTGTGTAAAGACCATCTGACCAGTAGCCCTGGTCTAAAAGACCATTGAAGAAATAAGGCTTATTGTTAAGCATAAATCTTGGTGTGCCGTCAGCGTCAACGCCTGTGCTGAATTTTCTCATAGCAAAGTAACTGTCAACTCTGTCTTCACCAGCGGCAAATTTAATATCGTAAAGGTAAGGATTTTCAGGTGACCAGAGTTCATAGTCTGAAAGTTTAATTGTGCCCTTACCATCGGTAAGCTTTGCACCCGCTTTTATCTGGTCTTTATCCATAACCATAACGCCAACTTCTGGCATTACCTCGCCTGAGTAAGAAACCTCAATGTGTAATTCGTCGTTATCAATATCTGGAGTGAGTTTAATATTTGTAATGTAGTCGTAAGAAACTTCTTCAAGCCATACAGTCTGCCATATAC
>CALATF010000040.1 GCA_937891595.1 uncultured Clostridia bacterium
TACCATTAGTTTAATATTAGAATTAATATAATCTTCTTTTCTATCATGTAAAAGTTGTCTTACAATTCTAAAGATTTCATCAACTTCTTCTTTTGGGCGATTCCAGTTTTCAGTTGAAAAGGCAAAGAAAGAAACAATTTTTAAACCTAACTTTTTTGCGTGCCTTACCACAGCTGTCATGGCTTCGGAACCTATTTTATGGCCATATGTTCTTAACTTTCCTCTTTTTTTAGCCCATCTTCCGTTGCCATCCATAATAAACGCAATATGATTTGGCAATCTTGATAAATCTATTTCTTTTTTTTCTTTCTTTTTAAACCACATAAAATAAACCTCGAAATTAAAACGGAAATTAAATTTCCATTACTTCTTTTTCTTTTTGAGAACTTAAGCTATCAGCAGAATCATTATATTTATCTACTAATTTTTGAACATCTACATTAGCTTTATCTAGTTCATCTTTAGTTAATTTTTTATCCTTTTCTGCAGTTTTAAAAATTTCAAGAACATCTTTTCTTTCGTTTCTAATGCCTATTTTTGCTTCTTCACAAAGTTTTTTAACATCTTTAACGATTTCTTTTCTCTTTTCTTCTGTTAAAGCTGGGAATACAAGTCTAATAACTCTACCATCATCAGTAGGTGTTACACCTAAGTCACTTGCTAAAATAGCTTTGCTAATTTCTTTAACTGTAGAAATATCCCAAGGTGAAATTAAAATCATTCTTGCTTCAGGAACAGAAATATTTGCCATTTGGTTAATAGGTGTCATTGATCCATAGTAATTAGCTGCTACCTTATCTAACATCTTAGGATTTGCCCTTCCTGCACGAATAATAGAGTATTCATATTTTAATCTATCAATTTTTTTTGTCAAAGCTTCTTCAAAGTTAAACATAATTTCATCAAAATTTTCTAACATATAAAACCACCTTTAAATAATATTACAATGGTCATTGTACTAGAAAGTAAAAAAATAATCAATCAATTTTTAGTAAGAGTTGTAAAAGTATATATTTATATATATTTACTTATATTACAAAATTTGCCATGAAAGAAAAAACTAATTTAGATTATACTATACATAGGAGGTTTAAAGTTATGAAAAATACCTTATTAGTTGGCATGGTTCTTGGAGTAATGGTGGGCGCAATAGGTGTAAGTTTAAGTAAACCTGCTCAAAAATTTGTACGTAACAGTACCGAAGCCATAAAAGACGAAGCTAAGACTTTAATAAATAAAAATAAAGAAGATTAATATTAAAAAAAAAAAAAAGAACTGAAATGAGCCAGTTCTTTTTTTATTATTGTTTTACTTTTTTAATAAGTAATTTTCAATTTTATTAACTAAATTTTCTGCTGTCATTCCCATAGCTTTTACAACATCTTTAGGTTTTGCAGAAATACCAAAATTATTAAGCTTTAAAATTGTTTCTTCACTTGTGGCATACTTATACCAAATATTATCTGTACTTGCTTCAAAACAAAAAACTGGTTTGGATTTATTAATTACACTTTGCTTATACTCTTTAGATTGTTCTTCAAACAATTCAACACAAGGGATGCTAACAATATTAACTAATATGTTTTTATCTTTTAACATCTTTTTAGCTTCAAGAGCAACACTTACTTCACTACCTGTAGCAATTATGGTTGCCATGTTATTTTGTTCTTGGCAAAGAATATATCCGCCTTTTTTAGCATGTTCAAAATTGTCGTTCACATAAGTAGTAACTTGTCTTGGTAAAACTAAAGCAACAGGAAATTTGTTATTAAAAAATAATTGATATCCCGCTAATAATTCATTTCGACCTGCAGGTCGGAAAGTATATACATTAGGCATACAGCGTAAAGTAGCAAGTTGCTCTGCCGATTGATGAGTCGGGCCATCTTCCCCAACCCAAATAGAATCGTGAGTAAAAATATATAAAACTGGGTTCTTCATTAATGCAGACATTCTTATAGCGGGAGTTAAATAATTTTCAAAAGCAAAGAAAGTTGAACAAAATGCGCGCAATCCACCATGCAAGCTTATTCCATTTGAAATAGCTCCCATCGCGTGTTCACGAATACCATAAGGAATATTTCTATTACATTTGTTATCCCTATTAAAATATTTTGAAGTATTAATAAAAACTCTCGTTGAAGGGGCAACGTCTGCACAACCACCTATTAAATTTGGTATTTTACTACTTATTAAATTTAATACTTTATGGTTTTCTTCCCTAGCATCATATTCTTCAAGTTGCTCATTATTTACAAATTCACTTAAATCAATTTTAAAGTTTTTTTCTAAATTACTAAAAGCAATAAAATCTTTAGAATATTTTATTTTATATTCTTCTAGTTGTTTATTGTATTTTTGTAACTCTTGATTTTTTTCTTCTAATATACTATCAATTTCTTTTTTAATTTCATCTGGAATTTCCCAGTCCGCAAAATGATAGTTAAGATTAATCTTTAATGTTTCTATTTGTTCAGTTGACAATGGTTTACCGTGTACCTTATTTGAATTAACCAGTTCGCTTCCGTAACCTATTTGAGTTTTTACTATAATTAATGTAGGCTTATCGCTTTTTTTAGCAAGCTTAATAGCATCATCTATTTTACTAACACAATTACCATCTTCAACTTCTAAAACATTCCAACCACAACTTAAAAATTTTGCTTTTGCGTCTTCCCTATTTGCAATATCTAATGAACCTTCAATAGTAATATCGTTTTTATCATAAAGCATTATTAATTTGTTAAGTTTAAGATTACCAGCAATACTTATAGCTTCTTGAGCAACACCTTCCATTAAGCAACCATCACCTGTAAAACAGTAAGTATAATGATTAATAGGTGAAATATTTCCCTTTGAAAAATTGTTTCTTAAATATTCCTCTGCAATAGCAAATCCAACAGCGTTTGCTATACCTTGCCCTAGCGGACCCGAAGAAGAATCTATCCCCGGACAAACACCTACTTCTGGATGTCCTGTTGTTATGCTGTTAATTTGTCTGAAATTTTTTAAATCTTGTAATGATACATCAAAGCCAAACAGGTTAAGGCAAGAATAAATTAAAGCACTTCCGTGACCTGCTGAAAAAACAATCCTGTCCCTATTAATAAAATTAGGTTCTGTTGGATTTACTAATGCATTTTTATAAATTGAGTAAATAATAGGCGCGGCACCCAAGCAGATGCCTGAGTGACCTGAATTAGCTTTATTAATTTGTAACGCAGATGTAACTCTTAAATAATTAACAATTAAATTATCATTCATAAATAATTCCTTATAGATAATACTTATCTAATACCTTTTTTATTTTTTTACAACAAAAATCGTAATCATCTTTTGATAGTTCAATAACTAAGTCGCTATATTGTTCACACATGGCATTTCTTTCTTTATACATATCCAACTTAAGTTCGGCATCTAGCAAATCTTCTTTATTAGTTAAAGATTTATAATGGTCTTTTATTGCTTCTTTTGTAAACTTTAAATAAACAATAGTACCATACTTTTTTAGCACTTCAATATTATCTTTATCTACAAACAAACCATAAGAAATTGATATTAATGTGTTTTCATATGTTGCAACATCCTTAATTGCTTTATTTTTTAAACTATTTAAATAATCTTCACCACAAACAGTTTTTATTTCTTCTGCATTCATTAGGTTATATTCTAAAATTTCTGACATATCAGCTAAATAAAGGTCAAAATCTTTTGCAATTTTAATAGACACTTCTTTATTCAAATCATCTAACAAACTTACCAAAACAATATTAGTTTTCAAAATATATTACACTCCTATTAACATTAATTATTATACAAAAAAATTATAAGTAAACCAAATAATATATTGCTTTTAATTTTAAGAATTTTTATCTTTTTGGCTATAATTCAACATATAATTAAATAAATATTGTTGGGCATAGCCGGAGATATTTTTAAAAATAGATACAAAGTAATAAGAAATTTTTTCGTCAGAAAGTTTTTTTGTTTCAATATTGTAATAAGCCTTCCTAACCCAAGTATCTACAGGAAAAACATCTGTTCTTGAAAAACCAAACAGTAAAATACAATCTGCTACTTTAGGGCCAACACCTTTAAGGGACAAAAGCTGTTTTTTCAAAAGTTCAGTAGGCATTTTTTTTAGGTTAGATATAGAATACTGCTCTGTACTTAATTTTTTTAATGTATCTACTAAATATTCACTTCTATATCCTGCCCCTAATTCATAAAAATCTTTTTCGTTAGCTCTTAACAACTGCTTTAACGCAGGAAAAGCATAATAATCAGAATTTTCTATTTTATCACCAAATTTTTGTGACATTTTAAATAGTATATTCTTTATTCGTTTTATATTATTGTTAGCTGAAACAATAAAGCTTATTATAGTTTGAAAGGCATCTTGTTTTAAAATTCTTATACCACTTCCAAGCTTAACATATTTAGAATAATCTTTATTAATATCTAAAATTTGATTTTTAATTAAGTTATAATTAGTTTTTAAATCAAAAAACTCATAAAAATATTCTAAATTATTAGAATATATAGTAGTAACATTATTATTAACGCAAACTTTAGCTAACTTATCAGTACTTATTACATCGTACTCATTATTATTTACTTTAACATAACTAAAAATTTGCCCACATTCTAGGATATCTTTTATATTAAAATCATTTTGGCTATATATACTTATGCTATCTTTATCTTTTACAACTTTCATTTGCTTTTTATTTTATCATATTCATTAAAAAACACAAACTAAATAGTTTGCGTTTATTTGTTACTTTGTTAATTTTAGTTTTAACGCATCATTAAATTGCGAAAGAACGTTCGAACTAAAATTAACTACTTTCTTTTTTTCTTTTTCATATTCGCTTAAAGAATATTCCATTACTTTTTCTAATAAATCATTAAAAGAATAACCTTTATTTTTCCATAAGTAATTACTTAAAGAACCTGGAATTGTATTAACCTCATTTACATATATTTGGTTTGTTTTTGTGTTAATTAAAAAATCAATTCTAACTACACCTTTGCAATTTAATATCGAATATGTTTTTTGAGCAATTTTTATTAGTTTATCTTTATTTTCTTCATTAATATTTGCTGGAATAATTCTTGAGGTATTTTCCATTCCTTTAGAAGAACTTTCTTTATTTAAATATTTATTTTCAAAGGTTAGAAAATCTTTTTGAAATAATACTTCCTCTATATCTGAACATTCATTTTCAAAACTATTTCCCATAACAGAAATATTAACTTCTTTTAAATTTTCTACAGCTTGCTCAATAAGAATTTGATTATCAAACAAAAAGGCAAAAGATAGTGCATTTTTTAATTGATTATTGTTTTTGCAGAAAGTCACACCTATACTACTGCCTAAATTACAAGGTTTAACAATTAAAGGATATTTAAGAGATTTTATTTTTGTTAAATAATTGCCTTTTTCGTATTCACTTTTGGAAAGAGTTTTATAATCTACTACATTAATATCGTTTTGTAACAATAATTGTTTAGTAGCAACTTTGTTCATACATATAGAACTTGAAAAGACATCACAACTTGAATAAGGGATATCATAAATATCTAATAAACCTTGTAAAGAACCTTTTTCTCCCTCTCCACCATGAGTACATAATATCACAAAATCTAGTTTTGTAAATTTAACAAATTTCTTACCCTTTGTAACATAAAGAAAAGCATCTTGTGAAAATTGAACTTGCTTAATATTTTTAGTTTTTGGAGTTATATTCCCTTTTGTGAAAAACTTAATATCAAAAAAATTTTGACTAATAGTAAATATATTATCTTTAGTTATATAAATAGGATAAATATTATATTTTGTTATATCTAAAGAATTTAACGTTTGTACTCCTGTAATAATAGAGATATCGTGTTCTACACTTTTACCACCAAATAACACTGCAATATTTTTCTTTAATTGTTTATTATACATATATAGTTAACTTCCTTCTTTATTTTTAATATATATGAAAAAACAATTAATTAAGTTAACTTTAAAAAAAACTAACTCAAGAAATTTTTGAGTTAGTTTTTATATATAATTATCTGGCAAATCATTTTCAAATAAAATAACATCGCCTTGTTTAATAAAATCTTTAATTAAAATTTTTGCTTTATCTAAAGTTTCTGCTTGATAAATGTTATTATCATCAAACTTTTCACTATCCAGACCTTGTTTTATGGCCTCAAAATTTACTTTATTTACAATAACAACTATATTAGCTATTTTTGCAAGTTTTTTACCAAAGATTATATTCTCTTCTTTTTCTTTATCGCCTAGTTCTACTAGTCCCGGAGTAATTACTATTTTTCTACCCTTAATATTATTTAAAACATTAAAAGCAACATCACTTCCTTCCACGCTTGCATTATATGAATCATCTAAAATAATATTAGATTCTGTTTTAATAATTTCCAGCCTATGAGGAATAGGTTTAAGTTTAGTTATACCTTCAACAATTTGTTCGTCAGTTAAACCTAATTCTTTAGCCATTTGCGAGCAGATTAAAATATTTTTAACATTATGCTCACCTACTAGAGATGTTGAACAATTATAAGTTTTTTTATTTATAACTAAATCAAATTTAGTTCCATTTTCGTCAAAAACAATATTTAATGCTTTAATTTTCCCATTTGATTTTAAACCTACTGCATGTTTATTTATATTACACTTTTCATAAAGTTTTAAACAATAATCATTATCTGCACTAAAAATTGCAGTGCCATTACTTGGTAAACTTTCTATTAATTCATTTTTGGTTTTTAAGATATTGTCTATATTTTTAAAAGTCTCTAAGTGCTGATTGCCTATTCCAGTTATTATTCCATATTTAGGTTGGATGATGTTACATAATTCTTTAATTTCGCCTATACGTCTTGCCCCCATTTCGGCAATTAAAACCTGGTCTTCATATTGTAAATAATCATTTATGACTTTTGATAAACCTGTATTCGTATTAAAGCTGTGTGGGCTCATACAAACTTTATATTTTTCAGATAAAATTGTATTTAAAATATATTTTGTACTTGTTTTACCATAACTTCCTGTAATACCTACTTTAATTAAGTTAGGAAAACATTTTAACTTATTTTTGGCCTTGCGAACATATCTATTTATAATACCTTTTTCAAGCGGTAACAATAAAAAATGAACAACAGGTACTAAAATAGGTATTAAAAAAGGCAAAAGACATACCACAGAGAAACTAACAAAACCCAAATACTCAGTAGATACAGCAATTAAAAAGAATGAAATAATTGCTACAAATAAAAACATAGCAATATTTAACCTGTTCATTCTTTTAGTATATTTAAGAGCAACTTTTTTTGGCGCTTGGTATAAATTTACTATAAACACTATTGAAAAATAAAAATAGAAAATAAGTCCAAAATAAGAATATAATGATTTTTCATGATAAACACTAAACAAAGCATTTGTGACTAACACACAAAATACACTAAGAATACCTAAAAGAATAATACGTGAAGCATACTTTGCTTTTGTATCTTTCAACCAAACAAAATAGCCTTTTAATCTATATCCAGATAATTGAATTATTTGAAAAAATTTATACGAAGCAAAGCACATTAAAATGCCATTAATAATTGAAAGTACTATTGCTATGTAAAAATTAATATTACTAAACGACAAAAATTGCATTAGCTTACCTTTTATTTTTGTATTTTCATTAACAAAAAGATTTTATTATATTAAGAAACAGCTGAGGTTTTTCCAAAAATGCAAAATGACTGCATTTTTCAAAAGCTATTACTTCACAATCTTTTATATGCTTTTTAAAGATTTTTGTAAAGTAAAATGGAGTTTCTTTATCTAATCTCCCCCAAATTAATAATGTTGGAGCACTAATTTTAGATAACAGATATGTTTGGTCATAATTTACTATGTTTTTAAAAGTTTCTTTCATGATAGGCGAAAGGTTTTTATAATCTTTGCTACCATAATTATTTAGCTTTTTATAAGGAAATAATCTAATTTTTGCTAAAAATTTTAAAAACTTAAACTTTTTTACTTTTAAAAATTTTTTAAATGATTTGTTTTTTATACCCGCACTTCCCGTTAAAAGTAGCTTATTGACGTAATTTGTAGTCGAAGATAATTGAATAGCAATCCTACCACCAAAAGAATGAGCAACTATATCAACTTTTTGTAAATTTAATTTTTTTAGCAATCTTACAATAATATCAGTATAATCTTGTAAATTTAAAGAAGTTTTAGGTTCTTTTGAATATCCAAACGGCGGAAAATCTATTGTTATACACATTTTACTTGGCAAATTCTTGCAAAAATAGTTAAAGCAAGAACCATTCATCCCCCAACCATGTAAAAATAGTATAGGAATGGTCTCTCGATATGTTTCATTAAATAGATTGTAATAAACTTTTATTTTTTTATAACTATAAATCATAAATAAAGCCACATTATTAATGCGTCATTATCTTTATAGTATTTTTTACGAATATTTGTTACAACAAATCCATGTTTTTTATAAAAGTTAATAGCTTTGGTATTAGTTTGGTCAACTTCTAAAGATAATGTTTTTACACCATTTTGATTAGCAACATCTATTATTTTATTTAATAACATAGTTCCTACTTTTTGATTTTGATAATTTTCTTTTACGGCAATCCCGATAATATTATAATCATCTAAACTATCAAAAATACCTATGTAGCCTATAACTTCATTATCTTTAACTGCAATAAAATATTTTCGTGTATTTCTTTCAAATTCATCATAGAAACATTCCTTAGTCATTTTGTCATTTTCTGGCATAACATCTAAATGAATTTTATACATTTCGTCATAATACAAACCTTGAATATTCTTAATTTCAATCATTTTTGGCTTGCCTTTTTAATAATTCTTCTTCAGCTTGCGACAAAGCAAGATATATGGGTTTTAATTCTTGTAAAGGCATGTAAGCATTGTTATTCTTTTTTAATTTTACAAAGTTTATATAATCTTCATTTGTGAGAACAATAGTCGCACTTTTTATGTCATGATAATTAAATTCGTCGTTTAAAGAAAACAACATTGCATTTTCATTTTTAATCTCTTTAATTATATTTTCTGCGTTAAGCAAATTCATTTTTTCTATTATTCCAGTAGAAGAAACTAAAGCAAAATAATATTTTGTTGCTGTACTTTTAATTACTATTGCTACTTTTGATTTTATTTGTAATTTGGTAAAAATTGAATGAGTAATTAGCTCAAACTTATTAATTCCTATTACTTTTTTATTAGGCAACGCCATTAAAAAAGCTTTAACCGTAGAAACGCCTATTCTTACACCTGTAAAAGAACCCGGGCCCAAAACAACACAAAAATTATCTATTTGATTTATAGATTTATTTGCTTGTGTCATTATTCTATCAATTTCTGGTAATAAATTTTGTAAATGCTTTCCGTTTTTTTCTTGATTACAAAAACTTATGCCGTTATCACTTAAAATCACTTTTAATTGTTCATAGCTTGTATCTACAATTAAATCCATGGTATATTCCCTTTAAATTTTAATTTCCTTGAATATTTTCAAGAATAATATTTCTAGTTGTTTTTCCTAATTTTACAACAGTTAATTTCTTATAATATTTTGGCAAGTAATTAGTTACTTTTTCTGGCCATTCAATAAATTTTATAGCTGTTTTGTCATCTAAAATTTCTTCAAAGCCTATATTTACTACTTCTTCTTCATCCTCAATTCTATACATATCAAAATGATAAAAATTATTTTTTGGGGTTTGATAGTTATTTACAATAACAAAAGTAGGGCTTGTTATGGCCTTTTTTACACCAGCATGCTTTAAAATACTACGTACTATTACACTTTTACCTGCGCCCAAGTCACCGCTTAATAATATTGTATCCCCTGGCATCAAGTATGATAAAATATCTTTGGCAACTTTCTCTGTTTTCTTTTCACATGTAGAAACACTTGACATAACAACTTTGTCTAAACTTACATTTTTTGCAAAAACATAAAAATAATTTTCTAATTTTTTAAATAATAAAGGTAAAATTAATGTAATTATTAAACCAACAATAAAGTACTTTAAAAAACTAAAAAATACAATACCTGGTAAAACAAAATAACAAAAATAATAGTAACCTATAAGAATTATAAGAGTTAAAAACAATTTAAAAGATGTGAAAATTAAATTATTTTTGTTTTGATATTTAATAAACTTAGCTTCTAGCAAAGAACCTAGTAATATAGACATTGAAATACCTATAAATTCTAATATCGTTGCGTTTTCAAAATTATTAGTAAATAACTGATTTGAAAAGCATAATAAAAAAATTGTTAAAATAGGAAAAACAATATAAAAATATAAACTAATTTTTTTTATTTTTACAAACTTGATAATGATTAAAGAAATAATAAAGCCAAGCGCTAAACCCACAAAAACATCAAGTAAATAACTTTTTGCAATGTATAATTGAGTTAAACCTGTAGTTAAACAAATTAAAGTTAAAATAAAAACAAAAATACCATTAGCCTTTCTTGTTCTTTTTAGTTTATTTGAATTAAAAATATATGTCGAATTTTGCGAAACCATTATGGAACTTGCGTTTGGAAAAGAACTTCCATATAAATTTCTAGACGCA
This sequence comes from uncultured Clostridia bacterium, assembly GCA_937891595.1. Lineage (GTDB taxonomy): Bacteria > Bacillota > Clostridia > Christensenellales > UBA1242 > UBA7862. Next base: position 10,655 of record CALATF010000040.1, read on the forward strand.
AACAAGCTTTCGTTTGCTTCAAAAGGTCTTGGTCTATTAATTACATTTTTTAACAATAATGTACCAAAAATAAAACCGCTTGCATATGCTAACCAGTATTTGAAAGCATATGTTTTATTAACAATTAAAAAGAAAAAGGCAAACAACAAAACAAAAAAAGGTAATTGACCTAAAAAGTCAAAAACCGTTGCTATAGTTGTTAACCACCCTGTAGCTAGCTTTTGTAGAGAAACTATTAAGTTCATAACCTTCTCCTTATATTCTTAAGGTTTTTATTTATCCTTTTTTATATTTTTTATTTTTTTAACATTTACTTTAGTTTTTGTAATTTTAACTTTTTGTTTTTTTATTTTTTTATCTTTCTTTAATTTTTTACTATTTAACTTTTCTATCTTCTCTTTTTTTATTAAGGCTTTTTTAATTTTTTCGTAAGATTTAGTATTACTTCCCTCAGTAATAAGTTTTTCAAGATTATAATATTCCCTTTTTTGCTTTGTAAAAATATGAACTATTATTTCATTTAAATCTAGAACAATCCATTCGCTATAATTAAAGCCTTCCCTATTAACAACTTGTATATTAAATTTTTCTAGTTCGCTTTCCAAATAATCTGCTAAAGCTTTTGTGTGTGCTATACTTGTTGCAGTGGCAACAATAAAATATTTTGCCACGCTAGAAATTTTAGAAGTATCGCTTACAACAATATCCTCTGCTTTTTTATCTTCTAAAAGTTTACAAATATTTAAAACTTCCTGCGTAAATTTCATACAAAATCTCCTATTATTATGTTATATCATAGCAAAAAAAAACACAACAAAAAATTTTTATAATTTTTATTATAAACAGATTTAAATTTTAAAAATTGTAAATATTTATAATATGAAAAATTTTAGATTAGCAAATATAATTGATTTTATTTTTACAAATATTTTAATTTTTTTAATAGTTTTTGTTTGGCTTAAATTTTTTAATAAAAATATACTTTATTCGTTTATATTAAGTTTATTCTTTTTAGTTATTTTTAACTTATTAAAAGTCTTTTTTAAAGGTAAAAAAACAACTAAACTTAAATTAAATAAAAATTTAGAAAAAGATATAGAACTTTACATGTATTCATTAATTAGCAATACTAATGAAGAAAATTTGCTTTTTTTTAAAAATATATTAAAAAAATTTAATCCTACAACCGAAAATAATATTATATTTTATAAAAAAAATGAAATTAAGTATGCTCTATGCCCTTTATTTGAAAGTGCTAACCTAAATATAGAAAAAGCTTTAAAAAATATTTCTTGTTGTAAAACAAAAAATATTAAGAATATTTTAATTCTTTGTTCTATCTGCCAAAAAAAAGACAAGATTTTATTAGAACAAATTTCAGAAATGAATATTAAAATTTATCAAAAAAAAGAAATTTATTTAAATTTATTTAAGCCTTCTAATACTTATCCAAATATAAAGTTTAATTTTAAAGAAAGTAAAAAAATTAAAATTTATGAACTGCTAGAAATAAGTTTTAATAAATCTAAAGCAAAAGGATATTTTTTAAGCGGAATATTTATATTTTTTTGTAGCTTTATTATGAAATATAATATTTACTATGTACTTATGAGTTCTATCTTGTTTACTTTTGCATTAATCTCATATATTAAAAAAGACAAAAGTATAAAAAAAGAAACTTTATTAGATTAATTTTAAATTTATATTTTTTATTTAAATACAAAAAACCTTTGAAAATTCAAAGGTTTTTAATTTATAAGACATGTATTTTTAATTTAGTGTTTAGTTTATATAAAACAACTTTTCTTCCTATTACAGCAACTATTTCGCAAGATAAGTGTTGCGATAAAGCATCTGCTATTTCTCTAGGTGAATTATCACAATTTTGTAGAATATTAATTTTAATAAGTTCTCTTGCTTGTAAAACCTGCTTTATGCCTTCAATATTATTTTCACTAAGCCCATCTTTACCTACTTGAAAAACAGGACTTTGATTTGCAATTAAGCTTTTTAATTTTGCTCTATCTTTAGAAGTAATCATTTAATTTTTCCTTTTTATAAATAAATTTAATTAATTTATTACTCAACGTATTCAAAATCGACTTTGCCTATTCTAATAGTATCGCCATCTTTTACACCTTTTTCACGAAGCATATCAACAATACCATCATTTTTAAGTCTTTTCCAGAAATATGATAATGATTCATAATCGTTAACAACAATACCTCTTGCTACGTTATCTATAAACCCACCGCTAATTTCATAGGTTGAAGAATTTATTTTTGTAATTTCTACTCCTGTTTTATCTTTCTTATCAAAACCAAATTCTTCTACATCAACCGGAACTTGAGGAGGCAACTTTTCAAGCTCTATCCAAATATTTTTGATTAAATCTTGAATGTTTTCACGGCATAGGGCCGATATACACACAACTTTGTGTTTATTTTTAATTTTATGTTTAAATTCTTCAACAACAAAATAATCTCTTATTTTGTCTATTTTATTTAAAACTACAATTTGAGGTAATCCAGCTAAAACTTTATTAAATTTTGCAAGTTCTTTATTAATAACTAAATAATCTTGATAAGGGTCTCTGCCATCAGTCGAAGAAATATCAATAACATGAACAAGCATTCTTGTTCTTTCTATATGTTTTAAAAATTCGTGTCCCAAACCTTGCCCTTCGCTTGCACCATCAATAAGTCCAGGAATATCTGCAACTACAAAACTATGGTCGTAATATTTTACTACGCCTAAATTTGGTGAAAGTGTAGTAAAATGATAATTTGCAATTTTTGGTTTTGCATTAGATACTACAGAAAGAAGTGTGCTTTTACCAACATTTGGGTAACCTATTAAACCAACATCAGCAAGGGTTTTTAATTCTAATATAACGGAATGTTCTTTTGTTACTTCACCTGTTTGAGAAAAGTGAGGAGCTTGTCTTGTTGCAGTTTTAAAGAAAGCATTCCCCTTTCCTCCCTCGCCACCTTTAAGAAGAACATAGTCTTTATCAAAATAAAATAAGTCGGCAATAATTTTTTTAGTTTCAAAATCTCTTACAATAGTGCCCTGTGGAACGCTTATAATTAAGTCCTTACCACTTTTACCATTTTTATTGTTCTTTTGCCCCTGCTCGCCATTTTCGGCCTTAAAATGCGTGCTGTATTTAAAAGATACCAAATTATTGATATCTTTACTAACTTTAAATATAACATCTCCGCCCTTTCCGCCGTTACCACCATTTGGGCCACCATTAGCAATACCTTTTTCTCTTCTAAAAGAAATTGCTCCTTTCCCGCCGTTACCTGCTTTAATAAAAATTCTTGCCGTATCAACAAACATTTTTCATTTTATCCTTTTTTTATAATTCTTAATTATTATAATATAAAACAAAAAAATTATAAAGAGAATTAAGTTATAATTTTTTTTGTTTTTTATTTTTTAAATATTCACAATATATACGCAACTCGCAATCTTTACAATTAGGGTTTTGAGATTTACAAACATATCTACCAAACAAAACTAGATAATGATGAAACTGAGACCATTTAGGCTTGTCCACAACTTTTTGAAGAGCAAGCTCGCAACTTATAGGTGTTTTAGATTTAGCAATCCCCAACCTATTTGAAACTCTAAAAACATGCGTATCTACTGCTATAGCTTGTTTTGAAAAACCTACTGACAATACCACATTTGCCGTTTTTCTACCTACACCTGATAATTTAACCAACTGTTCAAATTCTCCCGGTACATCACAATTAAAATTATTAACAACATCATTAGCCATTTTTATTAAGTTTTTTGCTTTGCTTTTATAAAACCCACAAGAATAAATACTTTTTTCTAACTCATTTATGTCAGCATTAGCTAAGCTTAAAATAGTTGGATATTTTTCAAATAAATCTTTAGTTACAATATTTACCCTTTTATCTGTACATCTAGCAGATAAAATAACAGCAACTATAAGTTCATAATTGTTTTTAAAGTTTAGCTCACAACTAGCCTCTCCAAACCTTTTATATAATAAATTATAAATATCATTTACCTTTTGTTTCATAAACAATTCTCTTTTAATTTTTACAATGTTAATTATATTTTGTTTCAAAAATATTATAGCACATTTTATAAAAAACAAAATAAAAATTAAAAGATTAAGCCAGTTTATACTCGTTTTCACTTGAATAATAAATTCCAGCAAAAGTATAAAATTGACGACGCTTTAAAATATCCTTTGCTAAACCTAGTGATGCAGGCGAAATTTTAGCCGATATACCACAAGAAATAGAAAGCTGCCTTGGAGTATTAATTATAGAAACAATACTTCCATAAGAATTTAATATATTAACAAATTTCATAGTTTCGCTTCTTGACCTAAAAACTACCAAATAATAACTCATACAATATCCTTTTAACAAAATTAACTACAATACAATATATTAATTAAAAAGAAAATTTGATTTTAATATTATAAAAAGGTGAAAATTTGAAAGTTTTATATTTTGATAACGCTGCGACTAGCCATTATAAACCAAAAATAGTTTTAAAAACATTTAAAAAAACTTTAAAGCAAAGTGCAAACCCCGGAAGAAGCGGACATAAACTTAGCATTAAAAATGCTTATGATGTATGGCAATCTAGAGAAACAGTTGCTAGGTATTTTGGCGAAATAGAACCAGAAAATGTAATATTTACAAAAAATTGTACAGAAGCATTAAATATAGTTTTATTCGGGACTGTTATACAAGGAGGAAATGTTGTTTGTTCTTGTTTTGAGCACAATTCAGTATTAAGACCTTTACACAAATTACAAGAAGAAGGAAAAATTACTTTAACAATAGTCTATCCTAAAAAAAATAACATTATAACTAAAAAAGATATAGAAGCTCATTTAAATAACAAAACTTATTTAGTATGTGTAAATTCTCTATCTAATGTGACTGGAAATAGAAACGATATTTTTGAAATAGCAAAACTATGCTATACAAAAAACATCTTATATTTATGCGATAATGCACAAGGTGCTGGCCATATTAATATAGATATGAAAAAACATAATATAAGTTACTTAACATTTGCTGGACACAAAGGATTTTTAACCCCGCAAGGCATAGGCGGATTATGTATAAATTCAAAGATTATCCCCACCCCTCTTATGAACGGAGGTACTGGAACAGAATCAAATAATTTAATGCAACCTATAACATTACCTGAGAGTCTAGAAAGCGGTACTTTAGCTACACCACTTATAACATCTTTACAAGCGGGGATACACTATGTTACTAAAAATAATTTTAAGCATAATAAAAAAATAAAAACATTAACTGAATATTTATATAAAAACTTAAAAAACATACGTGGTATAAGAATATATTCAAACTCAAATTTTGAAAGCGGAATAATAGCTTTTAATTATAAAGATTTTGACAGTGTTGAAATTACAGAATATTTAGACCAAAAATATAATATAGCAACACGTGGAGGGCTTCATTGTGCACCACTTACACACAAACATTTGGGAACACTAGAAAAAGGTATAGTTAGAATAAGCTTAAGTTTTAGAAATACAAAAAAACAATTAAACACACTAATAGAAGCTATTAAAAAACTAAATTAAATAAATAAAAACTTTAATATTTTTATACAAATAGCAATAAATTAATTTAATTAAATTTTAAATTTTTTAAAAATTGTTATATAAAAAAGAGATTAGCTAATGGCTAATCTCTTTAAATATTAATCTTGTAAATATGTTTTTTCAATTTGTGCAATTTTAGAATCTAATTCACTAAAATCATAACTATCATATTCAAAAGAAGCTATTGTTTCTTGTGTAGAAATAGTACAATCTCCACCTTCTGTATATTTAGGAGTTCCCATTGAAGAAATTATAATATTATCATTTTCATCAAACTCAAAAACAGTTTCTTCATCATATGTATAAACTTTAGAAACACCATATATTCCAGTTACTAAATCGCCAGTAATTTCAATATCTATTTGATTTACTGTAAATGTTTTTTCAGTTGCATCAAATTCTTCAGTAAAAATAGTGCAATTAATTTTACCATTATCAGCTACTTTTATTAAACCTATATTATCTTTTGAAATATTTCTAAAAGATTTGAAAAAAATTGAGCCAAATTGATCTAGGTCAAAAAGTCTAGTAACATCTAGTTGTTGTGGATTGAATAATTCAAATTTATCTGTTGACTGTTCTGGGAAATAACCAAAATGCACATCTTCAGTAAAATTACTTTTATAAATTGAAGTGGTTGAATCTGCATCTTCCCCATTATTTTGAATTAATTGAAGTATATTTGAGTCTCCATCATGTTTATAAGTATAATCTACAAAACCTGAAGAACTTTTCTTAGTATAATTATAAAGTGTTCCATCATATTCATTGATACTCATAGTTGCATGTACTTTATCCACTGCACCAACTTTAAATTTATAATGAGTATAATTAATTTTATCTAAAACAACATCTTTTGTTATTTTATTAATATAATTTTCTACACTTGTAGCTAAAGAGCTATTTTCTAAATCAGCAAAGTCACCACCGGTTAAGGAACATCCTGTTACAGCAGTACAACCTATTAAAGCAAAACATGCACATGCTAATATTTTTTTTAATTTATTTTTCATATTTTTCTCCTTAAAAAATAATCATAAATTCATTCTACCCTCCCCCATAAGATTTTGTCAAGAAAAAATAGCAAATACATAATTTTATTAAAAAACTTACCTTATTTATTAGTAATGTTTAATGTATAAAATATAAAAAGCTACCTAATCTAGATAGCTTTTTTAATATTATTAAGAATTATTTTCTTGGGTTTTTAATATTTGCTTGAGCTGAAGCAAGTCTTGCGATAGGAACTCTGAATGGAGAGCAAGATACATAGCTTAAGCCGATTCTATGACAGAAATCGATTGAAGATGGGTCTCCACCATGTTCGCCACAGATACCAAGTTTAATGTCAGGTCTTGTCTCTTTACCAAGTTTAACAGCCATTTCCATAAGTTTACCAACACCATTTTGGTCAAGTCTTGCAAATGGATCTGATTCGTAAATTTTCTTTTCATAATATGATGTTAAGAATTTACCAGCATCGTCACGGCTGAAACCAAATGTCATTTGTGTTAAGTCGTTTGTACCAAATGAGAAATATTCTGCTTCTTTAGCAACTTCGTCAGCAAGAAGTGCAGCACGAGGTATTTCAATCATAGTACCAACTTTGTATTCCATTTTTACGCCGGAATCTTTAATAAGTTCATCAGCAGTATCTACAACAAGCTTTTTAACATATGCTAATTCTTTAACTTCACCAACAAGAGGAATCATAATTTCTGGAACAGTATTCCATTCTGGGTGTTTTTTAGTTGTTGCAATAGCAGCTTTAATAACAGCTTTTGTTTGCATTACAGCAATTTCTGGGTATGTTACAGCAAGTCTGCAACCACGGTGACCCATCATTGGGTTAAATTCGTGTAATGAAGCAATAATTTGTTTAATATCTTCTACTGTTTTGCCTTGTGCTTTTGCAAGTGCAGCAATATCTGCTTCTTCAGTAGGAACAAATTCATGTAGAGGTGGATCTAAGAATCTGATATTAACAGGAGCGCCTTCTAATGCTTCATATAATTTTTCGAAATCGCCTTGTTGCATAGGTTCAAGTTTAGCTAAAGCTTTTTCTCTTTGTTCAACTGTGTCTGAACAAATCATTTCTCTGATAGCTGCAATTCTATCTGGTTCAAAGAACATGTGTTCTGTACGGCAAAGACCGATACCTTCTGCTCCGAAACCTTTTGCTTGTTTAGCATCTGCTGGAGTATCAGCATTTGTTCTTACAGCCATTGCTTTATATTTATTTGACCATTCCATAATTCTACCAAAATCACCGTCATTAGTGTTTGCTGGAATAGTTTTAATAGCTTCACCATAAATGTTACCTGTAGAACCATCAAGAGAAATAATATCTCCTTCTTTATATATTCTACCATTTAAAGTGAATTGTTTGTTTTCTTCGTCCATTTTGATTTCGCCACAACCAGATACACAGCAAGTACCCATACCACGAGCAACAACAGCTGCGTGAGAAGTCATACCACCACGAACAGTTAAGATACCTTGTGAATAATGCATACCTTCGATATCTTCTGGAGATGTTTCAAGACGTACTAATACGACTTTTTCTCCTCTTTCAGCCCAAGCTACAGCGTCATCAGCTGTAAATACTACTTTACCACAAGCAGCACCTGGAGAAGCTCCAAGACCTTTACCAAGTGGTGTAGCAGCTTTAAGAGCAGCAGCGTCGAACTGTGGATGTAATAATGTATCTAAGTTACGAGGA
>CALATF010000041.1 GCA_937891595.1 uncultured Clostridia bacterium
TATGAAGATACCTTTGGAGGGTTCCAACCGGTTGCGAAGCTGGGCTTCGGTAAGGGTGGAGAAGACTTCCACCCCCGGATGATTCAATGAGGTTATTTCGATGATGGGCATAATTTTACTTACGAAAAATTGAATTGTTTTTTGAATGTTTCCAAAAATCTTTCTGCCTTCTTCAACTGCAAGAACAATAGTAGCAAAGTTGTCATCTGTTAAAATCATGTCAGCTACGTCTTTTGTAACTTCGGTACCAGTGTTGCCCATGCCTATTCCTATGTTAGCAGACTTAATACTTGGGGCATCATTTACACCGTCGCCAGTCATAGCAACAACTTTACCATTAGCTTGTAAAGCTTTTACAATTCTTACTTTATGCTCTGGACTAACACGAGTGAAAACAGAGTATTTGTTAATTTCTTTAATGAGCTCTTTGTCTGTAAATTTATCTAAATAGCTACCATTAACAACTTCTTTTTCGCTTTTTACCATTCCAAGTTCTTTTGCAATAGCATAAGCGGTGTTTTTGTGGTCGCCGGTAATCATAACCGCTTTCATTCCAGCTTCACGACATTTAATTAAAGCATCATAAACTTCGTCCCTAGGAGGGTCTATCATTCCGCTAAGACCTATAAAAACTAAGTCTTTTTCAGAAATTAATTGACTTTCAACATGACTGTTAATTAAAACGTCGTTAGGAAGAATTTTTGTTGCATAAGCAAGAACTCTTAAAGCTTTTTTGCCCATTTCTTCGTTTTTATCTTTAATAGCCTGTATGTCTTTTAAAGTAATTTTTCGAACATTACCATTATCTAAAATGTGTGTACAAAGTTGTAATAATTCGTCAACAGCACCTTTTGTGTATTGAACAAGTTCGCTTTCTTCTTTATTAACTGTTGTCATTAATTTTCTAACAGAATCAAAAGGGATTTCGCCAACTCTTTTATTTTGGCTTTCAAGTGTTCTTTTGCTTAATTTAAATTTTTCTGCATATTGAACAAGAGCTACTTCAGTAGGGTCGCCAAGATAAAGGTCTTTTTGCTTTTTAACGTCATTACATAAATTCATGCATTTAATAAGTTTTAAGTTATCTGCATTAGTTACATCAAGGTTATCAGAGTAAGTTGTGTTATTAATATAAACTTCTCTAATAGTCATTTTGTTTTGGGTAATAGTACCCGTCTTATCTGAACAAATTACTTGGCAACAACCAAGAGTTTCAACAGCATGTAGTTTTTTAATAATAGTGTTTTTCTTAGCAAGTTTTGTAACGCCTATTGAAAGAATGATGGTAACAACTGCCGGCAAACTTTCTGGAATAGCCGCAACGGCAATAGCAACAGCAGTTAAGAAGGAATCAACCCAACCTTGAGAAGTAAATAAAATATCTACCAAGAAAATAACAATAGCAATACCAAGAACGATAAATGTTATAATTTCACCAAGTTTAGCAAGACTTTTTTGAAGGGGGGTAACTTCTTTCTTTTCTTGACTAAGCATAGAAGCAATTTTACCCATTTCTGCATCGTGACCAGTAGCAACAACAACGCCTACGCCTCTACCATAAACAACTGTAGTTGAAGAAAAGCACATATTTTTTCTATCACCTAAATTTGTTTTGTCTGGAAGAACTAAGCCAGCTGTTTTTTCAACAGGTAAGCTTTCGCCTGTTAGGGAAGCCTCCTCGCATTTTAAACTAGCACTTTCAAGTAATAAAAGGTCGGCAGGAACAACGTCACCAGCTTCAAGAATAACAATATCGCCAACAACAAGTTCAGATGTTTTTACTTTCTTTTCTTCGCCATTTCTAATTACGGTAGAATAAGGCTGGCTCATTTTTCTAAGCGATTCTAAAGCATTTTCCGCTCTCAGTTCCTGTGTAAATCCAAGCGTTGCGTTAATAATAACAATAGCAAAAATAATTATTGCATCAATAAGTTCTGAACTACTTTTTTCGATAACTGCAAATATTAAGGATATAATAGCTGCACAAATAAGAATAAGAACCATTATGTCTTTAAATTGAGCCATAAACTTGACGAAATAATTAGTTTTTTTCTTTGCTTGCAAACAGTTTTCACCGTTAGTTATAAGTCTTTCATTTGCTTCTTGGTCGGTTAGACCTTGGTTAGAAGTTTTTAACTCTTTTAATGTTTCACTAATTGATTTATTATAATAAGTTTTCATATTTTTTTCTTCCTTACATTTTTTCTAAAGCATCAATGCCAAGTAGTTTTAAACCTTGAGCAAGAACTATTTTTGTAGCATTTACTAAGGCTAAACGAGTTTTATTTACTTTGCCGTCTTCAACAACTCTATTATTACTATAATATTTGTTAAATGCCTTACTTATGTCTATAAGTATTCTACTAATAAAACAAGGTTCGAATTTTTCACTAGCAGATATAACTACTTCAGGGAATTTATTTAAAACTTTTATAAGTTCATAACTAGCTTCGTTGTTAATTTGTTCAAAATCTAAATCATAAATATAGTCTTTATCGATATTAGATTTTTTAATTATGCTACAGCAACGTGCATGTGTGTATTGTATGTAAGGGCTTGTTTCTCCGTTAAAATCTAGTGCTTCATCTATATCGAAAACAACATCTTTAATCTTTTCGTTTTTAACAGCACTAAATACAACTGCGCCCACACCAACTGAAGAACTTATTTTATCTTTTTCTTCTTGAGTTAAATTTTCGTTTTTATCCACAATTTCTTTAGTTTTGTTGATAGAATAACTTAAAATATCTCTTAAAATTGCTTGTTTACCTTTTCTGCTTGCAATTTTTCCGTCTGGTAAACTAAAACGACCATAATATATGTGGTGAAGGTTTTTAGCATAATCTCTACCCATAAGTTCAAGAACTTTAAAGAATTGTGCAAAGTGAAGTTTTTGAGAAACGTCTGTTACATATAAACTTTTATAGAAATTGTAATTTTTAAATCTATCTTCGCAAGCAGCCAAATCACGTGTTGCATATAAACTAGAGCCGTCTGATTTTCTTATTAAACATGCACCAAGTTTGTGCTCTGATAAATCAACAATTTTTGCCCCGTTACTATCTTGTAATAAACCTAATTTGTTAAGTTCATTAATAACAGGCTCCATTTTATCACTATAATAACTTTCACCGCGCCAACTATCAAAATTGATGTTAAGTAGACTATAAATTTTTTGAGTTTCGTCTATTGAAATTTTAATAAATTTTTCGTATATAGGGTAAACTACAGCGTCTTTCTTTTCTATTTTTGCAAAACATTGTCTTGCAAGTTCGTTTAAATTTTCATCTTTTTCTGCTTCGTCACAAAATTTAATATAAAGGTCTTGAATATAGTCAACGCCTTTAAGCTCTAAGTCTTTTTCATTACCCCAAAGATTGTAAGCAGTAATCATTTTTCCAAATGGGGTACCATAGTCACCTATGTAATTTATAGCAACTGTTTTGTAGCCTAAAAAGTTGAATATATTTCTTAAGCAATTTCCTATAACCGTTGTGCTTAAATGTCCTATATGCATGTATTTTGCAAGGTTAACAGAAGAAAAGTCTAAACAAATTGTTTTGTTTTCACCTATATCGCTACTTCCAAAGTTGTTTTTGCTTGCCAAAATTTCAGCCAAAACATTTAAACTTACTATTTTTTTGTTTAAAAAAAAGTTTAAATATCCTCCTACAAGCTCAGTTTTTTCAACTATTTTATTGTAGTCAAAATTGAATATTAAATCCTGATAAATTTCAGCAGGAGATTTTTTAAAACTTTTAGCCCAAATAAAACAAGGCATGCAGTAATCACCCATGGCAGAGTTTGGAGGAATTGTAATGTTTTCACAAGATATGTTAAAAGTGTTTGCAACTTTTTGGTCAAAACAATCTAAAATTAACTTTTTAATATCCATAAATTTATCCTTTTAATATAACAAGAAGATAATACCACAAAATAACAAAATTACAAAGTAAATTTTTTGGTAAACATCTTTTTAATAATGTTTAAAAATCAAAAAAAAGTAGTACTAAACTATTAAATTAAAACAAATAATATGTATTAATAATTTTGTTGACAACTCTTAAAATTAGAATTTACAATATTACTAGGAGTTAAGTTATGCAGTACTTTGAATTTTTAAAAGAACAAGATACAATAGGTGTTTGTGCCCCTTCTATGGGTTGTGATGAAAACCATAAAATAAGGTGCGATAGCGCCGTTAAAAAATTAGAAAAACTAGGTAAAAAAGTAGTTTTTACTAATAATTGTTTTGGTATGACAAAAGCAAGAAGTACAGATGCTAAAACAAGAGCACAAGAATTTGAACAGCTTTTTTTTGACGACAATATCTCGGGTATTATCTCTATGGCAGGCGGAGAATTTCAACTAGAAACTTTAACCTATATAAATTTTGATAAAATAAAAAAAGCAAAAAATAAATTTTTTCAAGGTTTTTCTGATAATACTTGTTATGCCTTTTTGTTACCAACCATTTGCGATAAAGCAAGTTTGTACGCCGCAAACATTTGTCAATTTGGTATGAAAAAATGGCACAAAAGTTTAAAAGACAACTATGATTTTTTGTGTGGAAAACATGTAAAACAAATTTCCTTTAAAAAACACGAAGTATATTATGAAAGAAAACCAGGTCAAGAATTAAACGGATATAATTTAAAACAAAAAACTTACCCAAAAATAATTTCAAATGACAATGAAGTTGATGTAACAGGTAGAATTATAGGTGGAAATTTAGATGTTTTAACAAATATTTGTGGTACTAAATTTGATAAGGTTAAAGAATTTAATAAAAAGTATAAAGACGACGGGATTGTTTGGTATTTGGAAAGTTGCGACATGTCAATTTTTCAGCAATCTAGAGCTATTTGGCAACTTAAAAATGCAGGTTGGTTTGAAAATGCAAAAGCAATTTTAATAGGCAGACCAAATATTAAACAAGAAATGTTTGATTGTAATTATATCGAATGTAATTATGAAAATTTGAAAGACTTAAATATTCCTGTGGTAATAGATATAGACGTAGGTCACGTAAAGCCTAGTTGGTATATAGTAAATGGTGCAATAGCAAACTTTAAATGCAAAAATAATAAGGCTGAAATTAGTTTTGAACTTAAGTAGATTAAACAGCTCTTCACAGGAGCTGTTTTTTATGGTATAATTAAAATAGAGGGTGAAACATGAGCAATAAAAAAGAATTAGAAAAAATGCAACTTGATATGTTTAAATCAATTTATGCTTGTAAAGATTGCTTTAAAAATTTTACACCTATAGAAAAATTACAATTTGCACAAAAAGCTTTTTTAGATGTTAATAAATATAGTGCTGAAAAATTTAATTATAGCCAAGATGAAGTAATGTTTGGTTTTTTTATTAGAGATAAAGAGGGAATGGCACTCAGTTATGGTACTGATGTCGTTGCTTTTGATGTTAGATTTATTTTAAATTGTGAAAAGCCTTCTGAAATTTATAGAGCTCTATTTCATGAATCTAAGCATATTCATCAGCATAAAGAACATACTTTTGCAGAAAAGCTATCAAAAAAATATGGTTCGGTTTACAATAAAAGCAACACCTTATGGGCGTTAGGTCCAAGCGAAATAGATGCTGATAATTATGCGTATAGTCAAATGTCAGAAATTGCCAAACAAGGAGCCAAAGAATTTTCTGAAGATAGACAAGCAAATAAAATTTATGTAAAACAGCTTGCAACACAGGTAAAAGAATTTGGACATGTTCATAAAGTAGCTAAAGCCATAGTAAAAGACATTGAAGAAAGAAGGGAGAGCAAACAATCTTCTAAAGCTAACTCTACTAATAGTAGAAATGCCAAAAGTTCAAATTTTTTCTTTAATTTACAACACATTGAAAGGGTAGCAAATAACAATCCTAAATTATTTTCAAGTTGTGGCAATACGAACAATCAATGTGATCAAATTATGCAAAGCATTTATGATAGCGAGAAAGAAGATTATAGTAAATATCATTATTCATATCCGTTCTTCATTATTTATGCTGAGGAAAACTGGAATTTTAAACAAGCACAAAATCAGGTAAAGCCTATTGAAGCAAAAATTTCAAATTTATTAATGAGCAAAGATATTAATAATAGTATGCCTGAACATACAGAAGACTTTTTTAACAATCAAGAAGATAGTAATTTAACCATATTAACTAATAATGAAAATTTAAATTTAACTAATAAAGAAAATTCATTTAATAACGAACAATTAACACCGCAGGGAGAGTAATTTATGAAATATGATTTAGCAACATATGTTTGGCCTTCTTATACGGGTGATGAAATAAGAACAAGAATTTTTTGGCCAGAAGGTATGGGCGAATGGGAAATAGTTAAAAATAGAATGAGCCAAAAACCTTTATGGGGATATGTAAATGAAGCAGACCCTAAAGTAATGGAAATGCAAATAGAACAAGCAATTAAATATGGGGTTAATGTATTTATTTACGACTGGTACTGGTATGACAATCGTCCATTTTTAGAAAATTGCTTAAACGAAGGGTTTTTAAAAGCAAGAAATTGCAATAAAATGAAATTTTATATAATGTGGGCAAATCATCACGCTACATATTTGTGGGATGTAAGAAATAGCCATGTAAATAATGTTTTATGGCAAGCAACAGTAGACTTTAATCAGTATAAACAAATAGTAGATAGATGGGCAGACCTTTATTTTAGTAAAAAAAATTATTATACAATAAATAATAAAGCAGTTGTTTCGATATTTGAAATTCAAAATTTTATAGATAGTTTTGGTTCGTTAAAAAATATTAAAAAAGCTGTTAACTATTTAGATGACAAGTGTAAAAGTTGCGGCTATAGCGGTGTTCATTTGCAGTTTGTTAAAAAGAATGATAATAATTATGTTATAGAAAATAAAGAGTATACTTTTGAACAAATGATTGACATTATGCCTATTAATAGTTTTACGCATTATCAAATTTCTGGATTTGTAAAAAAAGAGCAAGACTTTAAAGATATTTATCCAGAAGTGGCAAACGAATATGTTAAAATGTTAAATATATCTAAAAAAACAAATAAAATATATTTTCCACACATGTCAGTTGGTTGGAATGACCAACCAAGATTTAACATATACAGAGAGTCAATAAGAAATTGCGATAAAAAGTCAATAAAAAAAGGCTTAGAAATGTCTAAAGAATATGCCGATGATAATAAATTAAAATTAATTACAATTAATAGCTGGAACGAGTGGACAGAAGATAGTTATTTGCAACCAGATGATAAAAGGGGATATGATTATTTACAAGCCATTAAAGAAGTTTTTAATAACAAATAAAAAACTTATCTAAGTTAGATAAGTTTTTTCTTTTTAAAGTCTTATATTTAAAATAATAAATTTAATATGCAATTTAATTTTACAAAATTATTTCATTAAATTTAATAAGTATTCAAATGTGTTATATCCCGATTCATTATTAAAATGACCACCATTTTCAATAAGGTGGGTTTGGGCGTTTAATTCTTCAGCAAACTCTGTAAGTTTACTATAGGGTACATAGGGATCATTCTTTGAAATAATGCAAACTATTTTTTCACATAAATTTTTAAAAGGAGTTATATCTTGCATAAAAAATGATTTATTAACTGTATCGTAATCTTCAAATCCGGTATATAATTGTTTAAACCCACTAACACTAAACAAGGCACTAATTTTTAAATTGTTTTTTAATAAATATTTAATAATAAAAATAGGTGCTATGCTTCTACCTATAAAAACGCTATCTGGTGTAATTTTATTTTTGTATTTATCAAGAGTTTTACTCCATGTTTCAAAACTTTGTTTGTTAATTCCTATAGGGAAGTCAACGCAAATTACATTTTCTTTCCCAAGTTTTTCTTGTAGCCAAGGAAAGTAATGTTCTTTAGAATTTCCAAAACTGCCATGAATTAAAAAATAATTTTTCATAATTTTCCTTTTCATACAATAATTTTTTATTTATAATTTTTTAATATTTCTTCTACAATACCATAAACCATTGTTATGCTTGTAGGTATTAAAATTTGGCTATTAAGTTTTAATGCTACAGCATCGGTGCAAGCACACATAGCTCTTGTGCAGTCCCACCACTTTGGTGTGTTAGGCGTTTTTTCTCTCATAGAGTTTAAACTTATTTCTTTAAAATATTTTTTATCGTGATTAATATTTTCTTCTATTCCTATTATATAAGGGCAATCTTTATCTTTAAAAATAGAGTTTTTGTTAACAGGATATTCAACAAGGTTATATCTTAACAAAAAGTTTCCACCTGCAAGAATAAGTTTGTCTGCTTTATTTTTCGGAAAACTTAAAACACTATTGATATACTCAACAACTTCATCTACAGTAATATTTGTAGTATCGTTGCCAAGAGATGGAAACTTCTCTTGAATATTTAGCACACCTACAGGTGAATTGCATTGTTCAATAATTTTGCCATTTTTGCAAATGCTTATTTCGGTAGAACCACCACCGCCTATCATAACGGCTACACTGTCATTTAAGTTATAATTTTTTATTGCACCTTGTACGGTATAAATATTTTCTTGTTCGCTTGTTACAACGTTAAAATTAACATTAAAATTATCTTTTAACCAAGTTTTAAATTCTTCTAGTTGATTATTTGGCATTTGTCTAAAAATGCTTGTTCCATAAGCATAAATATCACTTACATGAGTTTTTACAAACTGTATGTATTCTGCTAATTTATGTTTATCGTCTTCAGTAATCTCGTTGTTTATACTATAATTCTTTTTAAAATTGATAGTGCAAAAATCTAACTCTGTTAAATTATTATTTTGATAAATATACCCTTTAGTATTAGTAGAACCTAATTCAAGGATAGCAAATCTACTATTCATTTTTACCCCTATTATTTATATTTTATATGTTTCAAGTTTAAAATTTTAAAAAATAATTGTCAAATATGTTTTAAATTTTATTAAAATTATATTTAGAGAATACTTATTATAATTTTACAAAATTTATAAATTAACTTATTGATGTGCTAAAATTTTATCGCATTTATTTAATAATATTGTAGATATTATTTGAGATGAAGAAAATACGGCAAGCAAAATAGTAATTGAAAGCGTATTATTCATAATGTTATAAACAAATAGTCCTATTAAACAAGCAATAACTGTGCCTATATGATGATAAAAATTATAAACACAAAAATTTTCTATTTTGCATTGTTCTAGTTCGGTGTTGTGAACAATAGAAAAAACGGTAGAATTTATTCCATTGCTTATTATTTTTGAAGTTATTTTTTTGATAAAATAATATATAAAGAAAACTATGATAGAACTCCAAATTATTATTATAAACGAAACAACAACTTGAATAATTGTGTTAATTATCATAGTTAAACTCTTATTTTGGTTAAAGTAACAATAAATAATTAAAGCAACACCTGAAATTACACTTGCAAGTGCAGAATATAACCCTACGCTAAAATTAGTTCCTGTTTTTAAAAATATAAGTAAAGATAAAAAAGAAGAGGCTATTCCGTCTGCACTTAGTTTATAAAACATGTGGGAAAGATAACCTATTTTAATACCCTTGTTTTTATGCGATTGTTTTATAAAATTAATTAACCCGTATTTTTGAGTATCATTTTTAACAATTTCCACATTAAAAGAAAGAATAAAACAAATTAAAGCTAATACAAATAGAATACTGAATATTATGTAGTAAGAGCTATAATCAATAATAATGCCAGAAATAAAAGGGCTTAAAAATCCCGAAATGAGTGATAGGGTTGAACTAATACCTAAAAATTTGCTCATTTGTGATTTTTTATTACTGTTCATAGTGGCAACTTCGTGTGGTAAGTAATAAAAAATATGTGTAATTTTTAAAAATGCTTGAGTTATAAAAATCATGTATATTGTATTAGAACTAATAGTAAAAGTTAAAGCAATACAAATTAAACTCATTAAAAAGCTTAATTTATATAAACTGCTTAATAGTTTTTTATTTAAATACTTGTAAAGAACTATTACTCCAAAACTAAATACAAAAGCATTGATTATTGTGTAGCAAATTATGATATTAAGATTGTTTGAAATATCATAAACATATATACTAAAGAATATTTCAAAAAAAGTAAATATCATTTGAATTAGTGTTGAAATAGCAAGTAAGAATTTTTTTTCTTTAGTCATTTTTATCCCCAAATTTATTATTTTTACTAAAGTTAATTATCCATTTTTTTAAAAAAAGTTTGAAGAAAACTTCTACAATCTTTCATTATTAATGTTTTACATGTGTCTAAATTAAATCTAGATAAAATTTGTATAAATTTATCTATTTCTTTTATCGTAAAAAAAGTTTCGGATAAAGCTCCTTCTTTACTAATAACAATTTGAGCTATTTCTTTTGGTATATCAATCTTATAATTTTCAATAATATATTTGGTTACAAAATCATAATCTTTATACATAAGTTTGCCTATTTCGCTTGGAGAAATATCATCTATTCCTTTAGAATAAACAAAATTATAAAAAAGAAAATCAGTCAATAGGTGTAAAAAAACTCCCCTGCTTAAACTATCTTCAAGGTTTGTAGAGTTAGCACATTTAATCATGTCGACTTTACTATAAAGCATATCTTTAATACTATTAATTTTTATTTTTTTTCCATAGTGGGATATGACCTTATCTTCAGCAACATCAGGCAAGAAAGAGCCTCTTATAATGTTGTCAGGATTTTCGTTTTGATTATATTCTAAATATTTTTTTGCTATTGCTAAATGCATTGCCAAACAAGCCATGTTTTATTCCTTTTTAATTAAAAATTATAAAAAGATTTTATCATATTTTTTAAAAATCAACAATTAAAAGAGAAATTAAATTTATATATAGTTGATGTTCAAAAAGCATTTTTAATAATGTTAAAAAAATGTTACAAAAAATAAAAATTGTGTTAATATTCTTTTATAAGGTAAAAAGAATATGGCTGATTATTTAGAAAATTTAGATTATTTAAGAAAAGAATACTTTAAAATATTGTCTCCAACTTTTCCAAGCTGGTTATCAGATTATATTGATACACCTGAAATGCAAAGGTTATCTGGTATTAGCATGGTGTGCGGTACAGACTTTTCAAAATTATATAACTATGTTTCTTTTAATGATGTATTAAATCATAGTGTTGGTGTAGCTTTAATTATTTGGAACTTTACGCATGATAAAAAACAAACTTTAGCCGGGCTTTTTCATGATATTGCCGCACCAACTTTTAAACATTGTATAGATTTCATGAATGGTGACTCTGAACATCAAGAATCAACTGAAGAAAGAACAGAAGCAATTATTAAAAACTCTAAGCAAATTATGTTGCTTTTAGAAAGAGATAATATTAAAGTTGAGGAAATTAGCGATTATCATGTTTACCCTATAGCAGATAATGACACTCCAAGATTAAGTGCAGATAGGTTTGAATATACCTTTTCTAATGGTTTGTTTTTATATGGCGCTTGGGACCTAAATAGTATAAAAAAGTATTATAACGATATAACTATTTTAAAAAATGAAGATGGTATTGACGAATTAGGTTTTAACACATTACAAATAGCTAAAGAATATTTAAAAAGGATTTTACCTATTTTTGCAAATTATGATAGTGACCAAACAAGAACAGTTATGCAGTTTTTTGCAGATATTGTAAAAAGTATGAATGTTTTAGGTTTAATTACTATAGACGATTTATATGAAAAATCTGAAACAGAAATTGTTAATATTATTTTAAATTGTAATGACGATTATATTAAAAAAGTTTTTAATAACTTTTTAAACGCAACGTCGTTCTATGCTAGCGATGTAAAACACAATACTAACTATTGTGTAAGTGTTAAAGGTAAAAAAAGATATATTGTTCCACTTGTAAAAATGAATAATATATCTTTAAGAATAGATAAAGCAGATGAAGATAGTAAAATAGAAGTAGAAAATTATATTAATTTAAAACATAGCAAATACATAGGGTTTAATTTTGAGTTTAAGCCTTATTAAAATATTTTAAATTATTTAATATTTTTTAAAAAAATTATTTATTAAAGTATTAAAAGCTTTAAAAAGGGATTAAAGCTAAAGAAATTAAAAATAAAAACCTAAATTAAATCTAGTTTAACTTAGGTTTTTTTTGGTGCGGATGGTGGGACTCGAACCCACAAGGTCGCCCACACGCCCCTTAAACGTGCGCGTTTACCGGTTTCGCCACATCCGCATATATCACGCAGTACATTCTAGCAAAATAAAATAAAATATGCAATAACTTTTTTTAATTATTTGAAATTTTTATATGTGCATGTTGTATATTGAAAAAAAGTGTATGATATGTTAGCATAATTATGTATTAAAAAGTTTTTAAGGGAGAAAAACAAATGGGTTATTATACAAGTGATAATGCATACTACAAAGGCAAACAAGAAGATTATGCAAATATTAAAAGCACACATCCTCTTTATGCTGGAAATAATTCTTATGAAGAAATAATGGAAGAATTAAAAGATAATATAAACCAAAATACTTATGAAAGATGTTCTAGTATTATTCAATCTATAAAAGAGGATAGTGGTTTAACAGATAAACAAAAAGAATATCAAATTCTTTTACAACAACATGAAATAGATTCTATGTTAAGGACAAGCCCTAAAGAATATTTTGAAATGCTTTATGTTCATGAAGAATTTAAACTTTCTGAAAGTGTTAAAGGGTATGACAGCCTTAGTCATGGTCCAAATTTTTCTCAACTAGCAGGACTTAACAGGGGATACCTTAAACATTCTTTAGAAGAACTCCATGGAATGAGCGATGAGGAAGTAATGCATTTTTTTGTAGATAGATGTGCTATTGAAGGCGTAACAGAATTTAATATTGAACATCTTTTAGGTTATAAAAATGTTGTGCTTGATAATATAGTTACAGACCCTATGGAAAAATTAGAACTTTCTAGAAATTATCCTTTGTTTGGTTGTATGGTAGACCCATCAAAATCAGATAGTTGTGAAGATATGACAGAATAATTATATAAGAGAGCATATTAAAAAAAGCTCTCTTTTTTTGATTGTTTAAATAAATTTTAAAATTAACCTATGCACAAAAATGTGTATTGAAAATTATATTACAATGTGATATTATTTATTTGGAGAAAATATTATGGGTTTTTATAAAGATAAAATTAATTTATACTCAAAAAATGAAGACGGGATTTCACTTGATAAAAAGATGTTTTTAGCCAAAGAACAACGTGAAAATGATTTATATAACGAATACAAAAGCTTATTAGAAGAACGTCAAAGTTCTATTACTAATCAATTTCCTATTCATGGCGCCAGTGGTTATTCAGCAATAAACAACTTTTATAAATCTACAATGGGGCAAGTTCATCACGAATTAAAAACCATTTCAGAAGCTACACCTAAGGAATATTTTTTAAAATTAGCAATGCAAGAACATGTAAGTTTAGGTGTTTATGCAAACGAAAAATTTCAAGATTATCTAAAAACACAAAAACAAATTGCAAAATCACAAAGTGCTTTTTCAGAGTTTAGAGAATTTTTTGGGAAAGTTCCTAATGTAAAAGAATTGTTACAAACAAAAGATGAATTACAAACTCAATATTGCCAAGGAGATAAAGCTTTTGATGAATGGAAAAGCTTAACAGAAGATGAACAAACCTTTTATTTAGCAAATAGGGCCTATTATGAACAACAATACGCTTTTAGTTCAGAAGAAATGGATAGATATGCTCAAGAAGTTTTATTGAAAAAAGATGAAAATGAAGAAATAGAGTTAGAAGAAATTGACTTAAATAATTTAAAAATTAATGAAAGTTTATCAAAACTAGTAGTTGAAGATGTTCAAGTTAATTAATTAAAAAATAAAAAGAACTTTTAATTTAAAGTTCTTTTTTTATTTGAATAAAAAATAAAGAATATTTTTCCGCTTTTTTGTAGTTTTTGTTGATAGTTTGCACAAAAAAATTTTTAGCATATTGTTTTTAAATTACTTTTATGATAAGTTTAAAAACAGGAGAAAATTATGAGCTTTTATAAAAACAAATTAAATTTTTACAATTCCTCAGAATATACTACTATACCGCTTGAAGATAGAATGGAAATAATGAAAAACGATATTTATAGGTCAGCTATGGCAGACTATGTTCAAACTTCGAATAGCGCTTTTAACATGTCTTCGCCGTTTACGAGCGTGGGTGCTACAGGAACAGATAGCTCTTATTTGTCTGTTATGTTAAAAGACAGTAGAAAAAAAGTTGATTATTTACAAAGTGTTTCCACACCACAATTTTTTGACGATTTAATACAAAATGAAACAGATAGCATTTCTAGAAATAAATATTTAGAACTTGAAACAATAAAAAGTTTAAGAACTGCACATATAAGAAAACCCTTAATAGCATTAAAATCTTTTTTTTCGGGTAATTCTACATTATCCGAAAAAGAGGTTAATGAAGCTTTAGCAAACAGTAGTATAAAATATGGTTTTTACAGTGTTATGGCAGACGAATGGAAATCTGGATTAACAAAAGAAGAACAAATATCCTATATTTTAGGTAGGTTTGAAATAGAAAATTTACAAGAATTTGATTCTAATGGCATTGAAGAATATATAGCTAATAAAATTGAAGGCGAAGAAGATGTGTTACATAACAACGCTGAAGAACATGATAATTTAATACAAAGTTCCCAAGAATAATATTAAAAAAACAAAAAGAGCATTATTAAAATATTGCTCTTTTTATTTTAGTTATTATTTTCTTTTAAGCTTGCTTCTTTTACAGCTCTTGCAAGCTGGTCTGCACAAGAAGTTGGCCTCATTCCACAAGTATTGCCTTTAAGTTTTTGCTCTATTTGTTCAGCGGTCATTCCTTCAACTAATTTAGAAATAGCTTTTAAATTTCCATTACATCCACCTAGAAAAGAAACATTTGTTATTATCCCATTATTTATATCAAAACTTATTTGTGAAGAGCATGTTCCGAAGGTTTTATATGTATATTTCATTATTATTTCTCCTATTTATATTTAAAGTTTATCATTTTTTGTATTTTACGCAAATTAATTTTGTTGTTTTAATTATTAATAAGAATTAAAGGTACATCCATTTCTTCAGTAAGTGAAGTGTGTTGGCCTTTAAAAGCCTTTGATGTAGGTGTTAAAAGAGCTTGTTTGTGAGTGTAAGTTCCTATTGCAATATAGTCGCCTAATAAATGTTGCTTGTCACCTGTATTTCCAAAATACCCGGCTTCAACAAGTTCTTGAGAGGTATGCAATTCAAAATCTTCATAATACTTGCTTTTGAAATAATGTTCAAACTCTAAAAATTTTTCTTTTTTAACCTTAAAAGCAATCGCTCTAGGCTCTAAGAAAGGATAAATTTCAAGCATGTCCATAAGTTTTTCGTCTTCATATAAGTTAACATAACCTTCAACATCTATTTGCCCATGGTCGGCAGTAATTATAAATAATGTGTCTTTTGTTTTTTCACAAAGCTTTTTAATGTTTTTTGATAAATTTTCAAAAACGCCTTTTGCTTCTTTGCTACTAACGCCGTATAAATGCATGGTGGAATCTGGCTCAGGATTATAAGCATAAATAAATTGTTTGCCTTTCTTATTGCAAAGTTTGTTTAGTAATTCAAAAAAGTCTTCATTGCTTTCATAAATGTTATTAGTGTGTGGTTTTTTTACTTTTACATAACTTGGAAAAAGTGTGTTAATTTCATACTTTGTGTTTGCGTTATAAAAATAATAATCTAAATCTGCTATAATAGAATAATCTACGTTTACTTCTTCGTTTGTCCACGAATCTTTGCTTGAGAATATATTAATATTTCTATTTATATTTTCAAAGTACAAACTCCAACCAAACCAGCCATGTTCAAGTGGAACTTTATTTAGTAGTAGGGAAGTTGTTGCATTTGTTGTGGTTGAGGGAAAAGTAGATTTTAAAGTACTTTTAATATTTTTAACTAAAAAATCGTTCTTTTTTAAGTTTTTGTTTATAGGATATATACCCATCCCGTCAAAACAAATAAATACAATATTTTTGTAGTTTTTTTCCAACTCTTTTTTTAATAGTGGCAAAGTTGCATTGTTGTTAGGGGCACCTAAAAATTCAGCAAGAGTTGCCGAAATATTTATATTACTGTTGTTGTAATCGGGTAGTATAAAACTTTTCATTATTAATCCTTAAATTTCTTTGGTTTAATTAGATTATATCAAAATTAAAATAAAGTAAATATATAAACAAAATTATTTGTTAATTACTTTGTAACTTATTTGTACAATATCTTGTTGTTCTTGTTTAACATAATTTAGCTTAAGAGGTTTTTCTACATAATAACCTTTTAAAAGGCTAATTCCTTCTGTTAAAACATAAGGGTTGTAGTTAATTATAATCTCGTCTACTAAATTATTTTTTAAAAATAAATTATTTATTGTTGCTCCACCTGAGATAAGTACTTTGTTTAGGTTTTTCTTCAAACAAATTTCATTAAACTCTTGCAAACTAGTGCAGTATATAACATTATTGTAATTTATGTGCTTAGATTTTGAAAAAACAATTATCAAAGTATTTTTTAAATCGTCTATGTATTTTTTATCCCAACTTTTAACATTTTCAAAAGTTGTATTCCCCCAAACCAAACAATCATAATTTTTTAATAATTCTATCATTATTTGAAAGTTTCTATATAGTAAAAAATCTTCGTTTCCTTCGTTTGTTGCTATGTAACCATTAATAGAGGTTGCCATTTCTATTGTAATATACATTTTTCATTCCTTTTTATTTTATGCTCAAAAAAATATATTTTCTTCTAAATCATCAGGGTGTTTAATTTCATATTCTAATACTTCCCAAGGGTAAAGTGCAAGATAAGGGTTTATTTTAAGTTTTTTACATTCTTTTTTAGTTTTAGAAGTACTAAATATTAAAGAGTGATTTTCGTATAATATTTTATCATTAAATTCTTTACTCCCATAACTTTTAGCTATGCTTACATAAAGAATTTTTGCTTTAGGATAAGTTTTATAAATTTCATTTATGCACAATTCCACACTTTTGCCTGTTGAATGAGTGCCTTCTACAATTAAGATTACTGGTTGCTTCTTATTAATATTTAAACTAGTTAAGGGATTAAATAAAACTTCAATTTTTTCTTCTTTGTTTTTATATGTTATGTGTTTAGCTTGAAAAGGTGCAAACTTAACTATGTTTAATTTGTTTGCAATATATACAGCCGGCACGGCGCCGCTTCGAAGAACAGGACATATATAGTCTATTTTTAAGTTATTATTGTTTAAAAATATTTTTAAATCTTTTGTTAAGAAATTTATATGTGTCATAAATTCTTTATCATTCATTTTTCTCATTTTATTTTTCATAAACTTCGTTTCCTTTTAAAGGTGTACTTATTTTTAAAAGACATTAAAAAGTTTTTTGATTAAAAACAAATTTAAATTTCAGATTTATTTGAAATGCTTTTATAATCTTCAACTAATTTAATTATAGTAGGTTTTAAACCTTGCATAAGATCATAGGTTAATAATTCATCATTTATTTCAACCCACTTATAATCTTCAATTACATTCTTTTCTAAAACAACCTTTTTATTTGTGGCTTGGCAAAATCTGGAAGCAACAATTAAGGTTGTTGGGTTATTATTAATTTTTACTTTAACTTCCCACATTGTAAAAATTTCTTTCGGAATTATTTGTAAACCAACTTCTTCTTTAACTTCTCTAATAATTTGTTGGTCTAGGGTTTCATCTATCATCTTGCGTCCGCCTGGCACTTCCCATTTTCCAGGGGAGTTAATATCCTTACTAGACTTTTTAATAATTAATAATTTTCCGTCATTAATTATAAGTGCTTTTTGCGCAAATTGTACAAATTCTTCTGGCATAAAATCTCCTTAATGTTAATATAAAATAATTAAAAAATAATAAAAAAATTAAACAAAATTACTATAATTTTTTACAAAAAGTTTTTAAAGATTTATTAATATCTATAATATAAAATTGTAAAATTTTGTCATCTTCAACTTCTTCTTTTTGCAAAACACCACCTAAAGCTAAAATGGTTTTACTTGAACCTAAATTGTTTTTGTAACAAGTCAATAAGGCTTCAGAATTATTATGATTTTTTAATTCTTTTAACGCATAATATAAATTAATTTTGTTATAACCTTTCCTACGCTCAGTAGGTCTTATGCAGTAACCTATATTGCCACATCTCTTTTTTAAAGCGTCATTTAGCGCCAAACGAATGTTCGCCATGCCTACAATTTTGTTGTCTTCTTTTCTAACTAAAAAATAAGTTAGTGCAGGGACTCTTTGGTCTGTGATAGGAGATATTTCATCTAGTTCAAGCTTTTTTAACCACCCTTCATAGTCTTCAAGAAATCTATTTAATCCCCCAGTGCCATTAATTTCTGAATTATTTTCAATAAATTCTTGAATAAAACTAATTGCTTCTTCTTTTCGTTTTAAACTTGGTTTTTCATAAATTAATTTTTTCAAAATATTCTCCCAAAATATGTTATTAATTTATCTAATTTCTAAGATAAAAACATATTTTTTAGTAGTTTTTTTAAAATTGTTTTTTTATAATTTTTAACCAAATCTGATTATAAATTTCCTATAGGCTGATTTGGAATTTGGTCAATTCTTATTTTACCTTCTTCATTAGTATAAGTAACAGTAAGGTTGTCAAATTCTTTATTTCTAAAATTATCCAAAATTAAGTAATCTTCTTGATCTATATCAAAATTTAGTGCTTCAATATTTTCTTTGATGTGTAATATGTTACTTGATTTAATTAACGCTCCTAATTTTTTATGTTTAACTATCCAGTTAATTAAAATTTGGTTTTGAGTTTTATTATATTTTTTTGATAATGAAGCAAGCTCTTTGTAATTTTGTTTAGAGGTTCTGTTTCTTCTTAATGGTTGATAAGAATAAAAGGGAATATTATTTTGTAAACAATCTTTAATAATATTATTGTCTTCATTAACTTTACATTCTAAGTTAAAAAGTCCTTCAAAATAATCACAATTATATTTAATCTTATTAAATTGTTCAGGCGACAAATTACTAAAGCCTATATTTAAAAATTTATTACTTTTTTGTAATTTTGTAATCTCTTTTACATAACTTTCAAAATCAAATTCTATTGCTACGGGAGAGTGTAATGTTACGCAATCTAAGTAAGTAGTATTTAGTTTTTCTAAATATGTGTTAATTTGAAATTGTATGTCCTCAAGCTTTTTGCAACCATATGTGATAAATGCATTAATAAAAATATCTTCTCTATTAATTGTTTTTAAAAAGTTTTTAATTACATCAATAGTATTACCATTATCATAAGCTAAAACAACATCTATGTAATTAATTCCACTGTTAAAGTAATATTGTAAAGCTTTAATTTCGTCCTGTATGTTTTCTTTTTTTATAGTCCAAGTTCCTATGCCTATTTTAGAAATAGTTTTTCCACTTTTGGTATATAGCTGATTATTATTCATAAAAACTCCTAGGTATAAAATTTTTAGTTAAACATTATTATTTAAAAACTAATTTTATTTTTAAATTATTAGTGTATTGATTAAGTCAATTAATTCTGGTATTTGATAAATTCTGTGATGGCCATCAAAATGATTGTAACCTTTTAAGTAAATATCTTTTGTATTGAAATCTTTGCTAAACCTTGTAAATTTTTCAGGGTTTTTATCTTCTTCATCTGAATACATTAGGTAAATGTTTTTAAAATTACTAGCAAATTCAAAATCGGGTTGCTTTAAAAATGCTTGATTTTTAACTTTTACTATATAGTCATTTCTTGTAGTTGGAAAATTATATACTGCACCCGGTGCAACAGCTATATAATTGTTTGGCACAAAATTATGCTCTCTGCAAAACCTTATAAAATAAGGGTTCCCTATGCTGTGACAAATTACTATTGAGTTTTCGTTTAATTGTTTTGTGTTTAAATATTTAACTAATATCTCATCAAATTTTTCATAAGTACTTTCAGCTCTAATAGGAAAAGAAGGCATAAAAACATCTAGTTTATTTTTAAAATTTTTATAAACATCTTGTCCCCAAAATTCAACAGTATCAGCGTTTAAACTATGAAGAATAAATATATTTTGATTACTCATAAAACTTCTCCTAATAATTTTAATTTTATATTTTATTTAGGTTTTTTAATAAAACTTAATTATAATTTTCTATTAACAAATAGTTTAGAAAATTTTAACAATATAACTCTAAATATCTTCTATAAGTTTTAAAACCTAAATTTTCATAAAATTTTAAGGCGTTATCGTTAAAAGACCACATGTTTAATTCTATTCTTTCTATGCCAAGATCTTTTGCAAGTTCTTTAATTTTTTGTATTAATTGTTTGCCAAAGCCGTTTCTTTGTTTAGTTTGCAATGTTCCTATTTCTTGAATTTCTAGATATTTTAATAAATGTCTATATGGAGTTTCGGGTTTAACAACTATATTTACCATAGCATATGAACATATAATATTGTTTTCTTCATAAACAAGCAAAAATTTATCGTCAGAATTAATGTAACTTGATGCGTATTCTTCAAGCTCTTTTGAAAAACCAGCTTTAAAAACTTTAGGTACTTGATTAACATGCAATTCATTAACTTCTTTACGAATAATATTTACTTGTTCTAAGTCTTTTAAATTAGCAAATCTTATCATTATATTTATTCCTTTTGTATTTATAGCTTATAAATGCTGTATAATTTTACAAATGTTAATTCTATTGTATTGTTTTGTATTGTATTGAATATAAGCATTTTATTAATATTGTTTTGTTTTCATATTGTACAATATTTGATTAAAAAATCATAGTAAAAACAATCTATTTTAAATGTTTATATTTTTTTGTTATATAAGCTTGTTAATGTTTTGAATTTATAATAATTTGTTATATAATTTTTTTATTGCATTAATTGTAGTAATAAAATTTTAAAGAATAAATAGGTCAAATATGAAACGCAAACGAAATAAATGGCTTTGTACAAGACATAAAATTATGACGAAAATAATTTATATATCATTAAAGCCGATTATAAAATTAAAATATCACATTAAAATTAAAAAACAAAAAATAGGGCAGTGCTTAATTCTTAGCAATCATCAAACAGCCTTTGACCAGTTTTTTGTAAGTTCAGCATTTAAACAACCCGTATACTATGTAGCTAGCGAAGATTTGTTTTCTATGGGTTGGGTTTCAAAAGTTATAAAGTGGGCAGTAGCTCCTATTCCTATAAAAAAACAAACTACCGATTTAAAAGCGGTTAAAGATTGTATGCAGGTTGCGAAAGAGGGTGGAACAATAGCAATATTCCCTGAAGGAAATCGAACTTTTAGTGGAAAAACAGAAACAATTAAAAAATCTATTGTAAAACTTATTAAGGCTTTAAAGTTGCCGTTAGCATTTTTTAAAATTGAAGGTGGTTATGGCGTTCAGCCTAGATGGAGTGATAAAACAAGAAAAGGTAAAATGACCGCTCAAGTAAGCAGAATATTACAACCTGAGCAATATTTAAATTTGACAGATGACGAGCTTTACTCATTAGTAAAAACAGAACTTTATGTTAACGAAGCAAATTCTAATAACATTGTAAAAAGCAATAAACTTGCAGAATATTTAGAACGATTAGTTTATGTGTGTCCTAAATGCGGTATAGCACAATTTGAAAGTAATAAAAATTTAATAAAATGTAAAACATGTGGCTTATCAATACAATATAAAGAAGACTTAAAACTTAAAGGAATTAACGATAATATCTCTTTTAATTATGTTAACGAATGGTATGAATATCAACAAAAGTTTATACATAATTTAGATATTTCTAAATACTTTAGTAAACCTTGTTTTCTTGACAAAGTGTCTTTATTTGAAGTAATTTTGTATAAAAATAAGAAGCTAATTAATAAAAAAACAAACATTGAATGTTTCGGCGACAAGTTTATAATAAATAATGAATTATTAAATTTTACAAATATTAGTGCAGTTAGTGTTTTGGGAAGAAACAAACTTAACATATACTATTTAGATAAAGTTTTTCAAATTAAAGGCAATAAAAGATTTAATGCCGTAAAATATGTTAATATGTTTTATCACTGGCAAAATACACAACAAAAGAAGGATGAATATGGAGAATTTTTGGGATTTTAGAATTTGGGGTTTTTTGAATTTAATTTCAATTATTTTAATTTCATTGCTACTGGCAAATATTTTAAAGAAAAGAATTAAAATAGTAGAAAAAAGCTTAATTCCAACATCAGTATTAGCAGGCATACTTTTGTTAATAGTTTCTGCAATATTTAATGCAATTACCGGAGATGTTTTTTTTAATCTGCAGTTTTTTGGAGGCAATGGTTCAAGCGTATTAGAAACAATTACTTATCATATGCTAGCTATAGGCTTTATAGCTTCAACATTAAAAACAGTAAGTGGAAAAATAACAAAAGAAAGAAGCTCTGAAATACTAAATACGGGAATTACAACAGTTGCTTCTTATTTAATTCAAGCTATTGTTGGTATGTCAATAACTATTATTGCTGCGTTGCTCTTAACCAAATTATTATCTGCTTCGGGTGTATTGTTGGCGTTGGGTTTTGGGCAAGGTCCTGGGCAAGCACTAAACTATGGTAATGTTTATGAAACACAATTTGGTTTTGTTGGTGGAAGAAGCTTTGGTTTAACTATAGCAGCACTAGGGTTTTTAGCGGCAAGCTTAGGTGGAGTAATTCATTTACATATTATAAAAAAGAAACACCCTGAAAAATTTGAGAAAAAAGAAAATCAAGGCGAAAAAGAATATTTAATGGTTGATAAATCTAAAGACGAGGGTGGACTTGGAAAACTTGTAATACAATTTGCACTAATTTTTATTACTTATTTAGTAAGTTATGCAATTATGTTTGTTTTAGGAACTTTAATTCCCTCAATTAAAGCAGTTATATATGGTTTTAACTTTTTATTTGGTGTGCTAATAGCACTTGTTGTTAAAGCTACTGTAAATTTTTTAAAAAGAAAAGATGTTATTAAAAATGAATGTATAGATAACTACTTACTATCACACGTATCAAATGTTGCTTTTGATTTAATGGTTGTTTCAAGTATTTCCGCCATAAGATTAGATATTTTGCAAAACTACTGGGGTATAGTAATTATTCTAGCCGTTGCCGGTTTAATTATTACATATGCGTATAATTATTTAGTAGCAAAAAAATTATTTCCAGATTATAAACATGAACAATTTCTAGCAATGTACGGTATGCTTACTGGAACGGCTAGTTCAGGAATTATTTTGTTGCGTGAAGTTGACCCAGATTTAACTGGCAAAGCTTCAAGTAATTTGGTTTACCAAAATCTGCCAGCAATGGTTTTAGGTTTTCCTATAATGTTTTTAGTTCCTTACGCTCCAAAAAACCCTTATCTTGTACTGGGAATATTAGTAGTAGGTTTTATTATTTTAAATATTGTTTTATTTCGTTCAAAAATATTTAAACGTAAAAAAGTCCATATCTTAGATAATCAAAGTCCAGAAAAAAACGCAAGTCAAATTCAAGATAAAAATACTAACAATATTAAAGAATAAAAAAACACCTTAACAGGTGTTTTTTAATGGTGCGAGTGGAGGGATTCTAACCCCCAACACCAAGTTCCGAAGACTTGTGCTCTATACAGTTGAGCTACACTCGCGCGATTTTGGTACGGCTGGTCGGGTAAAGAAGAGATTTTAATATGCCAGTTTGTTAAAAAATACAATTTTAAATTTTTGTAAAAGTGTTTTGAATTTATTTATTTTAAATACAAAAATTATTTTAATTAAAGTGCTTTCGAACATTTAGTTTTTGCTATAACACACTGATTTTAAATAAAATAAACCCGACTAAATAGTTTGTATATTTAATAAGATACATAATTAATTTTTTATATATCGCTTTAATATAATATAACCTTTTAAAATATTATGCAAGAAAGATTAGTAAATTTCATTTTATTTACAAATAATTTAATTTGATTTTAATTTGTTTTTGATTATAATATTTTTATTATTTAAAAGTGGTGAAAAGTGTTTACATTAAATCAACAAATTAAAACCAAAAAAAATCATGCATGTGGTGGCAACGAGTGGACAATAATTAGAGTTGGTGCAGATTTAAAAATTAAATGTGATAAATGCCAAAGAGTTGTACTAGTAACAAGTGAAAAATTAAAAAAAATGGTAAAGTAGTTTTAATATAAAAAGGTAAAAAATGGAAGAAAAATTTTTCAATTATACTCCTATAACTAAAAAGAAAAAACGTTCTGTTGGTTTGATAGCAGTTGACGTTCTTTTTACTATTTATGTTTTAATAGCTTTATGTTATTTAGTTTTTTGTGCAATATTTATTAAAGCACAAGTCATAGGTACTTCAATGCAACCTACTTTTAATATCAATTTATCCTATTCAGAAGATGCGGAAGTTTCAAAATACAAAGATATTGTGTTTGCTAACAGGTTTAACAAAGGTAAAAATGGGGAAATAGTAATTGCAGAGATTAATGACTTGATTATAATAAAACGATTAATAGCAACCGAAGGTCAAACGCTTACACTTAAGTATGAAAGTGATGGTTTTTATTATTTTTATTTAACCGAAGAGGAAGGTTCTTTGCCTAAAAAGTTAAATGAAAGTTATATAGGTAAGTTTAGGGAAAATATGGACTACGGTTATTTCCTTAGATTTTTAGATATTGAAGGAGTGCAAGAAGACGGGATGATAAGTGGCTCAAGTGCAAGCATTACTATTCCTAAAGGTCATGTATTTTTGTTAGGCGACAACAGGCAAACTAGTGAGGATAGTACATCTTTTGGTACTGTTAAAAAAGAAGTAATATTAGGAACTGTGCAATTTTACCATTACTATAATCAAAACTTTTTATCTTTTGTATGGCAACAACTATGCAGTATTTTTTAAGAATATAACCGCTTTTTGAAAAAACTCATAAAGCGGTTATATTCTTATTTATTCTTTTTTAATTCAAAACCTTTATCCAAAAGCATGTTCATTTTAAGGCTGTTAAATTTTTCTGTTTTTAATGGTGCGCCTAATAATTTATTTTCGAAGAAGCTAAAATATCCGTCTGGTGATAAAATTACGTGGTCACAAAGCCTTATTGATAAAGAGTCTAGTAAGTCACATAAAGTCATGGTAAAAGACCTATCTTCTTCAGATGGAATTGGTTTACCATTAGGGTGGGTGTGACAAAGAACAACAGTATGTGTTGGGTATTTTAAGATTTGTTGAATAAGTTCTCTATTATTAATATAAAGTTGAGTTATTGAGCCGGCTCCCATGTTTTTAAAACATAAAACATCGCCCTTTGTGCCTAGACAAATATAATAGAATTTTTCTACTGAACTAAAGTCTACTACTTGTTTTAAAAAAGATATAATCTCGTTAGGAGTTTGCAACTTGCATTTATAATTAGCCTTACTGTTTTTATATATTTCAGGCAATTTTGAACAAAAACTTAAAAAACTTGCAACAACTTCACCAACGCCTTTAATTTTCTTTAAGCTACTTTGTGGTGCTTCAAGAACATTAGTTAAACAGCCAAATTCATTAAGTAAATCATGAGCAAGTGGATTAACATCTTTTTGTGGCAAAACAAAAGAAAGCATAAGCTCAAGAATTTGATGTTCGGGCAACATTGTCGCGTCTGTGTTTTTAAATAAATTTCTTAACCGTTGTCTATGACCTTTATGAGTATTAGGTTTATTATTTTCTACTTTGTCTTTCATTGTAGAAAGAATTATATCATATTTAGAAATTTAGTGGCAATAAATTGACAAAAAAAATTATATTATTAAAATTATAGGGTAATATCTTATAAAAAGATGTTTCGTAAAAGGATTTTTATTTATGAAAGTTAAAATTACTTCAGATAGTACTTTAGACTTAACCCCAGAGTTAATTCAAAAGTACAATATAGGGGTTATTCCTCTCGCAGTTAATCTTGGAGATAAAACATATTATGATGGTGTAGATATTAAGCCAGATGATATTTATAAATATTTTGATGAAACAGGAGAACTTCCAAAAACAGGAGCTAGAAGCCCTGAAGATTTTAAAGAATTTTTTCAAAAATTTATAGACGAAGGTTACGAAATTGTTCATATAGGTATAGGAGCTGATTTGTCTTGTTGTTTTAACAACGTTAATATAGCTAACCAAGACCTTAAGGGAGTTTATCCAGTAAACTCAGCAACATTATCTTCAGGTGTTGGGCTTTTGGTTTTGTATGCTTGCGAACTTGCAAAAACAGGAAAATATTCAGCTAAAGAAATTGCTGAAAAAGTTTCAAAAAGGACAGAACATAATCAATCTTCTTTTATTATTGAAAAACTTAAATTCTTGCACAAAGGTGGCAGGTGTAGTATGCTAAGCGTTCTTGGTGCAAATATTTTAAGAATTAAACCTTGTATTCAAGTTGTTGATGGCAAAAACTCTGTTACTAGAAAATATATGGGTAATATGATTTCTTGTGTTAAAAAATATTGTGAAGATACTCTTAAAATATATAACAATCCTGACCATACAAGAGTTATGATTACTTATTCAACTGCAACACCTGAAATGGTAGAAACAGCTAAACAAGTTTTAAACTATTATGGTAAATTTAAAGAAATTTTAGTTACACAAGCAGGTAGTGTAATTAATTCTCATTGTGGTAAAAATACTTTAGGTATTCTTTATTTAAATGATGGAGATGAAGGACATTTTTAATAATAAAAAAGACCCAAAAGGGTCTTTTTTATCTATTTGTAAAATAAATAATTTCATAAATTTTTAAAAGTCAGTATTTTTTAATAAACAAGAAGAGGCAGGGTACAAAATGTTATATAGTTATGCTATGGGTGTAAATTCTTCAATATATAATTTAGAAAAATATGGGTTTGTAATAGAAAGAGACAACAATAATTTTAAGGTGACCTTTCCAGAAAACAAAAAAGAAATTTGGGAAGAATATATAAAAACTCAACTAAAACAAGGGTTCTGGAATGATTATATTTCTGAAAATAACCAATCAACTTTTATTTTTCATTTAGAAAATGGATTTAAAAAATATGAAGTTGATGATTTTAAAAATGATGAAGTTCTTTCTTTATGTGAAAAATTATGTTGTTGTAAATTTGATTCATTAGAAAAGATGTTTAAGGATAATAAATTTTACAAAACAATTTTATGTTAGTTATTTAAAAATATTAAAGTTATTCCTGGGTTTTGATTTTGCAAATCGCTTTCAAGAATAAGTTGAGGATATAGTTTTGTGTAATAACTATATTCTTTTTTTAAAGGTGTAAATTTTTCATTTTGTATAAAATATTTGACCTTATTTTGCTTAACAAGGTTTTGTAAACATAGCGATAGTTCTTGCTTGATTTTACCGCCTGTACCTGAAGATCCGTAACCATGAATAACTTTCAAAACTTTAATTTGGCTTTGCAAGTTTAAAACATCTATTTCTGTTAATACTTTAGCTATAGCTTGGTCACAAGCTAAACTATCTTTTTCAATATTTAAAGTTTGTATCATACTTTTTAGGTTAATAAAAAACATAAAAAAGTCAATAAAAATTGATAAAATGCTTTAATTTAGTAGCAAGTATGGATTTTTTATGCTATAATGCACCTATCCAGTATGGAAAACTAATAAAAGAAAAAAGGAGAAATATTTATGAACAAAGGAGATCTTATAAGCGCTATTGCTACAAAAGCAGGTTTTACACTTAAAGATGCTGATGAAGTATACAAAGCATTTGTTGAAACTATTGCAGAAGCATTAAAGGCAGGAGATAGCGTTGCTTTAGCTGGTTTTGGTACTTTCAAAGTTAAAGAAAAAGAAGCAAGAACAGGTATAAACCCTCAAACAAAACAACAAATTACAATCCCAGCAACTAAAGCTCCAAGTTTCAAATTTGGTAAAAGCTTTAAAGACCTTATTAAATAATTGTTTATAATTTTTCAATTTTTAAGGGGAAAAATGTAGATAGCATGTGATTTAACGTGCTATCTTTTTTTTTTATTTTTTATACTTTTTATATCAAAAAAATAATCCAAAAAAATTTCTAAAATAAGCAAAAAAAATAATATAAAAAACATTTAAAATTTTTTAAAATTTATAACATTAAAATTGTTGAATTTAATATAAAAACTTTTCTAAAAAACGGAAGTTAAATTCAAGATAGTTTTAAATAGTTTTTTTTCGTAATTTTATTTTAAAAACATTTTTAATTAAGTATGTAATATTTTATTTTAGTAAACTTATTTTTTAAAACTTGAACTTAAAAAATGTCTAATCTTGTTTATTTAAGCCATATATATGTTTGTCCGTATGGTCGTTTAAATAAAAAGCATATATAGGTAAATGTTGCTTTTTTATTGTCTTAAAATTTTAAATATATAATTAAAATTAAAAATTTTAAATGATATTAATGAATAATATTTTTTTTGAAAAAGTTTTAAAATTTACAAATAAATACAAAAGATTTTTTTGTTAAAAATAATCGTAAATTAGTAGTAAAAATATCATTAAAAAAATAATAAAAAATGATAAAAAAAATAATAAAAAATTTGAATAAATATAGTGTAAAATATTTGGTATTTTGTGTAAATTATAGTAAAATATTTTTATATTTATATAATAACGCGCACATGTATACGCACGTGCGAGATTTTTAGAAAAATACCGTTTTCAATACAATCAAACAATTTACGAATTGCACTAATATTTTCTTTGCTAAGTGGAAAAATAAAGGAGAGAAACATTATGAAAAAAATTAAGTGGAGTGTAAACAAAATAATCAGCTTCTTGCTTTTGTCTAGCTGTGTGTTAGTTGGATTGATTGCTGGCGTTTTTAGTTTTAAAAACGCTAATGTTTCTTCGCAAAATGGAACTTCAATAGAACAAATTGAAAGTAACCTAAAGCAAAATTATTTATCAAAAGGAGAAATGTTTTTAGCTCCTTCAAAAAGGGACGTGGTTGTTTATCATTATAACGGTGAATGGAGCGAAATCTCTAGCAATGAAGAAACTTTCAAAAACACGGTTGTTTATTTTAAATCAGTACCAGATAAAGGGCAGGATATTACTTCTCAACTTAAAGATTTTTATGTATTAGATGTTCAAGGGAATGCTGTAAGTGGCAACTTTTACGCAGGGGAAACTAGAACTACAAATGGTACTAATATTATAGATGTTAATTTTATTCCTAAAAATACCCTTGCCTATTCAGAAGAAAGTTTTTCTGTAGCTTACTCATGCTTATATGATGAACTTTATTTTTATGAAAACTTATTTTATTCTGATGTAAATCATACTGTTAGTGTTGCTCTTGATAATAATGCTCAAAACTTAGCTAGTGGCGGTACTATTTACATAGTAAAAGGCACATGGGGTATAAATAAAACCTATAATAGAATTTTTACTATTAAAGCTTATAGTGGTTTTACCGGAACTTTAATTAATGTAAATGGCTCAGTAAATTTATCAAACATTACAATAGATGGGCAAGGTTCTAATGCTACTTTAATAAATATTCCTTCTTCAAAAACTTTAAATTTAACAAATGTAATTATACAAAACAATAATGGAATAGCTATTAACAACGCAGGAACTGTGAATTTAAAAGAAACTACAATTAAAAATATTTCAGTCTCAAATAAAAGCCCTATTGTGTTAAGCTCTGGTTCTACTTTGAATATAGGGGATTCCGATGCAACAGAAAATGATTGTACCTTAACAAATTTGTCTGGTATAGACGGTGGGGCAATATATTCTTCGGGAGCGATTTTAAATATAGTAAATTCTACTATTTCAAATTGTAGTGCAAGTGGTCAAGGTGGAGCTATATATTATGCAAACAACAATGCAGGTAATAAATTTATAATAAAAGATAGCACTATTGAAAATTGTAAAGCATCACAAGCCGGAGCTATTTTTTTAAATAATGCAAGATTGCATTTAACTTCAAATAAAAATAGAACTTCAATTATTAATAACATTACTGCTGATTCTAGTGACAAGCATGCCGACATTGAAGTTCGTGGTGATAATAGTGTTGTTTATTTATCTGGAGATTTGAATATAGAGTCTTCAATAGGTATTTTAGTTAATCAAACTATATGGGGTGATACAAGCCCTTTACAATTAATAGATTATCTTAATACAAATACCTTGCTTTCAAGTGATTCAAAAATAAATGTAAAAATAATAAACCCAGAAAGAAATTTATTAAATAAAAGTGCTTTGGTAAGTTGTTCAGAGTGGGTATCTGGTTATAGTTCGTCTATGCCTGAAATTAATTCAAGATTACAAAAAGTTGTTAAACTTGTAAATAAAAGTATTACATATAAGTTAAGAACTACAGACGATTTTGCAGGTCTTCGCCTTGGTTGGTTTGATAGTAACTCTACAATTTATTTTGACCCAGCTAATGGAAGTGATGCTAGCCTAGGTGACACTTCAGCAACTGCAGTAAAATCGTGGGACAAAGTTTTACGTTCTACAAATGCTAATATTACAGTAAAATTGCTTTCAACTTGGTATATATCAAATGAAATATCTTCATTAGATGGTACAAATTTTGGTTCAGATACTTCTGAAAAAGGCAATCCAAGTGAACTACCTAAAAAAATAGCAAAAATTGTTCGTCAAGGTTTTAATGAACATATGTTAAATGTTACAAAAGACTTAACGTTAACAAATATTGTATTAGATGGTAATAATATTTCTACAAAAGCTTCAATTTTATTTTCTGAATCTTCAGCAAGCATTACAATAAATTTAGGAACGGAATTTATCAATAATAAATTATCTTCAAAAGATGTTCTTGCTGGTTCTGCAATACATATTTACAATGACAATGCTTCTTTAACAATTAACTCGGGCACATATTTTAACAATACTGCTAGCGAAACTAAAAACTTTGAAATTTATGCTGTTGCAAAAAAAATAATAGCAACTGGTCTTAATTTAAATGAATCAAATTATGGTTCAGCTTATTTAGTTTCTAAGGGAAGCAAGGGGCTTATTTCAAATTCTGAATTTATAAATTCAAAAGTTGGTTTAGTTGTTGAAAATGCTGATGTTAAAAATATTACAATTAAGAATAGAAATCAAGATGATGATAATTTTGGCTTAATTTTATCTGGAACATCTACTATATATGTAGAAGATAGTCAAATATCTAGTTCAGGAACAGCATTTAGTAGTTTAAATGAAGAAACTTCAACTTTAGATATAACAGATACTATTTTGCAAAATAATAAACGTCTTGTTGCCGGTAATAGCTTTAATGCAGGGCTAGAAGCTAAATTAATTATAAATTTAAATCAAAATTTAACTATTAACAGTGCAACTAGCAGACAAATACACACAACTGGTTCAATTACTTCAAGTGGTGTTATAACAATTAGTAACTGCTCGGGTGGAGTTAGTGGGACATTTGGTATTATTACTGCAGGCAGTTTAAATTTTACCGGAACGGTAACAGCTCAAAACAATTCAACACGTCCTTTAAGTGCTACTGGAAATGTAACAATAGGTAATGGAAATTTTGTTTATAATCATCATTCTCTTGGTGAAGGCGGAGCAATTTATTCAGGTGGAAAAGTAACTATTACTAACGGTAATTTTTATAACAACTCTGCTTCTGGCAATGGTGGAGCTATTAGCTCAGCTGGCGCTACTACAATAACAAAAGGAAATTTTTATAACAATACATCTTTAGTTAGCGGCGGGGCGATATATTCAGGAAGTGTTGATATAACTTCTGGAAATTTTTATTACAACATAGCAAAAAATGGAGGTGCTATTTACACTTCTGGTTTGAAGCCAGGTTCAACAAATTTTAAAAATAATCATGCAACTGAAAATGGTGGCGCAGTATATATAAATTATGCAACAACAATTCAATTTTTAAATTCTGCAAACTATGAAAATAATTTTGCAACAAATGGTGGTTTTTTATATGCAAAAAATATTCTTGATAGCACCCCTATAAATATTGTTTTAAGCTCAAACTCTATTTACACAAATAACGTTGCTACATCTGGTAATGGTGGTGTAATTTGTGGAGATTCATATACTTCAATTTCAATTAGTAGTGGAACGTTTACTAAAAATAATGCAAATGGTAATGGTGGAGTTATAAGTACAGCCAAAGATGTTAGCATAACTAGCGGAACTTTCTATTCAAACAAAGCTACAAGTCATGGTGGTGTTATATATGCAAACGCAATTAGCATAACAGGTGGTTCTTTTGGTGATGCAACAAATGGGGGAAACACAGCAGCTTATGGTGCGGTAACAAGTTCTGTTGTTTCAACAACAATAACAGGAAGTTCATTTATAAAAAACAAAGCCTCTACAGATGGTGGTGTAGCCTACGGCGGAAAAGGGTCAATTACTGTAAGCAATTCTACTTTTAGCAACAATCAAGCAGCTAATGGTGGTGTTTTATATGTTCAATTAGATTCAACATCTGGCTCAATACAAGTTTTAAGCGGGACATTTAATAATAATAAAGCCACAAATAAGGGTGGTGTAATATATGGTTATCAGGTAGATATTGATGGCGGAATTTATATTCAAAATGTTTCTTCCGCTGAAAACAGTGGAGCTGGTGAAGGCGGGGTAATTTATGTATCTTATAATTTAGATGTTGACGGAACTTCTACTTATTTTGGAACAAATTCAAGTAGTGAGCAAAAAGGAAATTATGCATCAAAAGGCGGGGCTATATATTCTTTAGGCGCAACAACGATTGATGGTGCAACATTTAAATATAACAAAGCTACTAATGGCGGAGCTATATATTTTGCAAGCACAGGGTTTGATTTAACTATAGGTAGTGGAACTTATGAAAATAACCAAGCTTCTTCAAGTGGCGGAGTTGTATATAACTCTAGTAAATCGGCAACATTAAAAGGAACCTATAAATATAATAAAGCAGTAGATGGTGGTGTGGCTTATGGAAATTCTTCCTCAACTACTATAATATTGCAAGCTGGTACATATATGAACAACCACGCAACAACAAGAGGCGGTGTTGTATATACGGTAGGGAATATAGAGGTTAGTGGATCTCCAACGGTTGATACAAATAAAGCTCCAAATGGCGGTGCGATATTTGTAAATTCATCTTCGGCCACAGTTTCTTTAAAAAACGGTACATTTAAAAACAATTATGCTACAACTTCAGGCTCTGTTATTCAAGCTGAAAATTGCACAGTTACTTTTGGTACTGCAAGTAAACTTTCAATAGAAGATAATAATAAAATAGGTAGCTCTGCAAAAACTTCTGCTAATGTAAGGGTAAAGATTGCTATAATAGGTTCTTATGCAAGTATTTTAGCTTCGCTTGGTGTTCCTGCTAGCGATACTTTGGCTAATGCTCCTTTACAATTTAATAGTTCAAATAGTAACTATATAAACATTAAATTAACTGGCAATGATGCAGTTGGAAAATATTTAGCTAAATCTTTGACCACAACTTCATATTATAGTTATAGGGAATCTGAGGATAAATGGTCGGGTAGTTGGTATACTGATGGACCAGATGTAAATAACCATTCATTATGGAACACATATTCCGGTGGTTCAGGTAAAAGTGACAACCATTATACATACTGGGGAACAGATATTTTTGATGCTAATTTTTCTAGTTCTACAACTTCTACAAGTGCTGAAATCTTAGCGTATAATAAGGTATTTAATTATTCGCTTCTTGCAGGTTGTAGTGTTTCTGTTTCAAAAACAGCGAGATCATCTTTGTTTGATTGTTACTGGGATAGAAAAGAAACATATTCTAATTATTATGTAAAATTAAATGCTACTGCAAGTAACGGTTCCGACACAACAGGAACAGAACCTACATTTAATGCAGGTAATGGAACAACTTCACCAACAGCAGGTAACGCAACAAATATTACTATTAATACTCCAGTAAACCCTGAGAATATTATTGCTTGTGAAAATTTAATTTTAAACACTAGTGCTACAGGTGAAAGTTTAGGCTTAAGTAATGATAAAAAGAGTTATACTTTTGGTAGTTTAGAAGAAATTAAAAATTTTTTAGAGTTTGTAAATGTTTTGGATGTTAGATTTAATACTTTAAAAATTACTATTGCTCAAGATAATACTGTTCTTTCGGGGGTTAATTTTAATTCTAAAGTACACGTTGTTTTAAATGGCAAAAGAGTTAATGTTGGTGCAAATGTAAGCAATATTATTTTTGATGGTACTGACGATAGTAGTGATGGTACTGGTGTTAGTGGTGTAGTAATAACAAGTAGTAGTAAGCTTACATTCACAAATTGTGAGTTTATTAATTTTACATCAAATGTTATTAGTGGTGCAAATGGCAATATTGATTTTACAAATTGTAATATATATGGGAACAATAGTACAATACTTCAAAATGTAAATAATGTTACTTTCACAAACTGTTATGTTCAAACAAATGTTGCTGGTGCAATTAATATTGGAGTGTCTTACGAGGTATCTTTTAGTGGCGGAACTCTTAATTTGAGTGGTGCTCCAGCTGGAGGAACTGAAACAAATTATGTTATAACCTGCAGTAAGTTTAATATGTCAAATGGAACTTTAATTATTAGCGGAAAAGTTATTAGTACTAACGCGGGAATGCATATTACTGGCGGAAATATAATTAGCAATAATGCTGTTATTGATGGTAATGTTACTATAAATGGCACTGCTGATATTAATATTAGTGGTGATGCATTAACAGCAAATAAATTTACTTTAAGTGGAAAAATTATTTCAACGGCTAGTTTAAGTGGCGACATAATTATACAATCTTTAAACACAAGTTCAGCTTTAATTATTAGTG
The DNA here is from genome assembly GCA_937891595.1 of uncultured Clostridia bacterium. Classification (GTDB taxonomy): domain Bacteria; phylum Bacillota; class Clostridia; order Christensenellales; family UBA1242; genus UBA7862. Next base: position 34,987 of record CALATF010000041.1, read on the forward strand.
TAAATACAAATGTTGTTGGAGAAAAAATTGCGACTATTAATGATAACAATAGTTATTGGGCAAAGTTGTTAAGAGCTTATTACAACAATCAGCCTTTATGTTTAAAAAGAGTAGGAAATGATATAATAATCGAAAGTGAGGAAGCTCCTGAAGTAGATGAAAGTGTTTATTTCTTTGACCCACTGGGCACAACAAATTTAGATTATACAGCTTTAGGTGGAGTTCAAATAAAAACTTTTAATCTAACTACATTTGCAGGTAAGACAGTTTATTTAGTTTCTACTTGGACATTATCTAGCACAACAATAGATTGTAATTTCACATTAACACGTTGGTCAGGCTTCAATGATGTTATGGTTAAAGCTTCAAATAGCACAATTAAAAATGTTACTTTTAATGATAATGGCATAAATGGAGCAGGTCATGTAATTAATGTTACAAGCGGTACATTAACATTAAGCAATGTAACAATTTTCAATAGAAATTCAAATACAAGTGCAATTAATGCAAGCAGTGCTTCTTTAGTTACAATTAATGGTGGAAAATACTATAACAATGTTATTACTGGTGATGGCGAGTCTACGGGTAATGGGGCTGTTTTAATAGCTAAAAATATTAACATTGACGCTAATGCTATTTTTAGTAACAATAGTGCCGTTAATGGTGGAGCTATTTACATTAATAGCGGAACTACAAGAAACATAAATGGTCAATTTAGCAACAACCATGCAAGTGGTGATGGCGGAGCAATTTATGTTAAAGGTAATACTCTTACATTAAGTGGTGCTAAGTTTACTGCCAACTATGCTGTTGGTAATGGCGGAGCAATATATTTAAATGGAACTACTTTAAACATAAATAAAAATGAAAGTATAGTTAATGAATTTAATAACAACCATGCAAAAAATGGTGGTGCTATTTATTCGAATTCTGATATTACAATAGATGTAGGAATATTTACTGGAAACACAGCATCTGCAGCAGAAGATGGTACAGGTGGAAAAGGTGGTGTAATTTACTCTACAGCAGGTAATATTTCCATTAATGATGCTGCTTTTAACGAAAACGTTGCAACAACTTCAGGTGGTGTAATATATTCAACAACATCTGGAACAATTACTATTACTGAAGGAGATTTTAATAATAATACTTCTGTTAGTGGTGCGTTTGCATATGTGGAAAATTCTACCTTTAATATTAAGGGCGGAGACATATATAATAACTTAGCTAGCGGAAATGGTGGTATTATTTATTCGGGAACCGGTTCAAATTTAACTTTAGGTGCTTGCAACATTTATAATAATACTAACAATGCAAGTGCTTCTCTTGGAACCTTGTTTGGTGGAATAATTTGGTATGGGTACTGGAATGGTATTTTTACATTTAGTGAAAATTGCAATATTTACGACAATAAAATAAATTCAACTTTTCCAAATATTTCGGGTGGTGTAATTTATTTAGATTGTTTCAAGACAGCTACATTTGAAGGAACAATTAAGAACAATATAGTAAATGCCTCAAAATATTGCACAGGTCTTGCAGTCTTTTCGGGGAGTGAAATTAAATTATCAAAGTGTAACATTATTAACAACAAGATAGGGGTTCCTAAGAATTCGACTGACACTACAAATATTGAATGTTTAATTTACTGTAAACAAAAGCTTACTATTAGTAATTCTGAAATATATGGAAATGAAACTGATAGTTATATTGTATACAATCTTAATGACGATTTAGTAATTAACAATACTAAAATAACAAAAAATACTACTAAATATAAAGCTATTGTAAAGTCTAACTCAAGCTTAATAATTAGTAATTCTAAAATAATTTCTAACCAAGCTAAAACTATTTTAGAAGCTACAGAAATGTCAATTCAATCTTCTAGCATAAGTGGGAATACTTTAGAAGAAGGCAATTCAAATGCTGTTGTTATATATTCAACTAAAGGATTTACAATTAAAGATAGCAATATTTCGGGCAATAATTTTAATGCTGGTACATTGTATTTAGTTACAGACACAAATCAAACAGTTACTTTTACAAGTACTATAGATAAAGAAATTTATGGTAATAATACAACAAATCAAGCTGTTATTGTTAATAATAATCATGTGTTAAATATTGAAGGATATAATATTCAGTTTAACGTTAATTTAGCCGAAGACGGCAAGGGTGGTGCTATTTACTTAGGTAAAATGGCTACAGGAAACACAAAATTAACGGACGTTACTTTTGTAGATAACTGGGCTGAAAATGGCGGTTCAATTTATATTGTTCAAAATAATCAAGCATTTAAGTTAAATGTTTCCGGCGGAGCTAACTATTCAGAAACTATTGTTTCAGATATTGCTATGACAGGAGCAATTTATATAGCAAACGGAATTAAATTTGATTTGCTTGCAGGTAGTATATTTGATACTGTTCATGTAACAAATGGTGTAATATATAACTTAGGAACATTAACAATTAAAGACGTAGAATTTGGAAATAATGATGTATCTACATTTGATTCTAACGTAGTGGAAAATGGTGTTATTTATAACAACGGTAATGTAACTATTGAAAACGCCATATTTATAGGTAATTTTGCATATGAAAATGGCGGTGCTATTTATAATAGGGAAAATGGCCAAGTGTTATTAGCATATTCACAATTAAAAGGGAATGAAGCTAAAAATGGCGGAGCTATATACAATGAAGGCATATTTAATATTGCTAGTGCTTTAATAAATGGCAGTTCGGCGTCTGAAAAAGGCGGAGTTATTTATAGCTCAGGTAATTTATCTATTAGTACTTGTCAAGTGGTTGAAGATGAAGATAGTTTAATACAAGCACAAAACGGTGGTTTTATTTATAATGCAAGTGGTGCAACATTTGTTATTAATGGCGGTACTTTTAGCAATGCCATAGCAACTCAAGATGGTGGCTTTATTTACAACAAAGGTACTTTTGTAATGAACAAAGGTGAACTATCTAATAACAGTGCAACTAATGGAGGTGCAATATATAACGCTGGAAATGTAACTATTAACTATGGTGAATTTAAAACTAATGATGCAACAATGGGAAGTTCTATATTTATAAGTTCTGGTAGGTTAAATATTTTTGATGGCGTTATTTCTGATCATGCTAGCTCTAATGAAGCAATATACGCTGAAAGCGGTAGCATTGTAAATGTTAAGAATGCAGATTTTAAAAATAATGATACAACTAATGGTGTAATAGTCTTAGTTGGTAGCCAACTTTATATTTTAGATTCTTTATTTGAAAGCAACTCAACTGGCGGAGCAATAAATGCTAGTGTTAGTTCTTTAATCACAATTAAAAGGACAATTTTTAAAGGTAATGATACTAATACTAATGGCGGTGCAATAAGCTTAATTAATAGTTCTTTAAGCGTTCAAGATAGTAATTTTGACACAAATACTGCAACTGAAAATGGTGGCGCAATTTATGCTAATGGTTCACAAGTTTATGTTGAAGAAGTAGAGTTTGCTTATAATACGGCATTACAAAATGGCGGTACTATTTATGTGTTAGGTACTAGTGGCGAAATTTATGATAGTCAATTTATTTCAAATAGAGCTACAAAAGGAAGTGCTATTCATTTTGCAGAAAACACCAACTTTATTGTTGATGGAGGCATAGTTGATGGTCAAGGAATGACTTTAAATGACCAAGGTGCAATTTATATTCTTTCAACTGCTGGCAAAATAGAATTAGGGAATATTACCATTCAAAATAATTTTACAACAAATAAAGCCGGACTATATATTTCAGCTGAAGAAAGCAACACGGCTTTAGTAACTTTGTTTTCAGGTGTAAATTTTGTAAATAATAATTTGTACTACATGGGTGGAAGTTTGCATATAAAAGCATCTTCTGCTGTAAATTTTGACGATGTAAGTTACTTATATTTAAGCAATAATGCAAATAGGTCTATTATAGAGCCGGGTTTAAAAGTGGGTTCTAATATTGTTGTTAGATTCCAGTCGGAAACAGATAGATATATAGGTAGTTATAAGGAGTCTAAAAATACAAAAGCCTACATAACCAGTAATGATGTTAAATATGTTAAGTATTCAGATGCTTCAGGTAAGGAATTTGCTTCTTATTTAAGCATAGATACTACTGATAATACTAGAAATGTAATTAACTTTAGAGAGATAGATGATAGAATTCTTGATGTTATTGTTTCAAGTAAAGTTATTACTATTGATGGTTCTGAACATAGATTAGAGAAAAGTGATTTTAGGGTTTATTATAGAGGCAAAGATAATTTATTAGATGAAAGTGATTATTATATTTTCTTTAGTAAAAACGCTATAGATTTAACAAATACTCCAGCGATAGACGAAGAAAACGGACGTTCTTATGGAAATAGTTTCAGTGATGTGTTAAATGTTAGTGGAAAGTATCTTTATTCTAAAACAGATTATATAGATGATATCTTTCCTTTAATGCAAAAACTTTTAGGTGTAAGCGAGATTTGTCCTGGTTATCGTGAAACAAATATTAATACCATAAATTATTTAGTTGTTTACCTTAACGAGCACGATAACGTTGTTGATTCTAAATTTTTCACTGGTTCTACTACATTAAGTATTGTTGAAAGAAACCTTACTCTTGAAGAAAACCCTGTAGCAACTCTTTCTCAAGTAGCAGATGTAATATTGCTTAATAATGCAATTTTCACCGGCGGTTTAGTAACGAGCGATGGGTATGCAGTTTCAGGTACTTGGGCAATTACTAATAGTGAGGGTCAATCTTATTCAAAGGACGATGTATATATACCTGGTAATCAGTACTATGCTAAATTTAGCCCATACGCCAGCAACTTATTTGGCACGCAGTATGTATTGTGTAAGGTAGATATACAAGTAAATTACAGTAATTTGTATTACTACATTGATACTTCAGGAAACGATTATTTTGCTTTATCTGATGGTATAAGCAAGGAAGAAATTAATATAACTTTGCAAGAAGCTGTTGATATGATACAAAATAATGGCAATATTTATTTCTTAAATACATATAGCAAAACTGCAGATGAAACCACATTAAATATAAATAAAACTATTAATTTTATAAGTAAAGAAGCCCCTGTATTTAATATAGAAAAAGGGCAATCTTTAAGTATTAATGTTGGCGTAGGTGGATTATATTTTTATAATTATCAAAACAAATGCGAACGTATAATTGAGAATGCTGGTAATCTAACATTAGGTGCAGGCGTTAATATTTGCAATCAAACCAAAAATGCTATTTTAAATAGCGGAACACTATCTTTAAATGGTTGCAAAATTTATGCAAATATAATTTCAACCTCCGATAGTAGTATTATTAAAAATAACGGCGGAACTGTTTTTGTAAATGGTGGGGATTTCTTTAACAATGTTGGAGAAAATGGTAGTTTGATATATAGTGTAAGTGGCTATGTTTATATAAATGGTGGAGAAATTTACGGTAACACTGCAAAAAATGGTGGTGCAATTTATATGGATGGTGGAACATTAATTTTGAATGGTGGTAAAATTAGACATAACACTGCAGAAAATGGAAGTGCTTTTTATGCAATAAACTCTTGTTCGGTTAACCAAAATGGTACGGAAATGATTTTGAATAAATCTAATGATGGTAGCCCTATAGCTATCGAACTATCAGACGAATTACAACCTGCCGTATATATTCTTAACAACAAAATAGTTACAGCAGAACAACTTATGACAAGTGCAAAAGTAGGTAATTTGTCAACAATTCAAGAAACTAATAAGTCGGAAAAGATTGAAGTTTTAACTGTTATAACTATAGCTTTAATTTATGTTGTGTTAGGCGTAGTTGGACTAGAAATAACAAAAAAATTATTCTATAAAAATAAAAATAAAATAATTAAAAAGTAACAAAAATGCTAGATATTTCTAGCATTTTTTGTTACAAAAAATACTTAATCTTTTGGGTTTTTTAAATAAAAAACGTAGATGTTTTTATAGCAAAAAAATGTTCAAATGTTCAAAAAAATATTTTAAAAATCTATAAAAAATTTATAAAAAAATGAGAGATTTTTTTTGTTAAAATCTCTCATTTTTTAACGCTTTTTTAATGTTAATAAATAGTAAAAAAAAGTTTGAAAATCCTATGTTTTTTATGCTTAAAATATTTGTTAAATTTAATTATATATTATATAATAATTATTGTAATACTAAGATTGTACCCGTGCGCTGTTTTTTAGTTTTATCATACAATCTAAAAGGAAAAAACAAAGTTAAAATCTTTGTAAAAAAGGACTAAAATTATGAAAAATAAAAGTTTAGGATTTGTATTTGGAATTTTATTATCTTTAACTTGCTTTATGGCAGGTTTTAATTGCATGAAAAAAGATAATTTCGCAAGTGCTAATGTTACTAGCATTGAAAGGGAGAGTAATGCAAATCTAGCCCCTTCTTTTGATAGCATTTTAAAAAGTGAAACTTTATCATCTTCTCAAGAGGATGTTTTAAGTTATGCTAGTGAAATTAATAGTGGGTCTTCTATAACTATTGATAGTCAAGCAAAAGCTACTCAATACATAGGTCAAACTATTCAAATTTCCGGCACTTGGAATGTTCCTGTGTTTATTGTTACTAATAGTGTTAACTTTTCCTTAAAAGATGTAACAAGTGAAAGTGCTATATTAGTTTTTAATCAAAAAGACGGAAACAATAGATCCTAGTGGTGCACCTTTTAATTCAGGTTCTAGTCTTATTTCTTACTCAAGCGGTTCTATTGAATTTAATAATACGCACATCAAAGATTTTAATGGGACTGAAGCAAACTTAATTTCATCTGAAAAAAGTATTCAAATTATTAATGCAGGACTAACACTTACTAACGTAAAATGTAATAATGTTATAAATATTCAAGCAAACACATCTTCAAGTTCAACATGGGAAATAAATGGGTTCGACTTGAATGTAGCAGGTGAAAGCGAGTTTAAGTATTTAATTAATTACAATAACATCAACATAAATGGCTATGACACATTAAAGTTTTACGATTTTAATATTAATGGCGGCAGCCTTTCTAATGGTTTGATTTATGCGTCAGATGCAGATTTTATAACTATAAGCAGTTCTCAATTTAATAATATCCAAAGCGATAATAATTTAATTGAGTTTTCTAATTTTGAATCTGTTATAGTTGAAAATTCAAAATTTGGTTATGATGCTGAGAATACAATTACAAACAATTTATTTAACTTATCTTCTGGTGAAACATTAGAATTATCAGAAAATCATTTTATCAACAATACTTCTACTAATGGCTCAATATTTTTTGCTGTAGACATAAATTCAATTGCTATTGAATCTAATAACAAAATTGAAAATAATGAATCAGCAAAAGGTGGTTTATATTTTAAAAATTCAAATGAATTGAATATAGTAGGTACAACTTTTAACAATAATATTTCCACTGGGAATGGTGGTGCATTACTAATTGAAAACGTTGCTTCAACCTTAATAGAAAATTCCTCTTTCAATATCAACCAAGCTTTAAATGGCGGTGCTTTATCAGTTTTAAATAATGCAGGTGGTAATGTAGGTGGTAATGTAGGTGTATTAACTATAACAAATTCAACATTTACAGGGAATGCTTCTAACGAAAACGGTGGCGCAATTTATGCATATGGACTTTCAAAAGTTACTATAAATACAAACAACGGGTTAACAACTTTTACAAACAATGGTGAAGTTGACGAAACTAAAACACAAAACGGCGGAGCTATTTATATAGACAAGGTTTCTATTGTAGAATTAAGTGATTTAACATTTACAAATAATACATGTTCTACTAATGGTGGAGCAGTAGCGGTTGTAAACAGTGTAAGTAACGGTGG
>CALATF010000042.1 GCA_937891595.1 uncultured Clostridia bacterium
TTGCTCTAGGCTTTTTTGTTTTACTTTTTCCTTCTTTTTTTATTTCTTTAGAATCATATTTTTCTATATTTATTTCTAATTCTTCTATACTATTTTTAAGTTGTTCTTTGTCATAATCAATATCACAAGCTTCAATTTGTTTTTTAATGCAATTTATTCGTTCGTAAATTTTTTGTTCATTTGCCTTTGAAGAAACAAGGGTTGTTTTGTCGCCAGTTACATTAATTTGCTTTAGTAATCCAAGTTCTTCAATATCTAAATTCTCTAAAGATAGACCATTAGCGTTAGATATAATTTTTGTGTCGCAAAGGCTAGCTATATCTTCAAGAAGTGCTTGTTTTTTATCGCCAAATAGTGGAGCTTTAATAACACAACAATTAAAATTTCCTCTAACTTTATTAATTATTAAAGCAGATAGTGCTTCGTTATCAATGTCGTCGCAAATAATAGTAATAGGTTTGTTTGCTTTCATAATTTGCTCTAAAATAGGTAATAACTGAGCGAAATTTGTAATTTTTTCATCTGTTATTAATAAATAACTTTCATTAAATGTTACCTGTGTTTTTGTTTCATTATTGCAAAAATAAGGGGACAAGTATCCTTTGTTTATAGACATTCCTTCCTGAAAAATTACTTCAGTGGTAGCTGTTTTGCTATCTTGTAAAGTAATATTGCCAGTTTTACCTATTTTTTCATATGCTTTTGCTAAAAGTTTGCCGACTTCATGGTTTTGAGAGGAAATGGTAGCAATATTTTCAATTTCTTTAGTGGTTGTAATTTTTTTACTTTTCTTTTTTAATAGTGCTATGCAAAAGTCTTTTGCTTTTATAATTCCTTTATTTAATAAAACAGGACTTATATTATTAATGCAGAACTTTAATCCTTCATTAAGCATTTTCTGTGCCAAGACGATAGCTGTAGTAGTGCCGTCACCAGCAATGTCATTTGTTTTATTACATACTTCTTTTATAAGTTTTACACCCATGTTTTCATAAGAGTCGCATAATTCAAATTCTCTAGCAATAGTAACTCCGTCGTTTGTTATAAGAGGGGTTGTAAATTTTCTATCAAGTACAATATTTCTACCTTTAGGGCCTATTGTTTGTTTAACTAAATCGGCTAGTTTATTTACGCCTATTTTTAATTTTTCTTGGGCACTAATGCCTTGAATGTAAGTTTTACTCATTTATTTTCTCCTTAAACTAATTTAATTCTTCAATAGCTAAAATATCTGTTTGTTTAATAAGTATATGTTCAACATTTTCTATAAACATTTTACAAACAGTGTGTTCTTCATAATAAAAAACATCATTTTCTTTTAAATGCATTTTTATAAAAGTACCATCTTCAAAAATGCCTGTTCCTACCGACACTACTTTTGCTTTTTTTACATTTGTGTCATTTGTAAAGCTTAAACTAATACCACTTTTAGTTGTGGTGTTTTCTTTAATAGGTTTTGCTAAAACTCTGTCAAATAGCGGTTTTATTTTCATTTTTAACTCCTTATATTTCATATTTATTAAAAAAAAATCATAACTATAATAAAAAGTTCAATAAAAAAACAAGTAATACAAATAATTACTTGATTTTGAGTTATTTTTAATTAATTTTTATAGTTATGTATATATTTTAAGTGTAAAAGGAGTAATAAACAATATTCAGTGCCACAATATTATAGTAATTTAACAAAAAAATCGTTTAAAAAATCAAAAAAACTTAAAAAGTTTTCAATTTTATTTGTTTTATCTTTTACTTTAATTTTATTTGCTTTAATTATTAACTTTTCGGATATTTTTTCAAGTATAATAACTAATAAAAATAGCTTGTTTTATAGTGATAAAATAGAGGTAGCTAGTTATTCTGTATATGCTGTTTCAATAAAGGACTTTTCTAACATTGAAGAAGCTTCAAAATATTCTGAAAAAGTTAAAGAACAAGGCGGGGCAGGATATATATATGAAAGTGGTGAAAAATTTGTTTTGCTATTTGGTTATCCTAATTTAATAGAGGCAAAAGAAATTCAAAATAATTTTATAGAACTAGGGTATAATTCAAGAATAGTAAATTTAAAAGTAGACGCTATTTCTCACAGATATAAAGGCGAAAATGGTAATAATATCGAGCTATCAGTTAAGTTTTTTAGAAACTTATATCAAGAATTATATCAATCATGCATAGAATTTGATAAAAACAATCTAAATAAAACACAATTAAATACATTAATCGTACAAAATCTTACTAAAATAAGTAATTTTAGTAAAATATTAGAAAATAAAAAAAGAGGAGTAGATGCTAAAATTACAAACATAATAACTAATAAATTTGAAAAAATAGAAAATTTATTAAAAGAAATTTTACATTTTGAAAAAGATGATGTTTTATTAACATCTAAAATTAAAGAAGTTTGTTTAAAAATTGTTTTAGAAAACGCCGAAATGAATAAAAAAATTAATGCAGTTTAGAGTTTTAAAATGTTTATAAATATTTTTAATTACCGCATTTTTAAACAAATTTATATTAATTAAATAATTATTTAAGAGGCAATTTAATTGCCTTTTTATTTTTTTTGTTTTAATATTATATTATGGATAAAAATATTGTTAGAAATGTTGTTATAACGGGCGGAACAAGTGGGATAGGTAAAGCCTGCTTAGAGTTATTTGCGTTTAAAAACGATAATGTTATAATCCTAGCTCGCAAAAATCCAGAAAACCTACCAAATTTTTATCAATGTGATGTAACAAATGAAAATAATGTTAGGCAGGTTTTTGATAGTATAGGTGCTAAATACACTCATATTGATGTGTTAATAAATAACGCAGGTCATGGTGTTTCTGGTGCTATAGAATTAGTAGATTCTGAAAATATTGTTGATGTTACAAATTTAGAAAGAAATTTATATTTAACAACTCAAATAATGGAAATTAATGTTCCAATTATTA
>CALATF010000043.1 GCA_937891595.1 uncultured Clostridia bacterium
GTGAGCCATCAATTTCTAATTCAAACACAATAGGGTCAACCATATTGTATTTTACGATAATACTATCAATGTTTTTTTCAATATATTCATCACTTTTAAGTTCTTCTAACTCTTTACGCTTAATACAATATTTGTTCTTTGCTTTTTGCGCATTGAGTTCTTCTAACTTTTTTTCGTAATCTTCAACATTCTCATTAATAGTCGTTGAATAAAGTAACTTTGACTTATTAGTGGAAAACTTATTTAACCAATAGATTTTTCTATTGATTTTGTCTTTATACGCTTTCTTTTTTTCCTCTTTGTTAAATATATTGACTACATAATAATTGAATGTTGTTTGGTCTTTTTTGTCATTAAGTCTTTGATATTTTTCTCTTTGCTCTGCTAATACTTTGTCGCTTTCAATTTCTTTATCAAATAACAAGTTAATACCAATATTGAACGCAATAGCACCACCAGTGGTTTTAGCGAATACTTGTGTCCAATATTTCCAATTAGCAAGTAGTGTGATATCAACTGTGAAATTTACAAAGTCAAAGCAACCAAATATTGCAAAGATTATGAATAATAAAATGCTATTAATAACTATTTTTGAAATTTTATTCTTATTTGAATTAGCATAAGAAATAAAGTTATGTGTTGTGTCTATAAAATCTGCCATAAATTACTTTCCTAATAATTTTTCAATAGTTTCTTGTGTTGTATCGTTGGTGTTTTTTTCCACTTTTTCAATGTATTCTTGTGCTTGATTTTCAATAATTTCTTTGTTTTCGTTATACATTTCAAGCAACTTGGTTTTGATTTGAATGTTCTTGGTGCTTTCAATCATTTCTTTAATAATTGGTTCTAACTTATCAAGTTCGCCTTTAAGATAAGCAATTGTTTCTTTATCAATACCAATTTGTTCAAGCAATTCTTGAATTTTCTTATCGTATTTAGAATTACGTTTAGCAAGTAATGTTGTAAACACTTTACCAAACACGAATAAGATTAAAGCCCCTAATGTCACACTTACACCACCAATGATAATTGGTTGATTAAATATAGTCTTAATAACTTGAATAATATCGTTGGCTGTGTCGCTAACAACTTGTTGTGTTTCTTCGTTTATATTAATAGGTTCTACGCTTTCGTTTTCGTTTGAACTTTCTTGTGGTTCGCTAGAACTTTCCACTTGTGAACTTTCATTTTCTGCGTATCCTACATAAACTTGTCTATTTCTTGTGCCACCTAAAAAAGCACAAAACGACATAACACTAATGCCTAAAATCGCAAATAACTTTTTCATTATAAATTACCAACCTTTCTTAAAATCATTTGGAAATCGTTTGGTGTATCTTCAACTTTTAATTCACAATCATTAAATATAAAGTCATAGAAATCTTTTTGGAACTTGCCATTATCATTAAGCAAACCTCTATCAACAAAATTATCGTAAATAGACTTTGCTAATAAGAAATCCCTTTTTTCAAGTTTGTATAATCTATCACAAGTTTCTTTTACAAAATATTCATTTTTTTCTTGCAATGATTTTTCTTTGTTTAATTGTAATTCTTGTTCATTAAGCAAACGATTATATTCTTTTTCTTCTACATACTTAACTTTTGCGACACGTTCACATTTTCCATTTTTGTCATATAAAGTCGCTACTAACAATTTTTCGCCCATATTAAATTACCTCTTATATTCCTATTTTACATAAACGAACATTAAAAATACATACATATTTTTCGTTGTCCCAAGAAAAAAGGGTTTTTTACGCCCTTTTTATTTGTTTTTAGACTTGTAGTATTCCACTTGCCTTAATCTTGCTCTTGCCTCACTTTTAGTGAGGTTTGGCTTGCTTAATGGCTTACCACTTTTTGATACTACTTGGTGTCCTTGACTTGTTTTCCTAATCATAAGTATTTTTCCAATTCTTGTGGGTAGTTATTGATAGCGTTGTATTCAAGGTCTAATGCTTGTTGATACCAACTAGCGATTTCGTTATGTCTTTCGCTTGTTTCACTATCAATACCATAAGCCACGTTTTGTTTGTAAATATCAAACGCTTTGAAAAGTCTAGCACGTTTGTTTCTTAAATATTCTTGTGAATGTTCTCCACGTTCTTTTAAACCCATAATTATTCTCCTTACGCTAACTTATTGGTAGCAAACTCAAATGTCATATCACTTGGTGCGTTGTTGTTGCTATCGTATTGGATTTCAACACTACCACCTTGTTCAATAGACATATTCTCTGGCAATGTTGTGCTTGGCTGGTATGTTGGTGTTGCAAGTTCATAGAATAAAATACCTATTGGCGTTCCACTTTGAGATAAATCTCTCAAATAAAGTGTTCCACTAGTTCCAATATACATTTGACCATCTAAACTACCACTATCTGCAACAACAATATATTTTGAAGAAATAGCATTTGGTTTTTCTGCTGAAGAAGATGGTTTTTTAACTAATGTTTGAATACCTACTGTAGAGTATTGATTATTAGAATAAGTCCAATGCAATGTGCTTAAATCAACAACACCAATATTTACTTTTTTGTTTGTATCTTGCACACTACCAGCACTACGATATGTTGGTGTATCTAACGTGTATTCACTTGGTGCAATATATGGCTTGTATGTGCCATTAAGTGTGGCGTTTGATAAATTGATACAAATATCGTGGTTGTATGTAGTTCCATAAGTGCTATCAACGAAGAAACAAATATAAGCACAATTACTTGGGGTTGTAAATGTATTTGATATAGTTTCAAAACCAATAAAATTATTATTTTTGTCATAATAATAAATATTAGTATTAGTAGATAAGCCTTTATAATACCTATAATATGTTGTATTTGGTAAAACTTCAATAGGCGTTTTGTTTCTAATTCTATCACTATTTCCAGGTTCTTTTGCACCAGTTGTATTATTGTATCTACCAATCTCCCATTGTTCGTTCCAAATGTTAAAACCATGGTTAATAATCTTTGTTGGCTTACTATCAATTAACTCGCCTAGGTTATAAGACAAATCGCCATTGTAGTATTTGGTAATTAATAAACTTGGGTCGCTTAACAAATCGGCTGGAATAGCACTTGATGAGCCAAACCATTGTGTAAGGTCAACAAATAATACATTTTTTACTTGAATAGCATCCCACCCACTTGAACGTGTATCAATAAACCTAATGTAAACATTTTTGCTAACACTTGCTGTTAAGAACGAATATGTCAATGTTGAGCTGTTCTAAAACTTCAATTGTTTTTACATTTCCACTCTCATCATTATATCTAATTTGTGTCAAAACGTCTGTTGTTCCTGTTGTTAATTTAATTGTGTATGTCAATAAATATGTATGACCATTTATTAAACCAATAACATTATTTGGTTGACCTAAAATTCGTCCATTTGAAGATGTGGCTGTAAATGTAGCGACACCATTGCTATATGATACAGTCGCGCTGATTGAACTCCAATTTGTATCATTTAATTCTTTTGCTTGTTGATTATAAGCATAACTACGACCTTTAATACCAATTAAATCCATACCAGCACTAAATATCACTGGTTGGCTATCAATAGTTAATGGTAAAGCACTATAATAGGCATAATCAATATCGTAACTTTCAACACTAACAACACTTTCATAGAACTCTAATTTGAGTTGATAAAGTTGTGCATTAGTATTGTCTAATTGTGCTTTTAAGACTTTGTTTTGCACAGCGTTTGTGCTTGTGTCATTAAGTTCACTATCAAATGTGTAGTTACCACTACCAAGTAATGTTTGACCATTTAATGTTTTAATGTTTGTGCCACTAACGAGTGTGTCTTGCTTACCACTTAAACCACTACTTAAACTATCATCAACATATTTCTTACTACTAGCGTGTGTATTTGCGGTAGGTGTCGCTGGAACATAGATTTGTCCACCACTATCATTTCTACGAACAAACGAACCACTAGCATAGTCATCATAATTCGCAACCTCTTGGTTTCCTGTATCTCCTGTGATATACACCTTGTTCGCACTACTTGTTTTATCAACTTTGACACCTAATAAACCATTTGTTTCACTCTTTGTGTAGTAATCACTTAAATCAATTTCACTTGTGCCTAAACTTAACCAAGCATTATTTTCCCAAATGTAACGATAGTAACCTTTTGATAAATCACTATTATCAATAGGATATAGATAAATATAACCCTCTTGTCCTTGACTATCTAAAAAGTCATTTAATGTTGGATATTCGCTTGTATTCACTACTTGCAATTCGTTTTGAGCAAACTCTGCAATCTTATCGTCAACATACTTTTTGCTAGTAGCATGAGCGTTGCTTGTTGGTGTTAATGGCACATTGATTTGACCATTACTATCACGTTGTGGGATTTCATTAGCATTAGCACTTGTTGAATATTCAAGTTCAATTTGGTCGCTATTAATATCAGTAGCATAAATAATGTTACCCTCTCTTGATAACTTACGATAACTATATCCATATTGTGTATCAAAGATATCACTAATTTCGCTTAATTCATTTTGTGTGGCTTGATAATATCTTTGTGTCGCAATGCTAATTAAAGTAATGTTTCTTGGAGAAGCGTTTTGAATTTGCATTAAATAATCATAATCATCAATATTGACAACACAAATTCTACCTTGTGTTAATAAACGCAAAACATTTGGTGGCTCGTGACCAGTTAAAATATATCTTAATACCTTATTAGCACTATCTAAAATAATTTGCACTAATTGTTTATTGCCGTTTACCACTCGTAGTTCGTAGTATTGTTGTTCGCCTAATGCAATACTATAAAATAGTTGACCAACCTCAAAGTTATCTAAATCAACATCACTTGTTGAACTAATAACTTGAATTGTGTTTAAGATATTGGCTTTATCACTTAAAGCATCAATAATGTCTTGGTATTGGTCTAATTGGAAACTAAAACCTTGTGGGCGTTGCACAGCGTAGTTCATTGAAATCTTGATAGAACCAGTAGCCACGATAGTTCTAGTGTTCAATACTGCCTCAATAGTTTGGATACCTTGACCATCTTCACTAATTTCAACATCGCCATCACAACCATTAAGCGAAATATAGATATCGCCTTTTAGTTGTGTATAGAATGAACTAATGTCCATTTCAACATAGTATTGGTTGATATCACTATCTAAACCAATAGTGGATAATACTTGGTAAATAATTCTACCATTTGGTAGTTTGGTGTTAGCAACCCAAGTTATATTATTAACGCCACCAATTTCTTTTACATAGAAATGGATTTTGTTGTAGTTGTGTGAACCAGTAAAAGAACACCCAACAATAGGATACCTTGTAGAAAGTTCCTTGTCTTTGAATGGATAACAATTTACATCATAAAAGACTTGCATTATACGATTATCCATAATTAATGTTCCACCTTTGGGGAAACATCAATATTGTAGTAATTACACATATTCTTTTTCCTCCTGTATAATCTACTTAAATTATACATAAAAAAACTTTATACACAAATTATATTTTGATATAATAAATGTGCGATAAGATAGTATTTATAAGTGCATTTTGAGATGTTTATGTGGGCTATCTTGTCGCAAACATAAAACTGCATAGACATCTTAAAGTGCATTTTATTTTATGAGGTATAATTATGAAACAAGAGATTTGGAAAGATGTAGTTGGATATGAGGGTTTATATCAAGTATCTAATTTAGGTAGAATTAAAAGAAATAACAAATACCTAAAACAAAATATTAGAGTTGGATATTTTGCTGTTAATTTATGCAAAAATGGAAAATATAAAACAAAACAAGTTCATAGACTTGTTGCACAAGAATTTATACCAAACAAATATAATTTGCCACAAGTTAATCATATAGACGGAAACAAAAGAAACAACATTGTTTCTAATTTGGAATGGATAACACCTAGTGGAAACATTAAACACGCTATAAAAATTGGGATAAAAACTTTTGATAGTATTAGTTTGAAAATAAAACAAATAAAAGATGGCGTTGTTATTAATACATATAATTCAATTAATGAACTTGAAAGATTATTTGGTTATGGTTCTTCTAATATTTGCAAGGCATTAAAAGGAAAAATAAAAAAAGCGTATGGATATGAATGGAAATATGCTTAATATTTTTCTCCTTTCAAGTATCTAATTAAATTGTAAACACAAAAAAAACTTTAATGCAATAAAAGAAAAAGGGCTTTCGCCCTTATCTTAATAAGTAGTGGTTTTGATATAGCACCAAGTAGCCATTACTATCAATATTGTCATTTGGAACTTTTTCAACAATAAACATAAGTTCTACGATATCTTCGTTAGTATCTAAATTAAATGCGTGTCTAAATATCGCATAGTCTTTGCCACTTTCAAAGTCTAATTGAACACTATTATTAAAATTCCCAGTGCTATTTATCATTACTTGTGCGCCATAAATACCAACTTTAAGAACGTGGTCATCATCTACCATGTCATATTGTAAATCAACACCATTTTGCACACTTAAATTAGTAAATTGTTGATTTGGAACTACGTGTTGAGTATCTAAAACATTATTTTGTGTTAAGTTTTCTCCCTTAATAAACGAATAAAAATAAACGCAATTTTCGTGTTGTGATAAGACATTCTCGCCAATTAAAACATTATTGCTATCGCCTAATTGTCCACTATATTCAAACACAGGCACTTCGGTAGCATCTTTATTATATCCACTTTCTACAATACTAAATTCGTGTCTATTATTATATGCGATATCATATAAATCGCTTGGAATAA
The DNA here is from genome assembly GCA_937891595.1 of uncultured Clostridia bacterium. Classification (GTDB taxonomy): domain Bacteria; phylum Bacillota; class Clostridia; order Christensenellales; family UBA1242; genus UBA7862. Next base: position 6,773 of record CALATF010000043.1, read on the forward strand.
AGCATTGTGTTACTAACGCATCATAAGGTGCGCTATAAGAATTGTCGCTATAATATAAATAATCGCAATCTACACGTTGTTCTTGCGTTAAGAATAATAATGTAATTCCTTTGAACTTGCCTTTTGCATCAACGTAGGAAATAGGTGTATTAATCATTGAGTTTTGGTTAAATAAGTTTTGCAAGTTAAACATATAACGCCTATTCATTGGCGAATAACCAATAATGTTATTATGTATGGAGCAATTCTATCGAATAAGATAAATAAGACAATTAAAAAGTACCCATAAAATCAAATTATTTAAAGAAATTTTGAATTTTTTAAGAAAAAAATCTATATATTATTTGTAAAATTAATAATTAATATGATTTCAAAGATTTATACTGAAGATTGGTTTGGTCGTACAAATGGTGGTTATACATTTGATGAGGCTGAAATGAACAGTGGAATTGTTAAAATTGATAATCATAAGTATTCTTCCTTCCTATATAATGAAGATAAAGCCGAACGTATTTGTTCCGATCCTGAATTTTTGAAGAAAGAAATGATGGATATGATTCATGCTGTTGGTTTGAGCAATATTGCTTTCAAGCTTTCAACAACTTGTGAGACTGCTCAGACAAACGGTCGTTTTATTGAGACCGCTTACTGATGAGAAAAAGCCTATATATATTATATATAAGGTATGGTTGATAAGGTAAAGACGAGCAAACGAGTTAACAAATATACTAATAATTAATCAACAC
>CALATF010000044.1 GCA_937891595.1 uncultured Clostridia bacterium
ATTTGGCTAAAATGCCACACTTACTTGTTGCAGGTTCTACTGGTAGTGGTAAGAGTGTATGCTTAAATTCTTTATTGTTAAGTTTGATTTATAGAACTAGTCCAGAAGATTTAAGACTTATTTTAGTAGACCCTAAACGTGTTGAGTTTGGTATTTACAATGATTTACCTCATCTTTTAATGCCAAAAGCTATAACAGACCCTAAGAAAGCATTAAATGCTTTTGACTGGCTTATTAATGAAATGGAAAGACGTTATACTGCTTTCCAAGAATGTTATGTTAAAGATATTAAAGAATATAATGCTCAACCTGATGTTGTAAGTAAAAAATGGCAGAAATTACCTTATATCGTTTTGGTTGTTGATGAGCTTGCTGACTTAGTTGTAACAACAAATAAAAAAGAGCTTGAAGAAAAAATTATTAGGCTTACACAAAAAGCAAGGGCAGCCGGCATTCACGTTATTTTAGCAACTCAAAGACCTTCGGTGGATATTATTACAGGTAGCATTAAAATTAACTTACCTGCAAGAATTGCTTTTGCGGTTACTAACTTTGTTGACTCGAAAACTATTCTTGACCAAGGTGGCGCAGAAAAGCTTCTTGGACGAGGCGACATGTTATATTCACCATCTGATGGTGAACCTACTCGTGTTCAAGGCGCGTTTGTTGATACTCCTGAAGTAAGACGTGTAGTTGAATTTATTAAACAAAACAATAAGTCATCTTATGATGATAGAATTGCTAGAATTATTAACAGTGAAGGTGGCAATGGTGGTGGAATAGGTAATACAGCTACTGTTGGGGCTTCAAGCGGTGAAGAATTTGATAGTTTAATGCCAGACGCATTAAAGTTAGTAATTGAAAATGGTCAGGCTTCAATATCTATGCTACAACGTAGATTTTCTATAGGTTTTTCTCGTGCAGCAAGAATTATTGATCAAATGGAGCTTGCTAAATTTATTTCAAGTTCAGATGGTAGTAAACCTAGAAATGTATTTATTACTATGGATGATTATAACAAAATTTATGGAAATTAAAGACACAAAGGAATAATATGAAAAGCACAAGTATTAAAGATAATAATGAAGTTAGCTTAAATATAGGGTTTGTTTCGCTTGGTTGTGATAAAAACAGGGTTGATACCGAAAATATTATTACAACATTATCGAAATATTCTAATATTAGTTTTGTTGGTGATAAAACTCAAGCTGATGTAATTATTGTTAATACTTGTGCTTTTTTACATTCAGCTAGGCAAGAAGCAAGGCAGACTATAGAAGAAATGGGGCAGTTAAAAGAAAATAAATTAAAACTTCTTTTAGTTGTCGGGTGTTTGCCTCTTTTAGAAAAGGAAAAAGTGTTAAAAGATTTTCCTTTTGTAGATAAAATTTTAGTGCCTGAAGAATACAAAGATATTGATAAGGTAATATTTAATTTATTAAAAGTTAAAAATCAAATTAAAAAAGACGAAGAAAATGGAAGAATTTTAACTACTCCTATGCATTATGCTTATTTAAAAATAGCAGATGGTTGCAATAATAGGTGTGCTTATTGTAAAATACCTTTTATTAGGGGAAATTATAAATCTTTACCTATGGAAGATATTTTAAAAGAAGCTACTTCTTTAACTAATAAAGGAGTTAAAGAACTTATACTTGTAGCACAAGATATTACCAGATATGGCATGGACTTATATAAAGAGTTTAAGTTAAAAGAATTATTAAATAATCTTTTAAAAATTAAAAAGCTTAGTTGGATTAGACTTCTTTATTGTTACCCAGATATGATAGATGACGAGCTTATAAGTAATATTAAAGAAAATCCAAAAGTTGTTAAATATATAGATATTCCTTTACAACACATATCTAATAATGTTTTAAAACTAATGAAAAGGCGTGAAACAAAAGAAAGTGTTTGTGCTTTAATTGAAAAATTAAGAAAAGAAATGCCTGAGATAAAAATTAGAACGACTTTTATGGTTGGTTTTCCAGGTGAAACAAACAAAGATTTTAACGAACTTTGCAAGTTTTTAAAAGAATATAAATTAGATAATGTTGGCTTTTTTAAATATTCAAGAGAAAAAGGAACAAAGTCTTATGATATGCCTAATCAGGTAGATGAAAGCATTAAGGATAAACGCCTTAAAAAAGTTCAACAAATTCAAGAAAAAATAGCAGAAAAAAACAATAAAAAACTAATAGGAACAACTTTAAAAGTTTTATGTGATAGTTACGTTCCGGAACACAAGTTTTATGTTGGACGCCCTTATTTTAGTGCGCCAGAAATAGATTTTGAAATTTTATTTTCTTCTTTTAAAAAAATAACAAATGGTTCATTTGTAGATGTTAAAATTGTTGATTTTAAAGAAGGATATTTTATAGGAGAAGTTGAGTATGAATTTACCGAATAAAATTACATTAAGTAGGTTAATATTAATTCCAGTTATTATATTTTTTTATTTAGCAGATAGTTTTATTCCTGCAGGCAAATTAATTGCTACTATTATTTTTGCTATAGCAATTTTTACTGACTTTCTTGACGGATATTTTGCAAGAAAACTAAATTTGATTACTACTTTAGGGAAATTCCTTGATAATATTGCTGACAAGATGTTAGTTTTAAGTTGCTTAATTCTTTTAATTTGTGACGGGACAATTATTGCACCTTACGGAGCTATTGCTACTATTATTATATTAGCAAGAGAATTTATGGTTACTGCTTTACGCCAAATGGCTGCATCAAAAAATGTTATAATAGCAGCAGATATGTGGGGTAAAGTAAAGGCTAATTTTCAATTCTTTGCAATATTATTTTTTATGCTATTTAGCTATTTATTAGGTTTAAATGTAATGTCTAGCACTTTAAAACTTGTTGCTGAAATTATTTGTTATGCTTTACTTGCCGTTACTGTATTAGCAACTATAATTTCAGGGGTTCATTATTTAGTTAAAAATGGTGAAGTTTTTGTAGATAAAAAAGTAGAATAGAGAATTTATAAAGGAAAAATAAAGTATACTAAGATGAACATAAGTATAATTACTGTTTCTAACAGCGAAATTATTTCTAATGAAAAAAATGATAGTATTAAACTAATTTCATCACAATTATATAAAAATGGTTTTGATATTGTTTCAAATCAAATTATAAAATGCAAGTCGGATATTGTTTCTAATTCTTTTAAGCAAGCTTTAGGAATATCTGATTGTATTATTTTTATTTCAGATAATGAGTTTGAAAAAAGTTATATGTGCAAAAAAGTTATTTGTGATGAGCTTGATACAAGACTAGTTATTAATAATTTTGCAAAAAAGAACATAGAAGATTTTTCAAAAGATAAGAATGTTCCTATTAAAAAAGAAGATTCTAGTTATTTTCAATTACCTGAAATTTCAAGGTGTATAAAAAACCCAAATAGTCCTTTTCAAGGCTTTTTGTTAGAAAAAGATAGTAAAATAGTGTTTTTTTTACCTATATTTTATAATGAACTTCGACATATGTTTTTTGCTTCAGTTCTTCCTTTTTTATTACAAAAGGCAAGTGGAAAAGTTAATACTTCATATGTTTTTAAAACATTTGGTATTAAAAACAGTGAAATGAATTTATTGTTAAAAGATTTAATTAAAAACAAGCATAATATTGAGATTGTTTTTAATGAATATTTATTAGGTGGTGAAATTATTATTAATGTGCCAGCTAATGCAAAAAAAGATATTGTAAATAGTTTTATTCAAACACTTTATAACAAAATTTTACCCTATGTTTATACGGACACGGATTCTTCTTACCCAGAATTAATTCAATCGTTTTTAAGCATAAATAATAGAAAAATCGTGTTTGCAGAAGATTTTACTTGTGGTAGATTAAGTAGCTTTTTTTATGAATGTTTGCCTAATGCTAAAGACTTTTTAATTGAAGGTTATTTTACACCAACTAATGAAGCTAAAACCAAAATATTAGGTGTTGATAATAATGTTTTTAATAAAACAACTATAGATAATGAAGAAATTGCTTATCAAATGGCGTTAGGAGCTTTAGAAAATTCAGGGGCTGATATAGTTGTTTCTAATTGCGGTAATTTAAAAATGGGTGAATTAGTATTTGCAATAGGTAGTTCAGAGGGTATTCATATATTTAAACAGAGAGTGTTGGGAACTTATGAGCAAAAGATAATTATGGCTACAAATGCAATTTTTTTTAAACTTATTAAAAAACTTAAACAAAATGATTTCCATTTAGGTCAAAATACTATATAATTAAGTATAAATTTTTTAAAGGTAGTGTAATATGATAGATAAAACAAAGACTTTGGAACAAGCTATTTTACAAATTGAAAAGCAATTTGGGAAAGGCTCTATTATGAAACTTGGTGAACAACCTATGGAAGATATTGAAGTTATTCCTACTGGTTGCTTGGCTCTTGATAACGCCCTTGGTATAGGAGGTATGCCAAGAGGTAGAATTATTGAAATTTATGGACCAGAATCTTCTGGAAAAACTACTGTTTCACTTCATATTATTGCACAAGCACAAAAGCTTGGTGGAACAGCTGCTTTTATTGATGCAGAACATGCTCTTGATCCTGTTTATGCAGGAAAACTTGGCGTTGATTTAGATGAACTTTATGTTTCTCAACCAGATAATGGTGAACAAGCTTTGGATATTTGTGAAACTCTTGTAAAGAGTGCTGCATTTGATATTGTTGTTATTGACTCGGTTGCAGCTTTAACACCTAAGGCCGAAATTGAAGGAGAAATGGGAGATAGCTTCATAGGTTTACAAGCTAGACTTATGAGCCAAGCTTTAAGAAAGTTAGCTGGTATTACAAACAAAAGTAAATCATGTGTAATTTTTATTAATCAATTAAGAGAAAAAGTTGGAATAATGTTCGGTTCTCCTGAAACAACTACTGGTGGAAAGGCATTAAAATTCTATTCAAGTATTAGGCTTGATGTTAGGCGTGTTGACAGTATTAAAGATGGAAGTGACATTGTTGGTAATAGAACAAGGGTTAAAGTTGTTAAAAACAAACTAGCTCCACCTTTTAAACAAGCTGAATTTGATATTATTTATGGAAAAGGGATTTCAAATGAAGGTTGTGTTATAGACCTTGCTTGCGAATATGATATTATTCATAAGAGTGGCTCGTGGTTTTCTTATAAAGATGATAAAATTGGTCAAGGAAAAGAAAATGTTAAAGCTTTCTTAGAAAAAAATCCTGAGATTTGTGCTGAAATTGAAAACCTTGTAAAAGAAAGAATGAAAAACCCAAATAATGAAGAATAATTTTTAAAAAGCATGGCAAAAACGCCATGCTTTTTATGTTATATTTTTAGCTAGTTTTTATTTTATTTTTATGCCAAAAAGAAAAATTTCTTCTTTTTTATATGCATTATATTTTATTTAATATAAAAATATTAAAATTATTTGGTAAAAAGCTTTTTAAAGATATATAATAATTTTATATGGTTTAAGGAGAAGACATGAAAAGATTTTTATACATAATAGCATGCTTTACTTTAATTATTTTTAGCGGAGTTTGTTTTTTTGGTTGCAATATTTTACAAGGCAAATCGGCTTATGATATTGCAGTTGAGCAAGGCTTTGAAGGAACAATAGATGAGTGGCTAGAAAGTCTTAAGGGTAAAGATGGCAAGCCTGGTAGTGATGGAAAAGATTTTAGTGGAACGGCTAAGTCGGCTTACGAAATTGCTGTTGAACAAGGTTTTAAAGGAAGTGTAGATGAATGGCTAAATAGCTTAAAGGGGGAAGAAGGTAAACCTGGTTCAAATGGTGCTAATGGTAAAAATGGACAAGATGGCGAAGATGTTAATATTTATGATATTTTTTCGCTAGCTGTTGAATATGGGTTGTATGAAAATTCAGCTGACGGTTACTCTAAATTTTTAAAAGATTATTTTGGTAATAGTTTGCAAACTAATGAAATAGCTAAAGTAACTAATAAATGTCTTAATAGTGCTGTAAGTATTTATTGTGAAGATAAAGATGGTAATTTACAAATGGGCGCTGGAGTATTTTATCAAATTGATGACATAGAAAAGTGCGCTTATGTTATAACTAATTATCACGTTATAGGTTGTGAAGATGAGGGGTATTATCAATCAGATGTTATTTGTTTGTATTTGTATGGAACAGAATCTTTATTAACTGATGATTATGGTAATCTTTTAACTTATGGTAACAATGCTATAATGGCTGAATATATAGGTGGTTCTGCTGAATATGATTTAGCAGTTTTAAAAGTAAGTGGTAATGATTTTGAAAAAGTTGCTTCATCAAGTGCTAAAGGCGTTAAAATTGCAAATACAGACAATTTGATTTTAGGTAGCACAGCAATAGCAATAGGAAACCCTATGGGAAGTGGAACTGCTGTTTCTAGTGGTATTATTAGTTGTGATAGTGAAAATATAGGTATAAATATTGCGGGAGCTACAAGGGTATTAAGATGCATAAGAGTTACAACTCCTATTAATGGTGGAAACAGTGGTGGAGGTTTGTTTAATTTAGATGGCGAGTTAATAGGCATTTGTAATGCAAAAAGAGCAGAGTATGTTTATTATGATGAATATGGTAAAATGATAGTAGATAGTTATGAAAATGTTGGTTATGCTTTACATGGTAGTAATATAAAGAGCGTGGTTGATAACATTATAGATTTTTATCAAACAAAAAATTTAGGTGAAGAACAACCAAAGCCAGTGGGTGTGCATAAATTTTTAATAGGCATTACAATTACGACAGATAATCAAAAAGCGGAATATAATGAAAATGATAATAATTTTTATTTAACTGAAGATACTGTTGTGGTTGAAGTAGCTGAAAATAGTATTGCTGAAAAACTTAGCATAACTAGTGGTGATATTATTGTTGGACTTAAAATTTCTGACAGTGTTAATGATGATGAGGTTTATACTATAGCTAGAAGATTTCAACTACTTGATGCTATGTTGAATTTAAGGGTTGGAGATGTTGCAACAATAACTATTATAAGAACAAATGCAGAAAATGGAACTAAACAACAATTAAGCTTTGATTTTGAAGTAATTGCTGATGGTTTCAAAGAATTAGCGGGTGAAGCTTATTAAAATGTTTGTTTGACTACAAATTTAATTTAATTATTAAATTATTGCTATGTTCGTTGTTTATAAGATTTAAACTTTGCTTTATAAGGGCTTTGTCTTCGTTGTTAAGAAGTAGGCTATCTAAGGCAAAGTTTTTTTCTATTCCTATCCCACCATTTTTGCCAACTATAGTAAATGTAGGTATTCCAGCACTTTCTAATTCATTTAAATATCTATAAACAGAACGAGTTGAAATTTCAAATTTATTTGCCAGATATTTAGCGGTCACTTTTTCTTTTTTTGCAAGTTCTAATAAAATGGCAAAAGATAAATATTGTTTCATATAAAATAAAAAACTCCTTAATTTTATAAAAAGAGTATAACATAAAAGTTTGAATTGTCAAACATATGTTCGAAAGAAATATAAAGAATGAAAGGTTTTTATTTAATGAATAAAAATGGATAATTATAAAAAAATAAAAAATATATATAATTTTATAAAGCTTTTAAATTTACTTTGATATTTTTTTTTGATATACTTTTTAAGTATAGTTGTAAAATAATGTAAATATATTATATTTTAATATAAAGGAATGAATAAAATGATTCGTTATAACAAAAAAGCCAAAAATGTTTTAAAATTCTTAACTCCGGCGGGTGGTTTTGGTGCTCAGTGGAGAGAGGGTTTGCCAACTGGAAATGGTACAATAGGATTAAATATACTTGGCGGAGTAGGTAGAGAAGTTATTATTGTTAACCACACAGATTTATGGTGGCAAGGAAATACTGGAGTATTGCCAGATGTTTCTGATAAAGTTAAAAAAATTAGTAAAAGTTTAGAAACGTTAAGTTATAGAGAGGCAGAAACAATTTTAACGAATGCTTTAAATGCTAAAAATTATAAGCCAGAATGTGCTTACCCTTTACCAGTTTGTGATTTTATTATAAATAACATTATAGAAAACACAGTGAGTGATTATAGTAGAAGTATAAATATTGAAAGTGGTGAAGTTTCTGTAGTTTATAAAGACAAAGGTGTTAAATTTGAAAGGAATGCCTTTGTTTCTAGAGCTAATGATTGCATATGTTATGAAATTTCAAGTTCTTCTAAAAAAGTTTGTTGTGATTTTACAATAGCTATACATGACAAAACTAATAATCGTACTGCTAATTTTGAAAACTTTGATGTTACAATTCAAGGCCAAACAAAAACTGATAAAGATTTTATTGTTTTTACCAGTAGAAATGATGATGGCAGTGATTTTGGCTGCGTGGCAAAAGTTATATGTTCTGGTGGCGTATTAACTAAAACTATTGATAAATTTTCAGTAAAAAATGCTGATAAAGTTTTAATTTTAGCAAAGGTTTTTGTAAGTAATCAAAAAGAAATTAAAATAGGTGAATTGCAAGAAGAACTTTCTTTAATTAAAATGCCTTATGATAAATTACTAAAAGAGCATACATTAATACATTCAAAGCTAGTTAATACTACAGAGATAAATTTAATTAGTGATTGTTATGAAAATATAAACGAAGCATTGCTTGTTAACAAGAGTCAAGAAATGCCATTATCTTTACTTGAAAAAATGTACACATATGGTAAACACTTGTTTGCTTGTTCTTGCGGAGATAAAATTAACCCTACTGGATTATTTAATGGGGACTATAAAGCTTATAGAGGAACTATAGAAAATTATTTGCAACTTCAAAGAATGTTTGATTTTACTTTTAAAGCTAATTTATCTAAATTAATGATACCTGTATTTAATAGGTTTTATGATAATTTAGATGATTATAAAAAGAATTCAACAAGACTTTATGGTTGTAAGGGTATTTTTATACCTTCTTTAGAATCTCCTGAAAGTGGTTTGCCTGGAAGCACTATGCCAGGAGTTATAATGAACTTTAATGTTGCTAGTTATATTTGCAGTATGATTTATCAATATTATTTACAAACAGATGACATTGAGTTTATTAAAGATAAGGGTTATGAAATTATTGAAGAGACCGGAATGTTTTATGAAGATTTATTAAAGTTAAATAAAAGCACAAATACTTTAGAATCTCCATTTGGGTTTTCGCCTTTTAATACTCCTAGCAATATTGAAACAAAGACAGATGAAATGTTTTGCATTGCCTCAAATTGTGCTACTGATTTTGTTAGTGCAAAATTTGTATTTAATTGTTTAATTCAGTTAGGTATTATGCTTAATAAAGAAGAAAAAGAAATTGAACGTTGGCAAAAATTATTAGAAAAAGTTCCGGATATGGAAGTTGATAAGTTTGGATATTTGAAAGAATATAATTCAAATGTATTTGAAACAAATCATTCTTCACCATATATTCCGCATTTATTCCCATATAATATAGGTTTTAAACCTTTTGAAAGTAAAAAGAATTTTGAAGAACTTGTAGCTAATTCGGTTAATGTTAGGTTTAAAAATTGTTTTGGAAAATTCAATAGTGCAAACCTTTGTGATATGGCAACTGCGCTTGCTACTTGTGGAAATGCTAATGATAGTTATGAAGTTCTTTCTACTTTAGTAAGAAACTTTACTACTAATAACCTTATTATTTCAAGTGGTGATAATTTAGGAATGGGTGTTGGTATATATGAAGCTTGGACTAGTTTTGGAATTGATAAAAACTTAGGGCTTTGTACATGTTTACAAAATATGTTTATTAATAGTAACAAAAATAATGTTTCGTTATTTAGAAACTTACCAAAAGCTTTTGGCAAGGGTAGTGTTAGCAATTTAATTTTAAACAACCAAATTAAAGTTGACTTAGAGTTTAATGTTAAAAGAGGTGTTGTAAGTTTAAAATTAAGGTCTCCTAAAAATACTGTTATAAACTTAAATTTACCTGATGGGCTTAAAAAAGTTAAAGGTATAGAACAAACTAAAGTTAACATGGAAAATTTAGTTATTGAATCTTTAAGTTTACAAGCAAACAAAACAATTAGTTTAAAAATTTATTTTAAAAATAATATTTAATAAACTGTAAAAAAAGATAAACTTTTTATGTTATTTATGTTACAATATATTTAATAATTTAATTCGTTTAAATTATTAAAAGGGGAAGATTTATGTCTGATTTTTTAAAAGATTACAAATTGTGGGATAGTAAGGACGAAAAAGGTAAAAAAGGAATATTATTATCTTGTGCTAGTTTTTATGAAGAAAAAGCTATTGATTATATTTTAGCTAACTTTCCAAAGAAAAAACAAAAAGAATTTAAAAAGGACCCTATTCAAGTAGAATTTACACCTGATTTAGTTAATGGTAAAGATGTAAGTTTCGGAGATAATATTGTTTTTGTATTAGAAGATTTATTAAACACTGCTGATAAAAAAACATTATTCTTTCAATTAGCTAGAAATACTATTTGTGCGGTGTTTGTAAATTTATTTTATAATACTGCTTCAGACCCTAAGAAAAAGACTAAGTTTGGGACTATTGCTAATGGTTTCTTTGCTTCTATTACAACAGAGTTTGCAAAAGGTAAAGATTTTGAAAACGACATGATGCAAGCTTATGCAGAAGTACTTGGCGAAGTTATGGACATGGGGCCAACTATTGAACAATAATCATTAAAAAAAAGATTGAATAGATTTCAATCTTTTTTTATTTTTATTTTTATTTTTATTTTAGTGATTTATTAATGCTTCATAATGATATTTTATATTGTATTATTTATGGCGTTTAATATTTCATGGTATACATTGTTTGTTCCGTTTATGATTATTGAGCTATTTGACATATTTTTTATAATATTTTGTTTATTTTGTTTTATATAAGTTATTTCTTTTAATAATGTTTGGGTCGTTAAATTTTCTTGTAATATTGTTCTACAAAAACCTTTTTGTTCAAAATAATTAGCGTTATCTATTTGATCACCGCGAGAAGCTGATTTAGGTAGAGGAATAAGTATCATAGGCTTTTTAAGGGCAAGTAGTTCAAATATTGCGTTAGAGCCAGCTCTAGAAATAACAAAGTCGCTAATTGCAAATATATCTTGTATATTATGGCAATATTCTAGTTGACAGTAATTTGGATAATTTTTGGTTTTATCTCCTTTATTTTTACCAACTATGTGAATGACATTAAATTCTTTTAATATTTCAGGTAAACATTCGTACAATTTTTCATTTAATTTTAATGCTCCGGTTGAGCCTCCCATAACTAGTATTGTAGGTCTTAATTTATCTAATTTTGTTAAAGTATATGCTGATTCTTTATTTCCATTAAAAAGTTCATTTCGTATGGGAGAGCCAGTGTAAACTGCTTTATTTAAATTTTGGGATGTTTTTTCAAAAGAGGTGCAGAAAGTTGTGCAAGTTTTATATATAATTTTATTTGCTAGACCTATAGTTAAATCTGACTCGTGGCTAACTATAGGAATTTTGAGTAGTTTTCCTGCGATACAGACGGGGATTGAAACATATCCGCCTTTAGAAAAAATCACATCAGGTTTATATTTTTTTAATATTTTTTTTGCCTGATTTATGCTAGATATTATTTTAAATGGGATTGCCAAATTTTTTAAAAAGCAATCTCTTTTTAATTTTGAGGCTGTTATTGTTTCAAAGATGATATCTTTTTGTTTTGAAATTATTTCTTTTTCTATGCCGTTTGTGCCTATATAGATTATTTTATTAAAATCTTTTTTTATTAATGGTAATAACCCTAAGTGGGGGATTACGTGGCCACCCGTACCGCCACCTGTTAAAATAATTGTTTTCATAAAATTATTGTATGTAAAAAGATAAAAATAAATTAAAATAATTTGTAAAAAATTGTAAATTAATAACTTTTTTGGTTAGCTAGTAATTGAAGTTTTTGAATAATTATTCACCTTTATTTATATTTATTTATACGATTTTTATATAAATTTATTTAGTGCAAAAATTTTTAAATTTTATTGTATAATTGTTAGGAAATTAAATGGGATTATGTTAAAATAGAGAAAATAAAATTAGCGTTTTTAAGGAGGATTTTCTTTAACGTGACTAAGACGTATGATTCAAAGGACCTTTTAGTATTAGAGGGGTTAGATGCTGTTAGACTTCGCCCTGGTATGTATATTGGTAGCACTGGTAGTAAAGGTGTTCACCATATTTTATGGGAAATTGTTGATAATAGTATAGACGAACTTGCGAATGGGCATGGTTCTAAAATTTCTGTAACCTTACACAAAGATGGTAGTGCTACTGTTGAGGATAATGGTAGAGGCATTCCTGTTGATATTCACCCAACTTATAAAGTTTCGGGTGCTGAGCTTATTTTTACAAAACTACACGCTGGTGGTAAGTTTGATTCTAGTAACTATAGTTATTCTGGTGGTTTACACGGTGTTGGTGCTTCTGTAACAAATGCCTTAAGTAGTTATTTAAATGCTACTATTTATAGAAATGGTAAAATGTATGAGATTTCTTTTGCTAGTGTTGAAGACTCAAAAGGAAAAGTTCATGGTGGTGTAGTTCAAAAACCTTTAACTGAAGTTGGCAAAACAAACAAGACTGGTACAAAAATTACATTCTTACCTGATAATAGAATTTTTTTAAGTAATGTTTTAGAGTCTACTATTATTAGAAGAAGATTAAGAGAATTAGCTTTCTTAAACAAAGGTATAGAAATTGAATTTAATGATGAACAAGAGGAAAATGTTCATAATTATAAATATGATGGTGGTTTAGTTGATTTTATAGGTTACTTAAACGAAGCTAAAACTAATCTTTTTAAACCTGCAATTTACATTGAAGGTGAAACAGATTCTTTAAAAATGGAAGCTGCAATTCAATACACAGATAGTTATACTGAAAGTTTCTTTTCATATGTAAATAACATTCCTACAAGTGAAGGTGGTACACACGAAACTGGTTTTAAAGTTGGTTTAACAAAAGCAATGAATGATATTGCTAGAAAATTAAACTTATTAAAAGATAAGGAAGATAATCTTTTAGGCGAAGATTATAGAGAAGGTATTTCAGCAGTATTACTTGTTAAAATGCGTAATATTGAATTTGAAGGGCAAACAAAAACAAAACTTGGAAATCCTGAAGTAAAAAACATTGTTGAAGGTATTGTTGTAAAAGAACTTAATAAGTTTTTTGCAAAAAAAGAAAATGCTAAGATAGCTGATGTTATAATGGATAAAGCTAAAGGGGCTGCACGTGTTAGACTTGCAGCTAAAAAGGCTAAAGAATTAACAAGACAAAAAAACAGTATTGACCATTCAAGTTTAGTTGGAAAATTAGCTGCATGTTCTAATAGGAAAGCAGAGTTAAATGAATTATTTATTGTTGAGGGTGATAGTGCTGGTGGCAGTGCAAAACAAGCTAGAGACAGAGCTTACCAAGCTATATTACCACTTAAAGGCAAACCTTTGAATGCTGAAAAGAAAAGACTTGACCAAGTTTTAGCTAATGAAGAAATAAGAACTATTATTGCTTCACTTGGAACAGGTGTTGGTGAAGATTTTGATATTAGTAGTTTAAAATTTCATAAGGTTATTATTTTATCTGATGCTGACCAAGACGGTGCTCACATTAGGGCAATATTATTAACTTTCTTCTTTAGATATATGAAAGAGCTTATTACAAATGGTAATGTTTATATTGGCATGCCACCTCTTTATAAAATATCTAAAAAAGACCAAGTTGAATATGTTTATTCTGACAAAGAATTACCAGATGCCATTAAGAGATTTGGTAAAGGTTATGCAATTCAAAGATATAAGGGACTTGGTGAAATGAACCCAGAACAACTTTGGGAAACAACTATGGACCCTAAAAAAAGGTCGCTTGTAAGAGTAGGAATTGATGACGTTGCTAATGCAGAACTTTTAATTACCACTCTTATGGGAGATGATGTAGATTCTAGAAAAAAATATTTATCTGAGTATGTAGACTTTAATAAAGTTGATAGTTTTATGTCGATAGGAGATTAGTTATTTAATTTATGAGTGAAGACGAGTTTATTGATGACGAACAACTTAATAATAACTTACAACCTATTGATGGACAAATAGGTTTGGAGGAACTGTATGTTAGGGAAGAGGATGCAGAAGATGATGAAGGAGTTAACCTTGAACCTATAGATGGGCAGTTTTCTTTTGACGATGTATTAAGTAGTGAAGAAGGTGTTAAGAACTTACTTTCACAAAGAAAAAAGTTTTATGAAGAAAGTGAAGTCGAAGTCCCGAAAGAAAGTATAAACAGTCTTAGCGAATTTTTTAAAGGAACGGACAAAGAAGAAAAAATAAAACAAAAGGAACGATTAAACGCGTTCTTTTCAGATGAAAAAACGGAAGATTTAGACGACGAGTGTGTAAATGGACAAATACTTCAAGAATACACTAAAATTAAAATAGGGCTAAATAAGGACGTTAAAACTGATGTATATAAACATAATAAGGTTAAAAGTAAAAAAGAAGAATGCAATTTTCTGGATGAAGACACTGTTAAAAAAGAGAGTAAAAACACCGGTGTAGAACTTGAAAAACAAAGTGATTTGAAAGAAAATAATTATGAAGTAGATTTTGAAAAAACAAATAATAAAAATAATTATGTTGAAGATAAAGATGAACAAGTTTTAGAAATTGAAAAAGAAAAAGAGTTTGAAGATATAGAACGAATAGAAGAAGATTTTGAAACGTTAGAAGAGACAAAACAAGAAAGTAACAAAGAAGAAGGTAATGTAGAATTGGATAATTTTGAAAACAATAATACAACTAACAATGTAGATAATGTTGAAAACGAAGAAACTACAAAAAGTGTAAAAGTTAAAGTTAATAAAAATATTTCTAAAGAAAGTAATTCAGAAATTAATAACAAAGAATTTTTTATTAACGATGAAAATTCTAAAATGATTGATGATGTGAAAGAAATGAACAAAGACATTAGTGATATTGAAGTTAATGTTGGCAGAGATGTTTTTGGGAATGATAACTCTCAGGAATCTGTAAAATCTAAAGTTGACATAGTTGAAAAAGTTATAAGTGAAAATTCTGGTGAAGATGTTATTGACGGAATGCTTTACAAAAATTTAGATACCGTTTTACATGAATCTATGATACCTTATTCTGAACACGTTATATTAGATAGAGCATTGCCTAGGGTTGAAGACGGTTTGAAACCAGTTCAAAGAAGAATTCTTTATTCTATGTTAGAACTTGGTGTTACGCCTGATAAACCTTTTAGAAAGTCAGCCCGTATTGTTGGAGACTGTTTAGGTAAATATCACCCTCATGGTGATAAATCTGTTTATGATGCAATGGTAAGAATGGCACAACCATTTAACACAAATGAACTTCTTGTTAGCGGGCATGGTAACTTTGGTAGTG
>CALATF010000045.1 GCA_937891595.1 uncultured Clostridia bacterium
AAACCAAGGCCATTGAAGCCAGGTGCGTTTAAATTTGCAATAAGTAATAATGTTCCGGTTATACCATTTTTTATAACAATGGAAGATAGTGACGTTTTAGATGCAGATGGATTTTTTGTACAAGAATATACTATTAATATTTTGCCACCTATTTATGCTGATAAAAACAAAACTAAAAATGAAAATATAGAATTTATGATGAATGAAAATTTTAAAGTTTGGAAAGAGACTTATGAAGATTTTTATAAAACTGAACTAACTTATGATTGTTAACATTAAGTTTACAAAAGTTTAAATTGCTTTATTTTTAAAAGTATATTATTATATAAAGCATTAAAGAGAGAGAATTTACTTATGATTTTGTATTTAAGCATTATGATTTTTGGAATATTATTAATTTCCGGTCTTAATATTTTGCTGGGAGTTTACAATTTTAATTACAGCGGGCTTTGGGTTATAAGTGCTACCACTTTAGGTGTTATAATTGAATTTTGTATTGTTGGTATAGCAGCAGGCGTTGTTCATTCATTTCCTAATAATAAATTCACTTTAGACAAAAAGTTTTTTAATGTTTCGAAAGAGGAACGTAAGTTTTATGATAAGTTAAACATTAAATCTTGGAAAGATAAGGTTTGGGAATTAGGTGCATTAGGAGGCTTTAGAAAGAACAAGATTAATGACCCTAATAATCCTAAATATATAGAACTTTTTATTATAGAGTCAAATAAAGGCATTATAGGGCATATAGCAGGAATAATAGTCGGTTTTTTAATAATGTTATTTCCATTGCCAAAATATTTTTTAAGAATAGGTTTGCCTATTGCGTTAATTAATTTATTTTTACATTTATTACCTATAATGGTACTCAGGTATAATATTCCAAGACTTTCAATAGCATATCAAAGAGCTTTAAAAACATATAAAACACAAAAAGACATCTTTATTAAAAAAGAACAATCAGAAGCTAGAGAAGAAGCAAAAGAAAATTAAACTTAATTTTTAAATAATTAAATCTAAAAGGATAAAAATAATGAAAACTACACCAGTTAAGGGAACTAACGATTATTTGCCAAAACAAGCTGAACTAAGAGATTATATGCAAGCTAAAATTCTAGAAACATACAAAAGTCAAGGCTTTACAAGAATTTATACTCCTATTTTAGAAGATATTGAAAACTTAGAAAAAAGTGACGGAGGGGATAACTTAAACCTTATTTATAAAATATTAAAAAGAGGTGAAAAGTTTGCTTCGTCTATAAACAATGGAGAATATAATAATTTAGCAGATTTAGGTCTAAGGTATGATTTGACCTTGCCTTTAACAAGGTTTTATTCTAATAATAAGGCAAATTTACCAACAGTGTTTAAGTGTATTCAAATTGATAGAGTTTACCGTGCAGAAAGACCTCAAAAGGGTAGAGATAGAGAGTTTGTTCAGTGTGATATTGATATTCTTGGGTCACAAAATCCAAATTGTGAAGTTGAACTTATTGATACAACTGCTTCAGCTTTGCTTAATCTTGGGCTTAGAAACTTTAAAATTAGAATTAATGATAGAAGAATATTAAAACAACTTCTTGTATCTTGTGGCTTTTTAACTGAACAATTAGATTCTGTTTGTATTACTTTTGACAAGTTGGATAAAATAGGTTTAGAAGGTATAAAACAAGAACTAACTGAAAAAGAATTTAATGCTAATGCTATTGAAAAACTTTGTGCTTTCATTTCATCTTTACCTGTTAATGTTGAAAAATTAACTGATATATGTGGTGATATGTCAGAAATAGAACAATTAAAATATATTATAAACAGTGTTAAAAAACTAGCTCAAGATAAATATGAAATAGAATTTGACATTTCTCTTGTTCGTGGTCAAGGTTATTACACGGGTGCTGTTTTTGAAATAGAAAGTAAAGATTTTTCGTGCTCTATAGGCGGTGGTGGAAGATATGATAACTTAGTTGGTAAATTCACGGGATCTTCTGTTCCTGCCGTAGGTTTTTCAATAGGATTTGAAAGAATATTTTCTATTTTAAAAGAAAAAGAAAATGTAATTGAAGATGGTAAAACAAAATTAGCAATTTTATATAATGAATCTAATTTTATAAAAGCAATGAATTATGGAAAAACATTAAAAGACAAATTTTATGTTACTCTACTTGAAATGCCAAATAAGTTGGGTAAAGCATTAAATAGACTTGCTGAACAAGGCTTTACTAGCTATTGTGTTTTTGAACAGGGAGAGGAAATTAAAGAATTAAAACAATTTTAAACTTTTGATTAAAAATTGTTTTAAAATATATAAATTAAAATAACTTTTTATTAGTTAAAAAAAGAGATTAAGAATTTTACTTAATCTCTTTTTTATTTACTTTTTTTAATCTGATTGTTTTTTTACCTGGCTATTTAAATTTTCCTCTTTGTTTTTATGATTGCAATTTGTTACTTTGCAGTTTTTTGAATAAGGGCATTTTGAACAGCCAGTATCATTTTTGTGATTTTTAATATTAAAAAAGATAATTAATCCAACAATAATAGCAACAATCAAAACTATTAAAAAATCAATCCAGTTCATATTTTTCCCCTTTTATAAAAGTAATATCAAATTTCCTATACAATATATTAGTGTTGAAAGCACCCATGCTAAACCTATTTGAAAGGCTATGGCAATAAGTGTTTTCTTTGTGCTACCAAATTCTTTGTGCATAGCTCCTATTGCACCAAAACAAGGTGCGGAGAATAAATTAAATACCATAAAAGCGTAAGCGGATAAAGGTGTTAAAAAGTTAAATATGCCAGTGGAACTAAAAATTAATGCTCCTTCAGTTGCTCCTTCTGCTAGCCCTGCTATTACAGCCATACTAGAAATTACTTGTTCCTTTGCTACCAAACCTTGTATTGCACTAACAGTTATTGCCCAACTATAGTTTCCAACAATAGGGTAGAAGAACCATGCAAAACAGTTACCAAGGCTAGCAAGAATACTATTTTCAACATCTACACCATAGTTAAAACTCCAGTCAAAAGAAACTGTAAACCAAATAATAATAGAACATAATAAAATTATTGTTCCAGCTCTTTTTATAAATGACCAAGATTTGTCCCAAACATCTTTGGCTATGTAAGAAAAATTAGGTAATTTATACTCAGGTAATTCGCTGATAAAAGTATTACTTTTGCCTTTAAAGAAAAACTTTCTTAGTAACCAAGCAGATAAAATAATTAAAACTATAGACAATAGGTAAAGTGAAACAGTAACAAGCCATGAATTAATAAAAAAGTAGTTTGCAAATAAAGCTATAATGGGTAATTTTGCAGAACAAGGAATAAAAGGTGTTAACATTATAGTCGCTTGCTTTTCATTTTCATCTTCAATAGTTCTTGTTGTCATAATAGCAGGAACAGAACATCCTGAGCCAACAATAAAAGGAACTAAAGATTTTCCACTTAATCCAAATTTTCTAAAAATTTTATCAAAGAAAAAGGAAATTCTACTCATATATCCAGTTGTTTCAAGTAGCGCAATGCATATAAACAAAATAATAAGTTGAGGTACAAAGTTTATTACAGCGCCCATTCCAGCGATAATTCCGTCACAAACAAGGCTTACTGCCCAGTCGCTAGCGCCTATTGAAGTTAACCATATTGATATCTTATCGCTTAAAAATGTAAAAAGACTATCAACTAATTCAACTGTATAAGAGCCTACAAGCCCAACAGATAGAAAATATATAAGCCCCATAATTGCTACAAAAATAGGAATAGCAAGCCATTTATTTAAAAAAACCTTATCAAGCTTGTCCGTTATGGTTTGTGTTTTTTTATTTTTTTGAGTGACGCATTTTTCTTTTGCTTTAACTATAAAATTATATCTTTGATTAGCTATTATTTCTTCAGTATCACTATCATATTTTTCTTCTATAATTTTTATTTCTTTATTAAGTAGAGAAGTGTCTATTTGTATGTTTGTTTTTTCATCTCGTTCTAATAATTTTACCGAAATAAAGCGTTTATTTTTGCAATTTAAGTTATTTGATATTAAGTCTAAAGATTTCTCAATTTCTTTTTCGTAAATTTTAGTTTGAGTTTTTACAAATTTATTTTCTTTAATAATGTCGACTAACTGATTAATTCCAGATTTTTTTAAAGCAGAAATTCTAACAACAGGTAAGCCTAGTTCTTTAGATAAAATACTTTCGTTAATTGTTAATCCTTTCTTTTCTAATAAATCACACATGTTTAAAGCTAATACTATTTTTGTGTCAAGTTCCATTAGCTGTGTAGTTAGATATAAACTTCTTTCAATGCTAGTAGCATCTACTATGTTTATAATTAAATCTGGAGTTTCATTAAGTAAAAAATTTCTTGATATTTCTTCTTCGTTAGTATAAGGAGATAATGAATAAATTCCAGGTAAATCAATAATTTCAAATTCATTATTGCCTTTTAAAAAGCCAGATTTTTTTTCAACCGTAACGCCCGGCCAGTTGCCTATTTTTTGATTTGAGCCAGTTAAAGAATTGAATAGAGTAGTTTTTCCGCTATTTTGGTTACCTATCAGTGCTATTTTCATTCTATCACCTCTACATCAATTTGTTTCATATCGTCAAGCCTTAAACAAAGCTCGTATCCGCGCAATTCTATGTCTACAGGGTCTCCAAGCGGGGCAATTTTTTTTATTGTTATAATAACGTTTTTCGTTATGCCCATGTCAAGCAATCTTCTTCTTAAAGCTTTGTTATTATTATGTAATGCTAAAACTTTAGCTTTTTGACCTATTACAAGGTCAGATAAATGCCCAGATTGATTAATAGATAACTTATTTATCATATAAACCTCTTTAAAAGTGAAATATTTTTCACATTTTAGAATATACCAAATTGTCATACAAAAATCAACATATTTTTTTAAATTTCTTTTATTTGACTAATTGTTTTTTAAGATATAAACTAAATGTTGTATACTTTATAGGTAGGAGATAAATATTAAAAATATGCAAAAATCAATAAGACAACCTATTCAACAAAGGTCTATTGAAACAAAACGCAAAATAATACAAGCGGGGAGTATGCTGTTTGCACAAAAAGGTTTTTTTAAAACAAATACTGCTCAGATTGCAAAAAAAGCAGGTGTTTCAACTGGAATTGTATATGGTTATTTTCAAGATAAGAAAGATATTTTAAAAGATGTTTTAAATGAATATGTTCAAAATGTTTATCAACCTATTTTTGAATTACTTGATAATTTAGGCGAAAAACAAAGCGTAGAAAAATTAGTAGTGGATATTTTAGATTTAGCAGAAATTTTACATAAGAAATATTATAGCATTCACAGAGAGTTAAATTCTGTAGCTCAGTCAGATGAAGAAATAAATAGCACCTTTGTTAAAATGCAAGATGATATTACTATAAGTTTTACTCAAAAATTAAAAAATCTTGAATACAAAAATATTACAAATGAAAATATACACTTAGCTATGAACTTAATAGAAAGTTATGTTCATGAAGCAGTATATGATAATCATTCTTACATTGATTATTCAAAACTTAAAACAAGTGTTATATTTTTAATTAAGTCTTTATTTGTATAAAATATAAGTAAATATTTAAAATTATATACAGGAGAATTGTTTATGATTATTTTAGGTTGTGACCATGGTGGTTTTGAATTAAAGGAAAAAATAAAAGAATATTTTAATGTTAAAGGTTATAGATATTTAGACGTAGGTGCTTATAAATTAGATGAACAAGATAACTTCCCAGATTATATAAACAAAATTATGCAAAAGTTTAATGATGATAAAAACAGCAAGATAATTGCTTTGTGCGGTTCTGGCATAGGTGTAAATATTGCTCTTAATAAAAACAAAGGTGTTTTTAGTGCTGTGGGTCATAGCGTTGAAGAAGTTGAACTTGCTAGAAAACATAATAATATTAATGCTTTGACTTTTGGGGGTAGAGTAACCTCTTTAGAATTAGCAATTAACATGATAGAAACTTTTTTAAACACCGATTTTATAGGCGGTAAATACCAAATGCGTATGACAAGCATAGATTTAAAATAAATTTTTAAAGGATTAGATATTTTTTCTAATCTTTTTTTGTTTTATTTTTTAATAAGGCAACATATTTATAAAATATGAGTAAAATTAAAAACATTTTTAAAACAATATTTCCTATATTAATTTCAGTTCTATTTTGTGTAGTAGGTGTTGCATGTAATAAAAATAACCAAAATAATTATGAAAGTTCTATAAACGTATTAAGTGAATACCGTAAAAACCTTTTTGTTGGGAATGGGGGTAATTTTATAGTAACATTTACTTCAGGACAAAGGGAAAGTAATTATATAATGGATGGTGAAACAAGCCCACTTGTAGATTTTGGTGTGCTTACAGTAAAATTTAATTATTCATTTGAAAAATCTGCTCCAAAATTTGTTTTAAAAATTAATGATAAGTCTTATGAGGGAGAACTAGAGAAGAACCCTTTTGATGGCACTTTTGTATTTGATATTGAAAAACAAGTAAATGATAGTGATGTTATTAGCTTATATCTTGAGGATATTAACGAAAATTTAAATTTGACGTGTTGGTCTAAAAGCTGGAACATAACATATAAATCTGCTTTACAATCTTTTTTGAATAAACATAAAGATAATTTAAGTAAATATTATGTAGAGGATAGACTAGAAGGTGAAATATTTATAAAAATTGTGTCTAATGATAGTAAAATGTCTAGTGTTTACTGGTATGTTTTACTTGTTTGTAAAAATGGAGATATTTTAGCTAGCTTGGTAGATGTAAATAACGGGCAAATAATACAAAATTAATTTTTGTTTGTTTTTTTTAAATAATTGTGTAAAATATTTATATGAAAAAAAATAATTTAAACGAAACTGCAAAACAAAAAGAAAAAGCAATTATTGTAGGAGTTGCATTTAATAAAAATCATTGTGACTTTACCCATGCATTAGAAGAATTAGAAAGTTTGTGCTATACAGCAGGTCTTGAAGTAGTAGGTAGCGCATTTCAGAATATAAAGGAACAAAATGCGTCAACTTTGTTAGGTTCTGGTAAAGTAGAAGAAATAAGACTTTTAGTAGAAGAACTTTCAGCAGATGTGGTTGTTGTTGATTGCGAATTAACAGGTTCGCAAATAAATAATATTAGCGATATAGTAAAAGTAAAAGTTATTGATAGATCAATGTTAATACTGGACATTTTTGCAGGTAGGGCAACAACAAATGAGGGTAGGTTGCAAGTAAAGTTAGCTCAACTTAAATATACGTTGCCAAGAATTAGTAGCGTTTCAAATACTTCTGGTAGATTTGGTAGTGCAGGCGTTGGTATGAGGGGCCCGGGAGAAACTAAGTTAGAAACAGATAAAAGAGCTATAAGAGAAAATATAAATAAACTTGAAAAAGAAATTGTAAAATTAAAGGAACAACGCTTAATTCGCAAAAGTTCGCGTAAAAAGAACCAAGTTAAACAAGTAGCTATTGTTGGTTATACAAATGCCGGGAAATCAACTCTTATGAATACAATAACTAAAGCAGGTATTTATGCAGACGATTTATTATTTGCTACCCTTGACACAACTTCAAGGAATTTGTGGTTAGATAACAATCAACAAATTGTTTTAACAGATACAGTCGGGTTTATAGATAAACTTCCACATGCTTTTATTCAAGCCTTTAATGCTACTCTTGAAGATACAGCCGATGCCGATTTGTTATTGCATGTAATTGATATTTCAAACCCAAATTATAAAGAGCAAATAGAAGTTGTTGAAAATGTTTTAAAAGAAATTAGGGCAGATAAAATTCCTACAATCAAAATTTTTAATAAAATAGATAAACTTTCTAAACCTTTCGAAGTTCCAACAGATACCATTTTAATTAGTGCAAAAGAAAATAAAGGGGTAGAAATGCTTAAAGATAAAATCAAACAGATGTTATTTAGTTAAAAAATTTAGAATTATAACTATAAACTCGAATTTTTAATTTTTATAAATAAAACTAGGAAAATTTATATTTTTTCTAGTTTTTTTATTTTTTAATATAAAAGCGTTAACATTTTTAATTAACTTTTAATAATATGAAATGTAAGCTAATGATAAGTGCTTTTTGGAATACAAAAGAAAATTTGCAAATTTTTCATTCGTAAGAAAAAAAGAAAAAAATGAAAAATCTACTTGAGAAAAATTTTTTAGGAGGATTTACATATGAACGGCTTTTTTGGAAATGACCATTGCGGTCATGGCTGTGGTGGTTTCGGTGGTGGAAACAACTGTTGCTGGATTATAATCTTATTGTTATTATGTAATTGTGGTGGTGGCTTAGGTCAAGGTTGTGATTGCTGTACTTTAATTTTATTAATCCTAATTATTAACTGTTTATGTGGTTGCGGTAACACTTCTAACTGCTAATAAAAGTTACAATACAAAAGAAAATGGCTATTAAGATTTTTCTTAATAGCTTTTTTATTACATTTTTTTCTGCATATAATTAAGGATAATTATATTATTATATTAATATATTATATAACTAGTAGGGCAAAAGAATAATTGTTTAATTAAATTAAATTTATTTTTTTGTTATCTTTTATTTAATTATGTCTACTTTTATCCTTTCCAACTAAATTTACATATTTTGTAAAAAAACACAAAAACTACCTTTGTATTTAAAGATATTTCAAAATTAGATATAACACTTTTATTTTTTTATTAATACAAATAAAGAAAAATACTCTATAACATTTTTTGGAATATCGGTTGACAACACTATGCATATGATGTACAATAATTTCGCTTTATGTATTATGTCGTTTAATTGTATTTTTTTAACAAAAAATATAATTTACAGCATTTTATCATAGAGGAAATAACTGAAAATTTTATATTTTTAGATTTTTTTGTAAAAAAGTAGGAGAGGTTATATGACTAGATTAAGAAAATTACTCGTAACAGGATTGATGGTTATCATTACTTGCTGTGTTTCTTTAGGCTCAGCATTGTTAAATGTTACACAATCTATTTTTTCATGGGTAAAGGCAAGTGCTAATAACACTTACAATTATTCAAATGAAAAAACAAACACAACAAAAGAAGGAGATATCGTTACTGTTAAAAATATCCCAACAAATGTTAAGAGATATGAAGATATTTATATCCCTGCAACAGTATTTGTTACAAGTGTAGGGGATGTTTTGCCGGATGATGCATCAGCAGTAAGCCCAACAAGAATAGATATCAAAACTCCTCATGGTGTTTCATTGCTTAACGAAGAAAATGAACCAGTAGATACTAATCTTGTTACATTAGATGCTGAAGAAAAATATTATCAAGTTAAAGCTAACGAAGTAGGTATGTATACTGTTCAATATGCAAATCAAAATGCAAATGGTATTTGGACATTATCAAATATTTACGAAATAGAGGTAACAGCTGATTCTTACGCTATAGAATTTGCTTCAAACAACTCTATTGTTATGCCAGACAAAATTGATACTAACCAAGGAGTAGATACAACTGTAACAGTAAGTTTGCCATTGCTTTATGACCAAAACGGTAAAATGATTGAAAAATTCATTCTTGGTGACCAATCTGCAAGCGAATATTTCGTAGCTGAATACAAAAAATTTGAAAATGTTTGGATAAATGAAAATAATTGTCCAGTTCCAGTAGAAAATGACCCTGTTTTAGCTCAAGGCAAAAATATTTATCAAGAATACTGGGCATATGAAATAACTAAACAAAGTGAAAGTGAAAATTTACCAGTTTTAATAATTGAAGTTAAAGCTTCAGGGGAAGAAACTGTTACAAATTCTATTTTAAAAACCTCTGCAGAAGGTAAAGCTTTAAAATTAGACGAAGATGCTAGCTTATATAATTCAGATAAAGCTTTTTATAATAATATTGCTTATAAATTTAAAGCTAATTCTGGTAAAAACATTATAACCTATAAATTATATAACACTACAAATTATATGAGTGCTACAAGCCCAGATGCTTATGTTAGCCGTACAATAGATGGAAGCACTTCTTTCAAAAAAGGCGATATTGAAATAGCTGTTTCTATGTCAGCTCAAATCAAAAAATCTGAAACATCTGTGGAAGAAAAAATATATTTACCAGCAGTTAAAGCTGTTAATAAAAATGAAAACAAATCTGTAGTTAATGCTCATTATTCATATATCGTAAAATATGTAGATAGCAAAAATAGTAAATATGATGTTTCTGCTGAAACAATTACTATGGGCTCAGATAGTAAAGGTGTTTACTTTGTAGCTCATAAAGAAGGCGACTATATTATTTATTTTAACGCTGTAGATTTTTATGGAAATACTGATAAAAATGCAGACGCTTATAAAGATGTAATAGAGGTAATTGATAGAACAGAACCTACAGTTAAATATGTAAATAGCTATGATTATGAAGACCAAGCAAATACATTAGTTTTAGATGACTATTCATACATCATTCCTAAAAAATATTATATTGACGAAACAACTCCTGTTGAAATAGCTGTTCCTGCTTTATATATTGAAGATAATTTCAAAGATTTTGATGAATTAGAACTTATTACAAGAGTGTTAAAATCTGAAAATGCTTTCATCAATTCAGAAAATGAAACTAAAAACTTTAGCATGAATATTCAAAACTCTGTAGGTAATACAGATTATGATGCAAAAAGTGATAGTAAAAATATAGATGTTGAAAATATTATTTATTTCAAAAACTATATTGCTAAAAACTATGTTATTTATAATAACAATTTCTATTCAAAAGAAAATTTCTATATCACATATTCAAATACTGAAAATGATTTAGAACCAAGTAAGAAGGAAATTGCTGAAATTACAAGTTTAGAAGATATTGATAAATTATTTGAAGATTATCAATATGTAACAATTAAAGCAGAAAAACTTTCAGGCAAAGATTTAATTAGAGCAAAATCTACACAAGTTGCTTATATTAGATTAGATTCAAAATTATTCGGTGCAGGAACTTATACAATTCAATATTCAGTTCGTGACGGTAAATTTGAAAATAACACAGGTAATTCATTTACATTTACTTTAGTTAAAGGCAAAGCTAGTGATGTTGATGCAAAAGCTCCAACTGTTAAATTTGCAGATTCTACTATAGGTAAAGTTGTAAAAGGTCAAAAAATTACAGTTTCTAAACCTGATATTCAAGATGAAGTAGACGACAAACTTCTTATAAAATATTATATTGTTGTTGGTGAACATTATCTTCCTATTGAATTAGATGAAAACAATAAATTAACATTCAATACAAATGATGAAATTGTTGTTTCTACAGACCCTTCTGAAGTTAAAAAATCTATTTATGATTTAGCAAAAGAAACAGAATCAAAATCTTTTGATATTGTTGCTTTAGCATATGATGATATGTCTGCTTATACAGATATTTCAGAAATTGCAGATTTAACAAACCCAGGGGATAATATCGGCGTAGGTATATATAATATTTCCATTAAATATGTAGATGATGCTTTAGCTCCTATTATTAAATCAACACTTAAAGATGGTTCTACTGAAGACCAAGATAACAAACAATTTAAAGATATTACTGTTCATGGTATTAAATTCTATGATGATACAAATTCAGCACAAATTAGTGTTAAAATTTTAGATTCAAATGGAATTTCTTACGATTACAGCGAAGTAGATGGTTACTATTGCAAATTAGTTGATAACTCAGGAATGGATGGTTATATTTATGAATATAATTTCCCAGGAGTAACATTCACAGCTAATAAAGCAGATAGTTATACAGTTATTTATTCTGTTGTTGATGGTGGAAATAACGTAACAACTTATGCTTATGTAATTAAATCTGCTTTAGATGGAGAAGCTCCTGTTATTTCAGGATTAATTGGTTCAGAAGCTACTATTCAATTAGGACAAACT
Source organism: uncultured Clostridia bacterium (assembly GCA_937891595.1). GTDB lineage: Bacteria > Bacillota > Clostridia > Christensenellales > UBA1242 > UBA7862. The sequence goes on from CALATF010000045.1 coordinate 11,939, forward strand.
TATTACTTGAAAAACCTTCAAGTATCTGATAATGACGATAAAGAATTAACAGTTGATAAAATGACTTTCTCTGTTGTTGGTAATGACGGAAAAATTAGAAGTTCATGGTTAAATGGTTTAGAATTTACACCAAAAGCAGTTGGCAAATATACAATTACAATGACTGCTACAGATAAAACAACGAACTCTACTACAAAATCTTTTGTTGTTGAAGTTAAAGATACAATTAAACCTACACTAGAATTAAAAGACGCTTCTACAGATAACATTATTATCGCAGAAGATGAAAAAACAGATATTGAAGACACAACTGTAAACTGGGACGAAGATGTTTTCCCTGTAGTTACTCTTCCTAGCTTCTCTGTAAAAGATGAATATCAAGGCACAACAGGATTTAATGGAGTTATAGG